>JBIKWQ010000032.1:0-34220 GCA_044356215.1 Bdellovibrionota bacterium | reverse complement strand
TTCCGTGCTTCTTTGCGGTCATTTGTGTCTTCCATTTACAAGCATATGACACACTCCGAAGTATTTAGATACAGAAAAACACTGTGATCGTAGGTAGAACAACCGCTAGATGTGGGTAATAGTCAGACTTTTGGGGGCCAGCGCGGCGGTAGCTTTGCCTAAAGCCGCGGTGACCGCTGTGAACATCGTCGAAGCATTGAGCCCAGTAACTCCGGTTGATGCTCTGTTAGAATATTATAAGACGTACCTTTTTCACAAAAATACGGTTGAGCAGAATTTTGAAGCCTTGTCCTGGCGGTCCGCAGCGCAAGTTTTAGGGCCGGCCCCAGCTATCAATTCCAGACTGAAATCTCTGGATTGGGTCCTGAATCACTTGGCGGAGTCGATAACAAATGGCGCTTCAGTTATAGCTAGAGTGTCAGGAATGAGCCGCTCAGAGATTGAGGCTATTAAGGGGCGCATGACTGCTCAAGGTATAGATACGTGGGAATTTTCTGGAATGATGACCAGAGGTGTAAGAAGCCAATATTCCAATTTAATTACCAAGTTAAGATCTTTTGGCCCAAGTCGGTGCTTGGCTGCCTCTGGTGATGTGCCGCAAGGATTTGATTATGCAGAATTTGCAGACAATTGGCGCAAAACGCTAATCGAAAAAATGGGCAGCACACCCAGTCAGGAGGCAATTCAGGTATTAGATACCATTCACAAGGACTACGTTTCTGGTCTATCTCAATTTACGCGGAGTTTTGATAAACGCCCGAGTAAGAAAGTTGAAAACGCGAATCAGGAGCATTCACCAGCTAGTCAGCCTAATGCGCCTACAAGGGAAGCGTGGAAAATTCTGGCAGACGGTTACGGGCAGGCGGCTCAATCTACATTTAGTGACTTAGTAGTTCCTACACCAAAACCTGAGTATTAACGAGTCAGGAGCAGAAAGAAAATGGCCGCAACTTCAATAGCTAAAACAAGCCGAGACAACCCAATCCGGGATCGACTAAATGATGCGTTCAGTGAATTGGCCAGGGGAGATGATGGTAAAGTTGATTGGAAGAATTCTGCTGGAGAACAGCAAAGTAAATTTTTTGTCGCGCTACGTTTGTTTTTGGAAGGAGTAGTGCAGCGTCAGGCATCAGAGGCGTTTGTTACCATGCAAGGGGACGATATAGTCAATAAGGTCTCCTTGAAAGTGTTTAATGCGTTAAGTGAGTTCGAAGAACAATCCACGCTTTCGACATGGGTTGAAACGATCATAAGAAATGAATTAAGCTCGGCCCGTAGAGCGCGAAGCTCATTGGCCAAAAGTAAACAGCTATCAAACCTTGATGATTTAGAAAAAGGGACAGATTTTGAGGGCTCGATTGCAGATCCTAGCAGCCTAACAAAGCTAAAGTTACCGGATTTAGAGAGGGCTGATTTAGTTGCTCCCCTTGTGGCGGCGGTTGCTAGACTGCAACCGCAACATAGCGCTGTTATTGAATTAGTCCTGAAAGGGCATAGTCTTAAAGAGATAGCAGGTAAACTAGCGGTACCTGAAGGTACAGTGAAAAGCAGATTGTTTAAAGCTCGGAAGATATTGGGTCAAGAAATATTAGGTAGTGTATCCGAACCGCAACGAGAGATTTTGCACAGGTATAATCGATAAAGGCCGCCTAACCACCATTCATCGATGATATATTTTCAAAACAGCGGTGATTCTGAGCGGATGAGCCGCTTAAAGAGAATCCATGCACCTAACCACCACCCAAGAATTAGCGCAGCACTCAGGAGCTTGCGTCACCCGTGTAACAATTAGAGAGGCTACACATAGTCGCACCATCTCTTGGAGCCAATTAATTCAGCGGGGAGAACTAGGGCATGGGGCTTCAAGAATAACTTATGCTGCCTCGATGGTCGGTGATGATGTTTTTCGTGAAGATGTAGGTGGTCCCGCGCCGCGATGGCTGAGGAGCTTGGCGGGGGGTGGTTTTCGTTGGAGTGATGGCAGGAGTGGAAAATTGACTGGCTAGCCTTCCCCGTGTTAGACTATTGTTCTAGAAAGTTTTTAAGATAAGCAGGACTTGTTATGATAAAGAATTTAAGCATCGGAGGTAGGAGTGATTTTGATGGGCTCTGCTTTTCTGCGCAGGGCGGGGAAGCTTCTTTTGGACGTGGCTCCAGTTTAGTGGCGAGCGATGAGCAGTTCGCTATTTTGGCGAAAAGGCTTGGAATTAAAATGGAAGGCTCGCAGCTCTCAGACCTACGTATAGCGCCTCGGTTAGCTGAGACCTATATCATTGAGCAATATGATGCCTGGCAGAAGAGAAAGGAGGCAAACAACGAGGCGCATGAAGATAGCTGGACAAGGTTTCAAGGGTTGCCTACGGATGTCCAACAGAACGTTGCCAGACTAGCCGAGATGAGGCTGGTGGTATTAAAGGTGGCACTTACGAGTAATGGATTTAGTGCTTACCTGCGGGTAGGGCAGGAGCTTAAAGGCGAGCTAGATCGACAATACAGTGGAGATTCTGCCAAGATGCTCGGAGAGATCCGCGACGAACTAGAGGCGAAGGTAGCTAACGGGCAGCCTCTGACGGTGGATCGAATCGAAAAACGCTTCGCCGATTTATGCGGACCAGTAAATGAAGACTTTACTTCCTACTCGGATCTTCTGCTTCGAATTCATCACGGACTTTGGCACTCGAATCTTGAGAAGGCCCACGAATTCGCTTACCGGATGGATGATCTTCCGACAGATCCAGTTATAGACGCGGCCGATACAACTAAGTCACGGCCGAAAGGGTTAAGAATTTTTTCGGATAAAGCTAACCTGCTTACCATCGTCGGGCACCTCATAGCTTTTTCAAACACCATCGAGGGGCATCCAGGACAGCAGCTTGTTCAGGCCTGGGGAGATAAAACTGATAACCCTGGACAGATGGTGATGCCAAGAATGGGATCTCTAGTGCGTGACCTAGACAAAGAAGCCGTTATAAATAACGTTACGACAGAGTAATATTGAGCTCTAACCAGCTATCTTTTGTCCCCTACTACCATGGAGACAACAGGAACCTTTGAACTAGCTAATTACGCGGGAGATGCGATTAAGCGCGTCACCATTTGCGAAGATCTACAGCAGGTGCCGAGAATAATTCTTGATCGCGCTCAAGACGTTGAGATCCTCGACCTAAGCGGCAACAACCTCACGGATCTCCCTGATTGGCTTCCCAGGCTAGCAAAACTAGAAGTGCTCTTTCTTAGCTACAACAAATTTACTCATATTCCAGAGATAATCGGAAAACTTCCCAGATTACGTATGTTGGGAATGCGCGGGAATCAGATTGAGCGTGTCTCTCAAAAGTCCCTGCCTAAATCACTTATCTGGTTAACCCTAACAGATAACCGGATTGAAGAGTTACCGGAAGATCTGGGCTCGCTTCCTGGATTAACTAAGCTACTTCTCGCCGGAAATCGTTTGCGTGCGTTGCCTGAGTCGCTCGCTAGCGCTCATTCGCTTGAGCTGCTTAGAGTGTCAGCTAATCTGTTTGAAGAGTTCCCGTCGTGGTTGTTTAATTTGCCATCGCTTGCGTGGCTCGCGGTCGCTGGTAATCCGGCGACTAGATCGCTTCATTCAATTAGAGAGGCTACATATAGTCGTACCATCTCTTGGAGTCAATTAATTCAGCAGGGAGAATTAGGGCGTGGGGCTTCAGGAATAACTTATGCTGCCTCGATGGTCGGTGATGACGGTTTGTCTGAGGAGGTGGCTGCAAAGGTTTTTGCGTCGCGAGTTTCCAGCGATGGAGATAGCGACGATGAGATAGCCGCGGCGCTTAAAGCGGGGCGGCATCGGTG
Organism: Bdellovibrionota bacterium; assembly: GCA_044356215.1. Lineage (GTDB taxonomy): Bacteria > Bdellovibrionota_C > UBA2361 > UBA2361 > OMII01 > OMII01. The sequence continues at coordinate 30,389 of JBIKWQ010000032.1, read as the reverse complement.
TATAGTTTCAACAAGGGGCCTTATTACTGATCATCCCGAGGGGCGAGTGGGGCTAGTGCTAGATCTAGTTCCGCCAGAGTTTATCAATTTAGCTGGTCCGCCAAGTTTCTCCAGTTGTACTCGGGATATCTATCGCCCAGGCGTTACGTTTTCTGAAGAAACGATCCTCTCTTACGCGAGAGATATCGCCAGTGCCGCGGGGCATATTCACGGTTTAGGCATAGCTCACGGGGATCTTTATGCTCACAACACCTTAGTATCGCCGCGGTCAGCTTTAGTGAGTGATTTTGGCGCAGCGTGTGTGTACGGCGAATCGAAAGCGTTTCCTGGTGAAGCGATTGAGCGGATTGAGGCGCGAGCTTTTGGGATACTTCTAAGTGAGCTTCTTGAGCGAGTTTCAGTGGGGTGTAACGAGAAGCTAATAGGCGCGCTTAAAGCTTTATCTAGGCGCTGCATGGCGAAAGAAGTGATGTTGAGGCCGGGTTTTGAAGAGATAGAGCGAGAGCTTCGAAGCGGCCTGTTTTTTTAAACAAAGAGAGCGGCGAGGGAAAAGAGGGGGGGAGGCTTTAATCTCCTCTTTGTCTCTCCTCTCGCTGTTCTCGCCGCTCTCGTTGTTTAAAAAAATCCTCAATGGACGCGAAATAATACCCCTGACGCATTCGCGGAATTGTACATCGTGTAGCAACGTGCCTAAACTACCCCTAAGGAAGCTATGCAAAGAAACTACAAGTATTACGACCTAATCATGGCCGCGTTTGTGACGGTGCTGCTCTGCTCCAACGTTATAGGCGCTTCAAAAGTTACTGAAGTATCAGGGTTCCCCTTCTCAGCGGGTAACTTATTTTTCCCGATTAGCTACATATTCGGCGACATATTAACTGAAGTTTACGGCTACTCGCGTGCAAGAAAAGTCGTTTGGGCTGGCTTTGGTGCCTTGGCGTTCGCTTCATTTATGGCCTGGCTAATCGTTAATATCCCACCTGCGAGCACCTTCCCTAACCAAGCCGCGATAGAGACGATCTTTGGCGCAACTCCGCGGATCGCTTTGGCTTCGCTTGCTGGATTCTTTTGTGGTGAGTTTTGCAACTCGTTTACGTTAGCGAAGATGAAGATATTAACCGGAGGTAGGCATCTCTGGTCGCGTACTATTGGTTCTACGATAGTGGGCGAGGCCGCGGACACCCTGGTCTTTTATCCGCTAGCTTTTTTAGGGGTATGGGATTTGAAATTACTCCTAAGTGTGATGTTCTCTAACTATCTGCTTAAAGTAGGTTGGGAGGTAGTAAATACGCCGATAACCTACAAAGTAGTTGGCGCGCTTAAACGAGCTGAGAACGAGGACTACTTCGATCGCGATACTAACTTTACGCCGTTTTCGTTGTCGTAGGTATCAATTCACCTCCCCACGCAGCGACCGCGCTATGCCACGGGTTAGCACCTCGTCCTCAAGTAGGGTCTTCTTTACATCAGCTAAGGTCACTAGGGTAGGTTGACGTCTGCGCGAAGTGACCGTTTTTGTTATCTCGCGTGTCTCAAGTGTGGCAGCCTCTAAGTTTTGCACAACCCGCTTCAACATCCCATGTACATGGGTCTCCCAGTTGGCGCTAGCGGTGTAAGAATCTAACGACGCCTGAATCTGATCGAACTCGCTGCCTTCGTTATTAGTAAACGCCGCTAATAAAGTCCCTGCCTCTTTAAAACGCCTCTCTTTGATTAAGTCCTGAGCCTTTAAGTCAGCTTGCTCTAGCTTTGATACTGTCTCTACCAAGGTGTTCCAATCAGCGCTGTTAAAGATCGATGTGTATTCATTCGCATGCTCGTCTAAAACTCGAACCTGAAGGGTAAAGTGAGCGACCCTATTGTGAAATGTTTTAACCAGATTCTTTACCGCGGCGGGTGATCCAGGGGTATCGGCTCCTCGACCATTAGCGGCCCAGAAAGCCCCTATAAAAGCGGCTCCAGCGCAGAATACCCCTATAAGTGACCAGAAGATCTCGGTTTGTTCCATGGCGTAATGACCCCTGAAATTCCTCTTTTTCGCAGGTAAGGGGAGTTCGGCTAAAAGCTTAAAAAGCTGGAGATTAGGGGGCTACTTTTTAGGTTTAATTTTTACAGCCCACGCCTAACAAGCCTCTCAAACACCGGCAAAGTAATAGCTTCAAGGGCTTTTTTAGACTCTCCAGCTCCAGCGTGAAATCTTAAACGGTGTAAAAGTACATACGGGGCGATGTAACGCAGATCGTCCTCTGTGGCGTGATCACGCCCAGAGATTAACGCCCACGCTCTTGTCGCTGTCTGAAGCATCAAAGCGGCTCTGGTCGAGGCGCCGAACTGAATCATCGGATTGCCACGGGTCGCCTGAACTATCTCAACCATCGCCTCTCGTAAAGCCTGCGAAACGTGAACTTGATCGCAAATCAGGCGCGCCGCTAGGATATCGCTCCTGCTGCAAACAGGGGTCACTACTGTTGATCCTTCGCGGATCTCGTTGTGTGATTCAAGGATTTCGCGCTCGGTCGCCGCGTCGACATACGACATCGGCACCTTTAATAAGAACCGGTCCAACTGTACCTGAGGGAGTGGATATGTTCCGGCGATATCAAGAGGGTTCTGAGTTCCTAAGACAAAGAAGAGTTGATCTAGGGGGCGGGTGACGTTATCCATCGTCACCTGCTTCTCAGCCATACACTCAAGGAAGGCCGCCTGAACCTTTGGGCCGGTGCGATTTATCTCGTCGGCTAGAACGATATGCGCGAAAACTGGGCCGTGCATAAAGTTAAAGCTACCGATTTTTGGATCAAATATATTAACTCCGAGAACATCCCCCGGAAGCATATCCGGTGTGAACTGAATTCTTCTAAAATTAACGATCGGATCGCTAGCGCGAGAAGGGAAGCGGTTGTCGCCTTGGCTGTCAGCGCCGATTAGACCACCTAATGTTTTTGAGAGGGTCGTTTTCCCAGATCCTGGGTAGTCCTCAAGAAGTACGTGACCATCAGCGATTAACGCCGCTATGACTAAACGGATAGTGTCACTCCGCCCACGAATCACCCGCTCTAGCGCTGAAACTAACGCTGAGATAGTCGTGTGCGCCGTCTGAAATTCACTGCTTGTTACTGCTGCTTCCATACTCTCAATTCTCAACCGTGACTACTCACCGGATTTTAAGATCGTCTTTGAAAAAATAGCTTCCGATAGTTTATTCACAACTCGCTCTAAAGCACTATCCTCTACAACACGATTTTTAGCGCTCTGACCACCTGGACAGGTGAAGTTAAGTTTAATAGTCCCGTCACTAAGGCGAGTGGAGGTTATGGCGCAGGTAGTGTCATCCTGACTCGTGGCGGCGACAAATGGGCCCTTTAATAGAGAGCGCTGAATATCACTTGGAACCTCTGACGAGTCTAGCGTCACAGGTAGGGGTAATCCGTAATTTCTTAAGAGCGCCGGAGCTGTAAGAAAGACCCGGTAGGCCAGATCGCGGTACCTATTGGATGAAATCTGAAGTGTCCTCATCCTAAGGAGGGTGGCGTGAGTCTTTAATAGTTCGTCATAGCGGGGACGCGCGCGCTCAATCACGTTATCAAGAGAGGTCGTGGCTTGGCTAGAACGGAAAAATCCCAAACGGCTCTCAGCCTCATAGAGCTCATAGAAAAGTTTAGCTGGTACGCGCTGATCGTTTGAGCTGTCGCGCTTAAGTCTTCGCGTTAAGCTTGTTGTGGAGAGCCCCTTAAGCGCTGATCCAAGGGTTGGGTACTCGAGTAGACTATCTGTGTTGCGGATCTGGAGATCCTCAAGGTCATTTAATTCACCCACTAGCATCTGTCTGGCGCGGCGCGCTAACCACCAGGCTTCAACGGAGTTCTCGGTTCTCTGCTTTAAGTTGCTTAGTAACTCGCTCCAGGACTCATTTAGTCTAAAGGATAAGTGATTGTTCTTTATCCTTAGAGCTTGGCTAAGAGAGATAGTTGCCGCTACTACCAGGTCGTTTTGGTTTGTTCCTATCTTGCCGAACCATTGGGTGCCATCCATCGCCGCGCGCAGGTGCTCGATCGCCTTATCAACGTTACCGTAATGGAGCGCGATCCGCCCACGTGCTAGGTGCACTAAAGCAGCGTGTTCCTCGTTGTTACGGAGGGGGAACTGCGCAACGCAGCGATCAAAACCGTCGATCGTTGATCTGGCCGAGTCTAGTTTAAGTTGATCTATATACATCAGAGCCATATTCAGGCTGGGAAGAACGTGCTCGCATCCATCGGGAAGAGCTATCGCCCGGAGGAAGCTAGATTCAGCTTTGTCATCGTCAAAGATCTCTTTGTAGACCTCACCTGAGTTGTTAAGGGGAGTAGCTGGTTGCCCATCGCTACCAGAGGCGAATTCTCCGGCGATCGCCCTGCGGAAAACTTCTAAAGCTTCCTGCGGCTGCCCATTCATAGAGAGCAGGATACCAAGCATATTGAGGGTTCTTCCAGGCTCAGCTCCGGCTAAGATTCCAGCGCGGGCGACGGTGATAGCCTCCTGGATTCGACCCAGTTTCATTAGGATCCACGCGCGCGAACCGGGGTACCATTCACTGGTGTATCCAAAGGCAGAGTAGCGATCGAGCGATTCAAGAGCTCCCTGATAGTTATCTAAGCTTAATCTTATCTGGCTCTCATAATAGAGGATGCTTGAGTGCTCGATCTGCAACATCCGATCCGTGTACGGTGGCTTGCCGTTCTGCTCCTCGAATAGTTTCTCCGCTTGCTTGATGTATTTCATCGCTAAACGAAAGTGGCCGACGTGAACTAGATAGTAACCGGCCAAGAGGTAGTGTGTACGATAGAGCTTTGGATCGCGCTGAAGAGCGCGCAGGAGCTTTGTTCTCGCGTCTAGAGGTCGCTCTAGCATGAGCAGGTTGCTAGCTTCTCGCAACAGGCCTTCGGCTGACTTTGAGCTATCTTCTTGTTCGGATGCGATGGGATCCTTGTCCCCTAAATCGAAGGGATCAAATGGATCAAGTAGTAGGTCATCATCGCTTGATAAAGCTCCAGAATCGGGGGCGGCAGGCTCAGCAAAAGTGTAGCTACTCTTTGCAACCATTGATGTAGCCAGGATCAGGCTAAAACAGAAACGCGGAATTGACCGGCGAAGCGACATCTTACCAATTCCCCCCAGTAAATATCCCTGATATTGCTCGCGTTACAGAGCTGGGATTTGCCGCCGCTAGAAATCTCTTACGTGCCGGAAGTTCCTTATAGTGCCGATTAAATTCGCACATCGCTTGATTAACGTTCGATTGACTGACGCTACTTGATTCGGAGTAAGCTTTTGTTACGGTTAATTGAGAGAGTTTAGTTAGGCTTTGATCAGGAGTTCTTTTTGCGAACTCTAAGCGTGTTTCTCCTAATTCGCGCGAGATCCCTATATCGTGCAGAGTTGAAGCGGCAGAGATATAGCCCCATTTTAAAGCTAAACGAGGATTCGGAGCCAACCTCCAACCCCAACGTAAAAGTAGCTTTAACAAGGCGAGAGCTATAATAAGAGCTCCTAGAGTTGCGAGAACCTGCGTTCTTGACGGGATCCAGTACTCCTCTGGTTCAACCATCCCGGCTTCGTCCTTAGTGTTCTCAGCTGGTAAGATCTCCTCTCCAGGCTCAAGAACTCCCATTAACTCCTCAAGCAACTTAGCATCTACCTGTGTCTCGGCGTGGCTCTCTACCTGCTCAGGTTGAACATCAAACGGAACCCAACCGATACCGGTGATATTAACCTCTGCCCACGCGTGACGATCGCTCATGCGTAAGAGGATATGGCCGTCCTTTGCTTGGCTTAGGTCGGTAAGATAACCAGTTCCGATGCGTGCTGGGATCCCTAACGAACGGGCCATAAAAACAATCGCGTGAGCGAAGTGAACGCAATAACCGCGATTATCTCCAAAAAGAAAAGCGGCTACCGGATCGTCTCCCGGTTTAACTTCGTGGTTTGGAGTTAGTGTGTAGATCGCGGTTTTTGATAGGTAAGACGTTATAGCGTTCATCTTATCAACTGGAGTGACCGCGTCCTTGGTTAGCTTAAGGGCTAACTCTGAGTAACGTTTATCTGGATGAGTCTCTAAGTAGTGGTCCTTTACATCTTGGGTCCAGCGAGGATCTCCTACTTGGCGGTCTGTGAGTTTTGATAGGGTGTATGCTGGAGCGACCGAATATGCGCGGTAAGTAGCCTTAAATCGATTTGGCCGTGGGTTCTTTAGTTGAGTGATCGATATCGGATAGTCCGCCGCGAAAGCGTGATCGTGCTCCGCCAGGAGATACATCGATTGAACTAGTGGGGTTCTCTCTGATAGCTCGCTATCTTCCTGGCGCGAAAAGGCATCACGGGTCGGTGTTACAGGGAGGTCGGTATCGAATGCTCTACCGGCAAAGACCATCTCATTACCGCTAAATGACGAGAGCGCGCTTTCACGAAGGTATAGCATCGGGCTAAATGGATTATCGCTGTAATCCCCTTCAAGTCTAACAAGCGCGGCAGGTTGGTTGGTGCTACCGAGAGCGCTCTGAAAGCTTAGTGGGCTAACACCTGGCCCTTCTTTCATTCCAACGCCGTTAGCGACTCGAGCTAGCATAGTGGCGTTGTAGTGCCCATAGATTAAGGTTTGTACGAAATATATAATAGCGGCTAGAACACCGAGGCAGAGGGTCGTAGTTACAACTCTTGCTCTGGGCGAGGATGCCTTTTTTATCGGCCCGTCTAATCTAGGTCTAACTGCGAGAGAGGCGCAGTAGAGATAGACCAATCCAAAAAGTAGAAGCGCTGAGCCGATAATAAAGAGCATCGTTAAGTGATCAACACGAAGCTGCCAAGCGATCTGATTTAATATCTTTGGTCGATCGAGGTGAAAGTTTCTGTGGCCTGAGAAGAGGGTTAGCCCAATACCGAAAAAAGCTACCATCTCTAATGTTAGGGCTGATTTAAAACGCCAAAAAGCCCACGTTACCGCGGCCCAAATGCATGCGCTAATTAAGCACGTGCCAGCGTGCATCGAGATGCTATCGATAATAAATGATGTGATGCCAAAGAGTGATGTTAGCTCCTGAAGAGACCAGAAGAGAGCCTTAAAGCCTACAAATAGAGCGATTATAGCAGTGACAAACCCCAGCGAATTTAGCTTCGTCTGCGCGCAAATAGAGCTAAGTATAACTCCAGCGACTCCCGCTATAGCTACCAAATACGAAGGTGTCCCTAGAGGAAAGAGGGCCTGTAGAGCTATAGAAATGAGTACGACCCAAAGAGAGCGCAGGGCTAATACCGCCAGGAAAAAGGGGGGGCGTTGGTTGCTTCTAGTTGTATCGGTCATACAAAGACCTCCCACTGTTTGCCAACACATGTAGATAGAAATGACTCATAGAGCTTCCGCGAGGAGGCGCGTTCTGGAGCCTGAGAGCTCTCGACAAAGATACCCGACACCTTTTCCCTAACGTTCGCTTTTTCGCCGCTACTAATCTTGGGATCGGTGAGAAAAAATACAGGCTCGATCTGCCGCTCCTCGAACCAAGAGATCACCCCCTTAATAAGCGAGCTATCATCGGGATTAGCTAAACGCGAACCGGAGCAGAAGACCCCGATTTTACGCAGGTTCAGGGCCACTCCTTGAGCGGAGCAGGTATCAAAGAGGAGTTGTAGATCGGCCTGGATCGATCGCTCATCGCTTGAAGTCGCGTCCCAAGTTGAGTTCACTAATAGATCTTGGCTTGATGCGTAGTCGTGGCCGACAGCGCGGCTTTTCTGGCCCTCGCAGCAGAGAGCCAGATCTAGATTTAATTCTTTAAGGCTCTCGATATAATTTAGAGCTTTAGCGCAGATCTGATCATCCTCTGGTCTTGCCAGAACGAAGATCGCCACAAACCCCTCCGGGGTCATAGATGGCTCGGGGTGTCTAGATAGAAGTTGGCCACTCTTGGCGAAGGCCTTCCAGATGATTTTTTTGATACCATCAGAGGGGTGATAAGGTTTGATGTCGAAGGGGTCTCCCAATCGGTGGACTGTGTCATTAAGAGCGTCACCAGCTCTCTGAGTTGAGCTAATCAGTGGTAGGAGGCTTCCTGTGAGGGGTGGAGGTACGGCGACTATCGATGTCTCAAGAGGAATCTGCCAATTAAGCTTGAAAAGTCCGGTTAGATCTCCCACCGAACAACGTAATTCGTGAATCTCCCAGTTTCCGCGGTGAGGCGTTGATATCTCAAAAGCGAGCGGAGCCTTGGCTTGGAGCCCGTTAGAGATCTTTAAAGTGGGGAGCACGATCCCGCTCTGAGAGCAGAGCGGTTTTAGTTCAAGGCACAACCCAGGGATGAGCTTGATATCGTGTTGTGTTGAGATGGCGCAGGTGGCTGCTTCTCCGGAGGTGACTTTGTTATCTGGGGGATAAAATTGAATTGAGCTAAGAGCCCTCTTTGTTACGATAAACTGGACAGTCGTAGTTAGCAGTAGGGCGGCTAATATTGTGAGTAAGCCGTAAGCGAGTGAAGCGGCGATAATATCTGAGCTGTTAGGGACCGGAACAATAAGTAGGTAAGCGCAGAAGAGGATTAAGAGCGCGCTACGGGTAGTAACGGGCGCGTTGCGCGAGCGAAAAAAACGGAGATATTTAGCCCAGAAAGGTGCGTTGCTCATGGTGTTAACTATTACCGGATAAGGGTACCAAGGATGGGGGGTTAGGGAAAGGTGAGGAAGGGGGGGGGAGGTTAATCCCTGAATAGGCTTTACATGTAACGACCGTGCACGTAAACGTCTGTCGTGCTCCTGCTCGTGCACGAAAAACGTATACTTTAGACGTTATACGTTTCCGTTTTAGAGCACGCTCACGATTTATCCATGTAAAGCTTGGTCAACTCCTGAATAGGCTTTACATGGCCATTCCCACTTGAACCTGCTCGTGCACCTGCTCGTAAACGTACCCGATTTGCCACTTCTACTATCTTGGCTCGGCTACTGTCTGACCCTGAATTCGGGTACGTTTCTCGTTTACGTGCACGAGCAGGTGCACGTGATTGCCCATTCAGGGATTGAGCGGATTGGTACATCTCTCACCAAGTGATATCCTAACCCACCATGAGCCATACAAAGCCACAAGCAGAAGATTCTGACTCCATCAAAAGCCTAGCCGTGACGGTGGCGACTCACGCTCTAGGCTCACTCTCAGAAGAGCAGTACCTAGCGCTATCGCGCGAAAACCCTGATCTATTTGACGCTCTCCTACAACGCCAGATCTTATTAATAGCGCCGAAGAGCAAAGCGCGCCTCGAATTATCTTTAAAGCAAACTCCTCTTGGAGTCCTGCCGCTAAGCGTGATCGAATCACTTGGAATAGCTGAGAAGATCTACTCAGCGGTAATCAGTAATTTAGAACCTTACTGCGATAAGTGTCAGCAAGTCGCTATTCCACCCGGCAATCTCGCTAACACAACTTTTCCGAATGGCGGCGTAGTAGCTATATCAGTTGTAGGCGACGATGATCAGTTCTCATTAAGGGAGCGGTGCGAGTGGCTGGGATCTGAGCGGGCGATAATCAGCGACAAATTAGTATCAGCTAGCGACCTCAGCGACTCGGATCAAGGAGAGCCAGTCATCGCTCTAGTGGCAAACGCTACTGAAGCGTCTCTCTCTAGCGAGTTATCGAAGTGGTTTGCTCGCGGCGGTAGCGAGGCGCGGATAACTCACTTTAAATCAAGAGACTCTAAAGGAGTTGAACTAGCGCGGGTGAAGGGCTCATGGAGTTGTCCTAAGTGTGATGTACGCCTTGCTGATGCCACTAGGTTAGATCTAGAGCGCGCTAATCGGTGTGGCGTCTGCAAGGGTGCAGGATGGCTAATAAGTGGTGATGACACGAGGCTAGTTGCGTGCCGGGATTGCATAGGTTTCGGGGTCGTTACACCAATGGCTAATTACCGCTTTAATGGCCTTGCGCTACGCGATCTCGCTACCCTCTCATTTGATGAACTAGTGTCAGTTGGCTCAAAGAGCTTATCAGATGAGCTCAAGTTTAGCCTTAATACGATTATCGGCTGTGGCTTCGGTGAATATCCCCTCGGCGCGGCTGTAGAATTCTTTTCGCGCGGCGAGCTGGCACTTCTATCAATCGCTTCCGCCGAGCTATCGGGCTTGAAGGCAGCAAAGTACTTAGTAGACCGGGACTTAGGGGATATTGGCCTAACTAAAGATCGACCGTCGTTTATAGGCCCTGAAAAGATAATAGTTTTAAGCGCTCCTACGAAGTCAGTCCAAGTTAAAGTAGCAAATAGTTGCTGTTCATCAAGCGAAAAGAGCTTAGTTTTGCGGGATATTAGACGGGGACCGATCGAACTGAGCGAGGCGCGTTTCCCGTTAGAGGGGATTAGCGCGATACGCGGAGGCGTTGGCGGTGGCAAAAGCCTCTTACTTAAAATTATCGCCGAGCGTTTCCAAAAGCGGAAGAAGTTTGAGCATATAGCATCGTTTGGGGATCTAAAGAGGTGTGAACTAGTTAGCTCGGAGATCGATTCAGAGCAGACCGTTCTTGAGGCGCTAGGTTTCGCTGAGCCTTTAGCGCGCGAGATCGCCAGAACGCGGAGAGCTCAAGAGCTTGGGCTCCTTGAGAGCGATCTAGTTCTTCCTAATTCGCTTTATCGTTGTACTGAGTGCGGAGGTGGTAGGGTTCGTAACCTCAACAACAGGGTGACTGGTGAAGTAAAAGGTGCGCTTTGTCCTGGTTGCTTTGGCGCCCTGTACGATTGGCAGGTAGCGGAGCTACTGGTCGGCAACAGTACAGTTGGCGAACTGATGCTGAAGTCGATTCGAGACTTAGCGGATCTTCCCTGGTTAGATCACAGCATCTTAGACTTAAAGTTAGAGTTACCTGATGAGTTAGCTAATGCTCAGCTATCAACCAGCCTAAGGGAGCTCGCCCGATCCGACCAACGTCTCATAGCGATTATAGGAGGGTGTATAAGATCCTTTAATAGAGCCGAGCACCAAAAGGGCCGCGGCGCTCTCACTAAAGAGCTTATCTTAATTGATGGTCCAAAGGAGCTTCCAGAATCACGTTTGGGGGTGCTTTCAAGCCTTCTTTCGGCGCTAAATGATCAAGGAGCTACGGTAGTTTACGCTGATATGGCCGAGGCACTCGAATCGAGGTGTAGTTATGTGCTAGAACTCCCCACGGCCCGGAGAAATTGGACAGCGCGGGCGTGTGAGGTATATCTCGATCGGAGATACGCCAGATAGCACTAGTGCTTTAAGTGGATACGTTTTCTATGAAAGTAAGCAATCGTTTAAGGCGGCAGGAGATCAAGGAGCTACTTTATCGGAGGCGCTACGCTGTCCCAAACGCGGTGACGGTTGGAAATATGTTCTGTGGATTTATCGCGATTATGTACGCGTCCTCGGATAGATTAGAGAAGGCGGTGATAGCGATCCTGATAGCTATTCTCCTTGATGGCTTAGATGGCCGAGTAGCAAGAAGATTAAACGCCACTTCAAAATTCGGAGTTGAGTTTGATTCGTTCTCAGATGTTGTCTCGTTTGGACTGGCCCCAGCGGTGATGATGTATCATTGGGCATTTCAAAGAAGTGCTGATGAATTTGGTGTAGCTGTGTCTTTTATCTATGCCCTGTGCGCGGCGAGTAGATTAGCCAGGTTTAATATAGCTTCCGAAAATCTAAAGAGTTTTACCGGCATGCCAACCCCAGCCGCGGCCGCTTTTATTGTGGCGATTATTTACACTGCTCCTTGGCTACACGATAGCTACAGTTTTGTCGTTTTGGCGACAGTGGCGCTATTAATGGCGGCTTACCTGATGGTTTCGACGATCGAGTTTTTAAGTATTAAGCAGCTAAAGCTCTCTGGAATTAAGACTAAGGGGCGTCTCTTTATCGGAGTGATTATCGCCCTTGTATGGAAGAGTCCAGCGATGGGTCTTCTCGTGCTTTCTTCGATCTATGTAGCCAGCGGCCCTTTTATGCGAGTGCGGCATTTTCTTCCTAGGTGGCTGGGTGGCAGTGCAGGGTAGGATCAACTCCTAAGGGGCAATCTCTAAAAAGGCTTTGCATTTTTTTCCTAATCCTTCTCCTCATCCTGCACTTGCACGGTCAATCCCTAAATAGAGTTTACATCAAATAAGCTATTTTTAGGTAAGGGGGCACGGAGCGATGAATAGCTGTTACAGGGGAACTGCGATAACCAAGCCTAGGTCAAGCCCACACTAAGCGGCGCGTGAGCGGCGCGCTCCGAAAGATGCTCCTTTAATCCTAGCCTCTGTGATCCTCTGTGTTCCTCTGCGGTTCCATTCTAGATGTTACGGATAGGGAGAAAACCACAGAGGTACACAGAGGATCACAGAGGTTATAACCCAAAGAGTCAGCCAGGCCACGATTAAATTATATTCCCCCTCTGTGTTCCTCTGTGGTTTCCTCTTCCCTTGAGCCTGTAGAACTATCTTAGAATAACTTCTACATCTAGATCGCGGAGGGCCACGGAGATTCAACTTTGCTTATTTCACTTATTTCTAGGTAGAGGAAGAGGAGGAGATAGGTGCAGGTGCAGGATTAGGAGGGAGCAGAAGAAAGAAGACGAGGAGGAGAGGTGCAAGATTAGGATAAGGATTATCTCCTCCCACTACAGCCCGCGACTTCATAAAGCCTTTTTAAAAATAATATCTGTCAAAACGGCCGATTTTCTCCGGTTTTAAGCGAGCTCAAGAAAATTTAAGAGGCTGATATGACACAGAGCATGTTACAAGCAGGTGCTGGGATTTTTCTCTGCGGTAGATCATAGCGATCAAAATTATTCAGAGAGCTGGCGCACGCGATTCGATGACCTTAATTTTCAATTAAGGAGGTAGCGCGAGATCGCTTGCGATCATCACGAAGACCTCCCCAGGGAATCCGCGACTTGTGAAAAGCACTACCTCCTCGGCGCGTCACAAATGTGACGAATGGGTCGGCGCCTCACGCAAGCTCCGTGAATTCCCGCTTTTTGAAGTAATTAATAGCTACCTTTCGGTTCTTCATTTGGTTTTTTAGGTTCTTTTGCCCCCCGCGGGATATCGCGGGGGGCCATTTAAACGGGAGCTTCTCGCATGTCACTTGGCGCTTTTTCTACCTCCGCACGAATACTGACGCTAGTTTTCGGAGTGGTGTTAACCTCTCTCTTATCTGTTTATAGTAGCGCCTTCGCGCAAAGCTCTAGCCTTCCGGTATTTCCTGGAGCAGCGGGTTTCGGCACAACAACTGTCGCTGGATCGGGTCGCGGTTCCTCTCCCTCGAGCACGTCGATTATTAAAGTCACAAATTTAAACGATTCCGGCACAGGCTCTCTTCGCGCGTGCATGATAGCGAGTGGGCCGCGTACCTGCGTATTTGAGGTCGCTGGATATATTAATCTCTTAACTAAGATAGTTGTTAAGAACCCAAATCTCTCTGTATTTGGTCAGACAGCTCCAGCTCCAGGAGTTCAGGTGCGCGATGGAACTATAGTAATTCAAGCTGATGACGTTTTGATCCAGCACATCGCGTCACGCCCAGGAGATCGCAATCTACCAACAGATGGTGGTGCGGGCGTTAAAGCTAGTGAGCGGGATGGTATGGGAGTGTGGGGAGTTAGCTCAAGTGATCCAGTAGAGCGGGTGGTTTTCGATCACGTTTCGATCACTTGGGGGATGGATGAGTCTTTTTCAACTTATACTGGCGTAAACAGCACGCCTGATGGGACTACTCCGATTAAAGATGTAACGATCTCGAATTCATTAGTGGCGGAGGGTCTTAACAACTCCAATCACGGGGATACAGAGGGAAAGCACTCGATGTTCTCCCTTCTAGGCTCAAACTGCAAAAACTTCACCTATTACAGAAATCTAGTCGCCAACTCAAACGGCCGTCATATCAGGATGAAATCTAATTCCGATGTCGAGTTCGTTAACAACTACGTCTATAACTTCGCGAATACGTCAGCCAATGGCTACAATCAGTGGAATATGGATTATAGCTCCAGTGGCGCTGGCAATCGTATTAATTTCATGAATAACTTTTATAAGCGCGGCGCCACGACGGCTGATACCACATCACCGGTGTTCTTTTTTAGTAGCCTAACCCCATTAGCTTCACGAGTTTATGTCTCGCATAACATCGGAACTAATACCCGACCGACTGATTCAGGTAGTGAATGGTTAATAGCTAACGCTAATGGTAAGGGTCTGCCAACCTCGATGCAGGCCACATCACCAGCGTTCCCACTCTCAAACGCTGCGAGCAATCTTCTCGCTCCTGATGCGCTTCTATCCAGCCTGGTGACTGATATCGGAGCGCGGCCATGGAATCGGTATCCTCATGACGCTAGAATTATTAATGAGGTGGTGAATAACTCTGGTTCTCATAAGGATTGCACAACCACCGCCACCTGTTGCGAGACTGGCACTGGTGGTACAGGATTTTGCCCAACACCTGGAAGAATTCTAATCGACGGATCAATCAAAGATACTAATAACCCAATTGATGCGTGGTCTGTAATACCAGCCGCGACCCGTACCTTTAACATACCCGCGAATCCTCTAGTGATCGCGGCAAACGGATACACCAATTTAGAGAACTATATCTTTTCATTCACAAGCGACTCCGGTGCAGGGGGTATTAGCACACCGACAGCAACAGCGACGCCTACCTCGGTGCCAGCTACATCAACACCGACCGCTACACCTCCCCCAACTAGGACACCAACCCCTAGCTTTACACCGGTGCCGCCAACTGCAACCGCAACCGCGACATTCACGGCGACTCCGACATTTACCTTTACGTCTGTGGCGACAAGTACTAGCACTCCTGTGCCAGACACAGCTACGCCATTAGCTACAGCTACGCCTACGCCGACCACTGTAGGCGCTAAGCGTTACAGGATTTTTAAAGTTACATCGCTTTCCGACTCTGGGTCCGGAACTCTACGCGAGTGTGTAGCTCAGACTCTGCCGCGTGTGTGTGTATTCGAGATCTCCGGAAGAATTAAGCTCGCTTCAGATCTAGTTGTATCCGCACCGGACCTGATAGTAGTCGGGCAGACCGCGCCAGCTCCTGGAGTAATGATCACTAACGGAGGTTTTACGATTCAGGCTGGAAATGTCCGTCTTGATCACTTAGCTATCAGACCGGGAGATGAGAGTTCTGGTACTAAGCCAGCGGCTCGCCGAGCGATCACTATTCAAGGCTTACTCGCCAAAAACGTAAGGCTAAACAACCTCTCGCTCTCATGGGGAGTGGATGGAAACTTTGTTACGAGCGGCTCTGTTTCGGACATCACTGTAAAAGACACGATAATCTCTGAGGCCTTAAGAAACTCAATTCATCCATCGGGCCCTCGAGGTAACGGTGTGTTTATCAGTGAGGGTGCTAGAGATGTAGTCTTTGTTGGAGATCTAATAGCTGCAAATTTCGATCGTAACATCAGGTGGAAGTACAACACTCAAGGTGAGATGATCAACAACGTGGTCTACGGCTGGGGTGGTACTTCATCGTGGAATACGACCAATATCTCTGATCTAGAGAATAAGGATATAGCTACATACCTTGACCTAATCGGTAACGTCTATCGACCTGGGCCGAGTGGTTTATCGTCAGCATACGGGATCTATTCCGAGAACACTCCAACGGGATCACGGTTGTTTATTAAGGATATAATCGCCCCTAAAATATCGAACGTCGAGTCGAAGTACCGCGCCTTGACCAGGATCTTCTCAGGTCCAGAGGCGATCGCCGCAACGGATGCGTATACACGCGTGTTGTTAAATGCCGGTGCGCGACCATGGGATAGAAACGCTGATGATACCCGTGTGATAGCAGGAGTTAAGGCCAAGACCCTAAAGATCCGTGACAGGGTCGGAACATGGCCAACATATCCTGTTTATCGCCGAAGTGTTGATATCCAGATCGATCTAGTTACCGAGGAAGAATTGGATCAGGCGTTGGTGTTGTTTAGGTAGGGGGTTATTAAGCCGCCGGATTAATAGTGTATATATTAATCGGAAAAACGTTCAGCCACACCTGAGTCTTGTCTATGTTGCGAATAGATTTTGACTCGCGGAGGAATCCGTTTACATCTCGCATCCTCTCCTTCCTGGATTGGGCGCCGATGGTTTGGTTGATGCGGCGCGCTCCGATGTACTCATAATAAGTCATCAGTGTCTCAGGGGTGCTGACGAGTCTTAGCTTGGCGAAGATATCCTTTACAGTATCGAGATCGAAGTTAACGAATGGCAGAGCGCAGACGATTACGTTGTATGGATCAGTCACGGGGATATCTTGCGCTGCCCCCTCAAAGAAATCGACCTGGTGTCTGCGCGCTCTAAAAGCCTCCTCACGCTCGAGGGTTTCTTTGAGCGCCTTCATAAAGCGCGGGTTTATCTCGCAAATAGTCAGGTGATCGCCATCGCGCATCTCCCTTATCAGAGGGATAGTTACAGAGCCAGTTCCCGGCCCGAGTTCAAGCACCCGCATCGGCTGGCGGTCGCGGCGACGAAGCGGGGTGATAAGTGCTTGCGCGGCCCACTTTGAGGTCGGAAAGCAGGCCCCGGTAGTTTTAAACTCGAGTAAGAATTCGCGAAGAAATACTAAGTTCTCTTTCAACATCAGTAAGATCCTGTCACCTGTCCAAGAGGGGTAGCCACTATCACTACTCACACATCCTCCGCTAACCGGCTCTAATTTATCACTAACCTAGGTTATGCCGGAAAACCGCCAGAGTGTGCTCTAGGGCGTCGCAGTTATTTATCACCACAGAGGACGCAGAGGACACGGAGAACGGCCATTTTATGGGCATTTATGGGTTTTCTCTGTGTCCTCTGTGGTAAAAACTATTGTCCCCATTATCCCAGCAGCCTACCAAAAACTCTGCGACGCCCAAAGTGTGCTCTCTCGAGAGGACTCCCCTTATTATACCCAATAGCGAGCTTAAGAGCATTACGAATTGTAATTTAGTGATTTAATTAGTAATAGTCTATAGGGTGCGCATGAACTTTTGTTGAGGGGGCGATAATGAGCGAGGCAGGGCGTTGGGAGCTTTTTAAGGAGCGTTTAATAATCGACCAGGCGAGCGGATTTTCACTCGATACTAGCCGCCTAAACTACGACAACGCTTATCTAGAGCGTCTTGAGGCAAAAGCTCGCCAGGCCTTCGCCGCGATGGAGAGGCTCGAGAGTGGGGCTATATCCAATCCTGACGAAAAACGGATGGTTGGGCATTACTGGCTGCGTAACCCGGCGGTGGCTCCTTCGGAAGATCTCCGTCAGGCTATTACCGCTACGCTCGCCAAAATAAAGAGCTTTGTGAAGCAGGTTCACAGCGGCGCACTGGTCGGAAGTACGGGGCTTAAGTTCAAAAAGCTTATCGTTGTAGGGATAGGTGGTTCGGCATTAGGGCCGCAATTTGTTTCGCAGGCGTTAACGTCAGCTAATGACCCGATCGAGATCTCCTTTTTCGATAACACCGATCCTGATGGATTTGGAAAGGTGATTTTCTCAAACGATGATTTGGCTTCAACATTAGTGGTGGTGATCTCTAAATCTGGTGGCACTAAAGAGACGAGAAACGGTCAACTGATCGCCAAGCAGGCCTTTCAGGTGGCGGGCTTAGATTATCGCAAGCACTTCGTCGCGGTAACGGGAGAGGGGAGTGAGCTAGATACAACAGCGGTTTCTGAAGGGTGGCTCGAGAGGTTTCCGATGTGGGACTGGGTCGGCGGCCGTACCAGTGAGTTTAGCGCTGTAGGGCTGCTACCGATGGCGCTTCAAGGTTTTGATCTGGACGGCTTCCTAAAGGGCGCGGCAGATATGGATCATTTAACCCGAAGGCACGACACAAAGTCGAACCCCGCGGCTACCTTGGCTCTGGCGTGGTACCACTGTGGATGCGGCAAGGGAAATAAAGATATGGTGATCCTCCCGTATAAAGATCGCCTTGAGCTGTTTAGCCGTTACTTACAACAGTTGGTGATGGAGAGTCTGGGTAAAGAGCACGATCTAAATGGTGAGGTGGTGAATCAGGGACTCGCTGTTTACGGTAATAAGGGATCAACCGATCAACACGCTTACGTGCAGCAGCTACGCGACGGTATACATAATTTCTTCGCGATCTTCATCGAGGTTTTAGGGGATCGCTCGCCACGTACGGTCGCCGCGGGACCGGCGGCGAAGTTAAGTCCCGAAAAGTTAGAAGTTGAGCCCGGAGTTACAAGTGGTGACTACCTAACCGGTTTTTACCTTGGAACGAGGCAGGCGCTCTACGAGAAGGGGCGCGAGAGTATCACAGTAACGATCCCAGAGGTGAGTGAATACTATGTCGGTATGTTAATAGCTCTCTTTGAGCGGGCTGTAGGGTTTTACGCGAGCCTAGTTAACATCAACGCCTACCATCAGCCGGGTGTTGAGGCGGGAAAGAAGGCCGCTGCTGTGGTGTTAAATACGCAAGGCCGAGTGATGGCGCTTTTAGGCGAGCGCGGCCAGAAGATGAGTGTTGATCAGATAACCAAAGAGTTAGGCGATCCTTCATCAGCAGAGACAATCTTTAAGATACTACGGCATTTAGCGGCTAATAATAGAGTCGCTGTTAGCGCGGGAAAGACTATCTTTGATGATCTCTATTCTATAGGTTAATTCCCACATGGATCTCGCCACAATTAGCGCCTCGCTCCATTCTTGGGCTCTCTTAGGGGTCGTTGTTGTGATGATCTTTATGTTTGTCACAGAGAGAGTTCCGGTGGATGTGACCGCGATGGCGGTTGTGGTCGCGTTGCTTCTAGGTGGCTACGTCACCGCCGAGGATGCTTTCTCAGGGTTTTCATCGCCAGTAGTGGTTGTGATGGTGGCGACCCTCTTTGTCGCCGGGGCGCTAAGAGTAACCGGAGTTAGCGACGCGATAGCCCGATTTATTCAGCGTTATTCGGGGAGTAACGAAAGGATAGCGGTGGCGATAATTATGATTATCTCAGCGCTCCTTTCTTCGTGCATGAACAACGTATCAGCCGCGACCCTATTGATGCCAGCGGTGGCGGTTCTATCGCACGAAGTTCATATCCCGCCCTCTAGACTATTTATCCCGCTAGCTTTCGGCGTGACATTAGGTGGAATGTTAACTGTAATTGGAACTCCGCCTAATATCTTGGCCGCGGAACTGCTCCGTCACAGAGGTTTAGCGCCATTCTCGTTTTTTGAATTCACCCCTTACGCGCTAGCCGCGCTATTTGCGGGAATCGCGTTCATGGTGATATTCGGCCACCGCCTTCTGCCGGCTAGAAAGACCCACGGAGTTACCAAGAGAATCACAGACCTTCGAGCGCTTTATCATCTGCAGGATAGGATCTTCTCAGTGCGTGTTCCTGAGCACTCAAAAGTTGACGGCAAAACCTTAGGTGATCTGCGCTTCGGATCTTTTGTCGGAGGTGTTGTAGTCACGATCATTCGCGGTGGGCGCAAGCTGTTATCGCCAACCGCGTTAGAGAAGCTGCATGCGCGCGATGTGCTTTTAGTGCGCGGAAATCCTGAGCGCTTTACTCAGGTGCAGGCGCTACAGGGCCTCACTATAGAGGATCCAACCGACGCGGTTATCAGCGCGGTAGAGGGGAATTTTCAAGTAGTCAGGTGCGCAATTCGCGAGACTCACACCGATACTCACGTTGTGCTGCTTCGAGAGCTATTAAGGACAACGGGGATCGTTCCTCTTTCTATCGAGCGTGCGACACGCGATAACGCCTGGGAATCTAGACCTCCAAGTTGGTTCTTAGATTCAATGGTGCACAAAGGAGATACGATTATCGGCTGCATAGCGGGTAAGTATACCGAGGATTCGCCGTTATTAGATCTAGATGTTGTTGAGATCCCAAATGTAAAATCAGTTCTGCGAGAGAATCTATTCACTATATCGATTCAAAGTGGTGGTTGGGCAGGAGCCCCGCTGCACCGCTTAGCGCACGACACCAAGTTATCTATATTAGGACGAGTAGCTAGTGATGGAGCTAGCGCAGGAACGATTGAGTGGTTCGATGTGCCAACAGTTGGAGTGGCGGGAGAGGAGAGCCTCCCCAGATTAACCGCCGACCACGTCCTAAGACAGGGAGAGCGCTATCTAGTAAGTGGCACACCGGAGGAGGCACACCGCAAAGAAGCGCTTAGCGCGTTGTCATTCGAGGCTGAGGCGGCGTCATCAGAGATCGAGTCTCCGGATGTTGGAATCGTTGAGTTAATTATTACACCGCGCTCGGAGTTAATCGGAAAAACTTTGGCCGATCTGCATTTCCGCGAGAAATACGGCTCGCAGGTTTTAGCCCTTTGGCGCGATGGAAAACCGATGTTGTCACTTTCGTCAGCGCTCCCGCTTTTATACGGTGACGCACTCTTGATTCAGGGGCCGCGAAAAAATTTTCAGGTCTTAGCCAAGGATCCTGATTTCCTGTTGTTATCAGAGCATCGCCAGACCCCGAAGTTGTCGATGAAGTCGCTCTTCTCGATCATGGCGCTCTTAATGTTAATGTTGGCTCCGGTTTTGACCGGGATGCCTCCGCATGAGAGCGCCTTCTTGGCTGCGTGTCTCGTGGTTTTCACGGGCGCTATCACAATGGAGCAGGTATACCGCGAGATCGATTGGCGTGTGGTGTTTCTGTTGGCGTTGGTGATCCCACTCGGTCACGCGGTGGAGCAGGTCGCGGGGGGAGGAACCGTTATGCCACTTATGCGAGGTATCGCTGACAGTGTGCCGCCTATAGTACTAGCCGCGTTTTTCTTGGTGGCGGGAAGCTTTATCAGCCAGGCGATCGATAATTCAGTTGGGGTCATCTTTCTCGGGCCCGTAGCGCTAGAGGTGGCCAAGTACACGCACAGTTCGCCAACAGGTTTCCTAATAGCGCTGACACTAGGAAGCTCTTTATCGTTTATGTTGCCCACTAGCTGCAAATCAAACCTGATAGTCACCGGCGCCGGAGGTTACCGAGCGCGTGATTTTATCAGGATCGGAGTGCCATTTACGTTGGTGACCGGGTTGGCGCTGCTCGCGGCGCTTGCTTGGAGGGATTTTTAGGGAAGAGCCGTAAGAGCTCGCTATGGAGGCGCTGCTCGCGGCGCTTACCTATTGCAGCCCTGGCGCACATTCTTTTACTTGATTCTTTTCCTCTGGTGTCAGCAAATCACAAGCGTCCTGCACTACTCCCAAGCAAGCTGGATGCTGCGCGCACTTCTTGTATCCACAGCACTTCCCTGGATCATTCGAGCAGCCAGAGCTGTAGCAACCATCAGGTGTGCATATCTCGTCGCCACGACATGTCTTTGGAAGACATTCGCTCTGATTTGGGCAGGCAGCGGCGTTCATCTCGCAGCATGGGGTCCCATCGGCCGCTTCACCATCGCACACCTTCTCCTCAGTACAGCTTGTGCCTCCGGTCTTATTAGTGGTGCATTTTAGTTTCACGCACTCAGCCTTAAACGTCCCTGCCTTACACAGGTTAAAGTCAAACTTACATCCTTCGGAGCACTTACAAGTTGGGAGAGCGCTCACATTAACTTTCTCTTTATCGTAGTGATCGCGCCTGGAGCATGAATATCCGTTAGAGCTCGGGTCGCTATAGTTCTTTAGCCATTTTACGCAGCCGCATAGGCATGGGTTAGACTGGCAATCACTACAACAATTTTCGGCGATTTTCTCTAATTGTTCGGGTATCCTCGGCAGCGATCCACCGACATCCTTACAGGAGTTTTGAACTAAGCATGGAACTACGTTGCTCTTGTTTTTCATGCAGGGGGAAATCGATTCATTATTCGGATGAACCCACCGGCTACCAACCGTCTTAAAGTAAACTACTTTCATTTTAATTGAGCAGTCCTTGAAGCCTGAGGGTGGTGTATAAGTCCATTCGCAGGTGCCACCATCCCGTTCCAACTCGAAAGATGTCTTATCGGATCCGTTGGGATTTTTTGGAGCGCACTCTTTGTAAGGGGCGCATGACTCACATTTCGCGTGAACATATACCTCAACGGAGCCACCGCACTGTTTGGCCGTTATGCCAGGTTGGTCCTTTACGAGAGGCTGGGCCGCTGTGTTACGCGCGTATGCGATTAAGGAGATAACGAGAAAGAGGGAAGCGATAGCAGAGCGCAAGCGCAAGCGGGAGGTGACCACCGTAATCGATTGTCTAAAGTTGCTCATTGAAATCCTCCCCGTACTTAGCTTAGTTGCTTTGTTTTATTATTGTGATGATTTGGCGCGCAAGCAACTAGAATTATCGCGTAGTAGGGAGTCGCAGTTGTTTATCACCACGAGGACGCATAGAATATGCCATTTTACGGGCAATTATGGAGTTTTCTCTGTGTCCTCTACCGTCCCCTGTGGTGAAAATATTTCACTAATTATCCCAGCAGCTTACCAAAAACACTTCGATGCCCTGAGGTCGGGTGCTGCTAGTTGAAATTCTTAAGGCCTTCTGCCACGATTAAAGTAGTAGCTACGTGCCCGTAGCTCAGTTGGATAGAGCGCCAGCCTCCGAAGCTGGAGGTCGTACGTTCGAACCGTATCGGGCACGCCAGTTGTTTTTTAACCTGTTGGTAAGGTGTAAATAGGGCGCGGCAGTTCTTTTCACCACAGAGGGCGCAGAGGGCACAGGGAATAGGCCATTTTATGGGCAATTATGGGGTTCTATCTGTGTCCCCTGTGGTGAAAATATTTTCACTAATTATCCCAGTAGCTTACCGAAAACACAGCGACGTCCTGATTATGAAAAGAATCGCATCCGCTAAATCTAGAGCACAGGTCTGAAGCAATTCGCCATAACCCTTAGAGATTAGTTAAGCACACTGACCGCATAGGGTGGTTGGGTGATTTTTTAGGAAGGGGGGCTGGATGGCGCCCGAGGTAGACATAGTAAAAACCCAGGATGCGGCTCCTTCAGTCGCGCCAACTCCGTCCCCGCTGGATTCTCAAAGCAGCGTGTCCCTAGCTGCACGAGTTGCTCAGACTGCGGTGGCGAATGCGGCTTTCATTCAGATACAGCCCACGCAGCTTTCAGATTACATGATCAGAGAATGTCCGCACTTAACTGTAAAGAAGACCCTTAGCAATATTCGCGAGTTTTATCGAACAAGCTACTCTAGCTCTGAGGCGGACAAGAAGTTTATGGACGAAGTAGGTTCTTATTTTCTAGCCGATAAGAAAGGCGGTGGAAAAGAGCTGGCATGGAAAGATAAGCGTAATGGGGAGTCGGTATGGACTCTAGCCCAGGGCCGTGAGGTGGTCGAGAGATTGCTGCAAGACGGAAAGATAGACGCTTCTGTAATCGATGATAATCTTTCTTATGATCTAACGCGCATAGTTCATCCAAGATGGAAACAAGAGCAGCAGAGATCTTTTGATGGGATTAAAGATAAAGCGCGGAAATTTGAGGAGGCGGAGGCTAGTCATAGGGCTGCATTGGTCGCTACACATCTCATAACCGGAGAGTATTTCCATAACGGCACTGGCGGCAAACTATATGCTAAAAAAGAGATAGTCGATACGCCAGTTTCGACTTATGGAGACGCAACCAAGCCAAGTGCTGAAAAACTTCGCTGGCAGGCTAAGAATGGCCCGGAATCAGTGCGGAATGAGGCAATACGAATGGAGGCAGCAAGCGGTGTTAGCATTAGCGCGCCAAACCAGAGCCAAATCAGCAAAACAGCCTCAGCTAGTAATGCGAGTCCTGCTCTTAAAAAAGAGGCCAGTAGATTGTACCAAATGTGCAAAGATGCCGCAGTTGTCGCTTTAGTCGAGATGAAGATTAAAAACTCCGCGCAGTATGAACAGCTACGTGAATTGGCGAAAAGTAAGTATCGTGACCCGGGAACCAAACAGGAGGTCAAAGAAGGCTTAGCGTCTATGGGGAGAGCTTTTAATATAGCGGATCAATCCTTCTTGGAGGCGCAGGAGCTACTCAAGCAGCAAAATAATACAAAGGGCCTTTCGTCTGCGTGTAAAAACCTCGCTCAGCAGGATGGAGTCAACTTACAGGGCGTTAGCAAGGCGCTTGAGTTGGCAGTAGGGTTCAAATTCGATCGCAAGCCAGTGGAAGTCGCATTTAACCAGGCTCGCGAGATGGCGGAGCTGGAGAGGAGGATTGTGAATTCCAAAGATCAACCGGATCATTTAAAAAAATCCGTAGATGATTTTGTAAGTAAAAGACCCGGTGTGGAGCACATAGCATCCTTTCTGTATCGCCAAGAGGCGATGGTCGAAGGTAGCAAAGTCAGCGATGTTCTGAAAAACTTTACTTCTAAAGTTCTTGGTGAACTAGGAGAATTGATTGCTCAGAAAATTTATGACATTGAGACGTCTGATGGAACGGAAAAGACCGCGCGGCAGCTTGCTGTATTAAATGCTTTGAAGGAAAAAATAGAAGCGAGCGGGCCGTACGTTCGGCTACAATCAACACCGGCGGTCGAGCTCAAAGAAGCCGATAAACAACGCGGGACCAACGAAACTTATCAGGCCTCAAAATTTCCCCCAAAAACCACCCTAGCCGCCTAACCCCAGTCACCTATCAAGCTTAGCAACCACTGCTTTTACATCTTCTCCCTAAGGGCTCCACTCCCTCGTGCGCTTCATCTCCGGATAGTGTAGGCTCTCACCGCAAGGGGAGCGATTCCTTGAGTATTTTTTTACAGGAGCTTTATCATGGCAAAAAACAACGACAAGATCACAATGAAGGGTGGCGCGCTTAAGGTTGAGGGGCGCTGTGTTGAAGAGGGGATGCCACTTCCTAGCTTCACCCTAACAGGAGCCGATATGGCTGATGTCACTAACGCCTCTTTCGCTGGCAAGGTTGTGGTTCTGCTCGCGATCCCGAGTATCGATACCCCTGTCTGCGCTATTGAGACGAAGAAGTTTAATCAGGAGGCGGCTAGCCTCTCAAAAGATGTAGTGATCGCCGCGGTTAGCCGCGATCTACCGTTCGCTCTTAAGCGCTGGTGCGCCGCGGAGGGAGCTGATCGTGTTACCGCGCTAAGCGACTACAAGTATCGTAGCTTCGGAAAAGCATTTGGCGTTGATCTAGTAGATCTCGCTCTGCTCGCGCGCGCGGTGTTCGTTGCTGATAAAAACGGCAAGGTAGTTCACGTTGATTATGTGACAGAGGTAGCCGATGAGCCGGATTACTCGGCAGCATTAGCCGCTGTGAAGAGCTGTCTGTAGTCTTTAGGTAGTATTAGTGCCCATCTCAAGTAAACTATTTGGAACGCTTGAGTTAGTGATCGCGACGACCGCTGTATGCTCTGTTCTTAGTGGCTGCAAGCCACCTCCAGAGGTCAGCGTTGTCGCGGTCACTAGGGCCGCAGTTGAGGAGACCGTAACCGGCGTAAACTCGGGAACGGTCAAAGCTGAGCAGTTAGCGGAGCTCGCGTTCGGAGCCGTAGGCCGAGTGCGCGAGTTAAACGTAAAGCTTGGTGACCGTGTTCCGCAGGGGATGATCTTAGCCCAGATCGAGAACGCTGATCTCCGCTCCAGATTAGATGTCGCTGCCGAGGAGCTACAACGCGCTAAGACCTTGCAACAGAGTCAGGCCGCCTCAAGAAGTAATGTTATCCAAGCGCAGGGCAACTACGATGCCGCCCTCACAGCTTATGAACGGAGCCTAATTAAGGCCCCATTTAATGGAATAGTAGCGGAAAAAAATCTTGAAGTGGGGCAGCTCTCCCAAATTACGGCGGTTATCCCGTTACCCCCACTGCGCCTAATCGATACCCAACCACGCTACGTCACTGTAGAGATCGATGAGGTCGATCTACCTAAAGTGAAACTTGGGATGTCGGCGCGGGTGAAGGTGCTAGCGGTAAGGCGTGAGCCATTTAAAGCGACCGTCAGGAAAGTGATCCCTTTTGTTAGTAGTATCCGTGAGCAAGATCGCACCAGTGAAGTTGAGCTAAATGTTGATAGCGAGTCGATACTCCTGCCAGCCGGAGCATCGGCTGATGTTGAGATAGTAACAGCTATAAAAAATGATGTGTTGACCGCGCCATCGAGGGCAATATTAGGTCGAGGCTCTTCGCGATATCTCTTTTTAGCTCGTGGTTCAACGATCTTTAAGACACCGGTGGTGGTTGGATTATCAGGGTTTAATCTGACCGAGATAATATCAGGAGTTGAGAGTGGCGATAATGTGGTGCTGCCATCCGAGAAGACTGACCTGCGAGATGGTCTAAAAGTCAGTATAACAGCGAGATAGTTTAGCGATGACGCTCCTTTCGCTTCAGGGGATACTAAAAGTTTTTTACCGAGGCGATGAACGGATAGAGGCGCTACGTGATCTCTCGCTAGAGATAAAGAGCGGAGAATACATCGCTATCACAGGAGCTTCGGGTAGCGGTAAATCAACCTTGCTTTATATCTTAGGTTTATTAGACAAGTCTGATCGGGGAAGGTATCTGATCGAGGACGCATCAACAGAGACCCTATCAGATGATCAGCGAGCCAAGCTTAGGAATCGGATGATGGGGTTTGTTTTTCAGAGCTTTCATCTCCTACCGAGGGCCTCAGCTCTTAGGAACGTGATGATGCCTATGGTGTACGCATCTAGTTATCACGGGACGATCTCTGAGAGTGAGCAGATAAACCGCGCAGAGCGCGCGTTAATTAGCGTAGGTTTAGGGGATCGGATGAATCATCTCCCGAATCAACTCTCTGGCGGCCAACGTCAGCGCGTAGCGATCGCTAGGGCGATAGTTAATAACCCTCGTGTTCTCTTCGCTGATGAACCAACAGGGAATCTGGATTCAAAGAGTGGTGGTGAGATAGTTGCCCTCTTTGAGCGGCTTAATTCAGAGGGGGTCACTATAGTGATGGTTACTCACGATCAATCGATAGCCATGCGCGCGAAGAGAAGGTTGGTGTTAGGCGACGGCCGGCTTATCGGGGATACCTATGCGGCTTAAAGAGATAGTCCGGATGTCGACCGAATCGCTCCTGGCGCAGAAGCTAAGGACAGCGCTCACTATCTTGGGGATGGTTATCGGTGTTGGCTCAGTTGTGCTTCTTGTCTCGCTTGGCGAGGGAGCCAAGAGGTACGTGTTGCGTGAATTTGAGGGGCTTGGCTCAAATCTAATTATTATTCAACCTGGAAAATCAGATCGCAAAACACACTTCGGTCCACCAGTTGGAGCGGCACAGCGTAAGATGACGACCGCCGATGTCGCGGCGATAGAGAAGCGCGCTTTAAACTTAGAGGCGGTTTCCGGTGTGGTGATGGGTACTGCCTCCGCTAGGCGGGATGAGTCGATCAGTAACATTACTCTGTTTGGAACAAACGAACAGTTCCCAAGGATAATTACTTTAGCGCAGGGAAGTGGTGGATATTTTACCCGAGAGGAGGATGAATACCGCAGACGCGTCGTGGTGCTAGGTAGCAACATAGCGGAGCAGCTCTTTGGAGATGAGGACCCGATCGGAAGAGCGATTAAACTTAACGAGAGTGAATTTAGAGTAGTCGGGGTCTTAGCTCCGATGGGAGATAAGTTAGGTCTTAGCTTCGATGAGATAGGATTTATACCGACCGAAGCCGCTCTCAAGCTATTTAATGAGGATAAATTGTTTGGCATTCGCGCCAAAGCTTCTTCGCGTGTTGGAATCGATGACGCGGTCGCTGAGATAACTCAGATCCTAAAGGATAGACGAGAAGGAGAGGAGGACTTCACTGTATTAACTCAGGTGTCGATGATGGAGAGCATGAACACTATCCTCTCGATGCTCACTTATGTATTAGCGGCGATCGCCGCTATATCGATGATAGTGGGTGGAATAGGAATTATGAATATAACCTGGGTATCAGTGGTCGAGCGTACACAAGAGATAGGGATTAGGCGCGCGGTAGGGGCGAGGCGGCGAGATATCTTGCAGCAGTTTTTAGCGGAAGCTCTGGGGTTATCTTTTTTAAGTGGAGCGCTTGGGGTAGGGGGTGCTTTAGCGATCACATATTCTCTTAGACTATTTTTCCCAAGTTTTGATATGCGAGCGCCGTTATGGATCGTATTCCCAGCCCTGATCTTGGCGATATTGGTCGGAGTAATTTTCGGTGTTGGCCCAGCATGGAGGGCGTCTCGAGTGGAGACTTTGGATGCATTGAGGCATGAGTGATTGGGGGTCTTCTAGGGCGTCGCCGTTCTTTATCACCACAGAGGACGCAGAGGACACAGAGAACGGCCATTTTATGGGCAATTATGGGGTTTTCTCTGTGTCCTCTGCGTCCTCTGTGGTAAAAAATATTTTGCTAATTATCCCAGCAGTTACCAAAAACACTGCGGCGCCCTGGGGATCTTCAATAAATATAGCAAGGAAACCCAAATCTGGGCTAAACTTCTAGAGTCATGCTAACAGCGCTTTTAGTCTCTATCTTTTTTCTGGGTTACGCGGCGATATTTTTAGAGCGGACTTTAAAGATTAACAAAGCTCCCTCAGCTCTCCTCACAGGGGTCCTCTGCTGGGTAGCTTTTATGCTGTGTAGTGGCAATTCAGTCGAGATAAACCACCACTTGACCAGTCATATGGGAGAGGTGTCGGAAGTCCTCTTCTTCATTCTTGGCGCCATGGTGATCGTTGAGTTGATAGATGCGCATGATGGTTTTGATATTATTACCACACGCATAAGAACAAGGAGTAAGCGCAAGCTACTCTGGATAGTTTCGGCACTGGCGTTTTTTCTATCGGCAATTCTGGATAATCTAACTACAACGATAGTCATAGTGACAATGCTACGCAAACTTGTTCGTGATAGAGACGAGCGACTCATATTTGTCGGAATGACAGTGATAGCGGCTAACGCGGGTGGTGTTTGGTCGCCGATGGGAGATGTAACAACAACAATGCTGTGGATCGGCGGACAGATATCTGTTTTTTCAACGGTGCTCAATCTATTCTTACCTAGTTTAATTTGTTGCTGCGTTCCGGTAATCGCACTCTCCACCAGAATCACAGGGTCAGTTTCATCCAGCGACACTGTTGCTCCAGAGATATACTCGTCCTCGAAATTCGAGAGAAATGCTGTGTTCTGGTTGGGTATTGGGGTGCTGTTTTTTGTTCCGCTCTTTAAGATGCTGACCAACCTGCCGCCGTTTATGGGTATGCTCTTTGGTTTAGGTCTTATGTGGGTTCTGACAGAATTTATTCACAGTGATAAGAGCGAGGCCGAGAAGGGGGTGCTCTCGGTTAACCACGTCATCAGAAAAATTGATACGCCAAGTGTTTTGTTCTTTCTGGGAATTCTGCTTGCTGTGTCCGCGCTTGAGAGCGCCGGATTGCTTAATCAATTAGCGTCATGGCTGGAGAAGGTAAGTGGCGATGTAGTAGTTCTAGGGTTATTTATCGGGCTCATCTCAGCGGTTCTGGATAATGTGCCCCTAGTCGCGGCAGTGCAGGGCATGTATTCACTTAGTGCTTATCCGACAGATGATCTATTTTGGCAGTTTATCGCATACACCAGTGGCGCAGGAGGAAGCGCGCTGATAGTAGGCTCCGCCGCTGGTGTCGCCGCGATGGGATTAGAGAAGATCGATTTCGTTTGGTATCTGAAGCGGATCTCTTTCTTGGCGGTGATGGGATATCTGTGTGGGGCGGCGGCGTATATAATTCAGAGGTCTGTGTTGTAAGGAACGTGAACGAGCAGGTCTTTTCGTTCTCTTTCTCCTGCTCCTCCTCTTGCTCCCTCCTTATCCTAATCTTACACTTGCACCTATCTCCTCCTCTTCATCTACAGAGACATAGGTGAAATAAGCAAAGTTAAATCTCCGTGGCCCTCCGCGACCTCGATGTATAATTTATTCTAAGATAGTTCTACAGGCTCAAGGGAAGAGGAAACCACAGAGGAACACAGAGAGGGGAATATAATTTAATCGTGGCCTGGCTGACTCTTTGGGTTATAACCTCTGTGATACTCTGTGTACCTCTATGGTTTTATCCCTATCCGTAACATCTAGAATGGAAACACAGAGGAACACAGAGGATCACAGAGGCTAGGATTAAAGGAGCATCTTTCGGAGCGTGGCGCTCCCGCGCCGCTTAGTGTGGGCTTGCCCTAGGCTTGGTTGCCGCTATACCCTTGTCATAGATATTCATCTCTCCGTGGCCCTCCGCGACCTCGATGTAGAGGATTAGAAGAACGAGGAAGAGGTGGGAGAAGGAGGAAGAGGAAGGTGCAGGTGCAGGATAAAGAGAAGAATTAGGAGAAAAAACATGTAAACTCTATTTAGGGAAGGCCGGCAAAACCTACCCGTGGCGAGAAAGTGGAGGTTGAGTTGATATTCGATTTTCGAGATGGGAAAAAACCGCACCAGACTACGCCAAGGCTACGTCTGGTCCGACAAAAGCCTCGCCGGCCGTAGCTTTAGCGAAGGTCGGAAGT
>JBIKWQ010000098.1:0-10329 GCA_044356215.1 Bdellovibrionota bacterium | reverse complement strand
ATGTTTATGAACGGGTTGTTACTGTAGCTAACAGTGATGGCAGGAATTATACGGGAGTTCATGGAGACGGGGCGCTTGATTCAAATGGGAGGGCTAACGAGAGTAATTGGCCGTCACCAACTAGTGCATCTGGATCTGGATTCCGTGGGGGCAGTTGGAATGTGGCTTCTTCGTATTGTCGGGTGTCTGATAGATCCACCGCTGGGACGGCTGATACGAGTCGTGGGTCTGATTATGGAGGGCGAGGGGTGAGGACGGCGCCGTAGCCCGACCGCGGCGCTCCCGCGCCGCATGCAGCAATTATCAAAGGGCGTAGCATAGCGCGCCAGAGGCGCGCGGTCCGAGTTAGCTGCGACTAGCTTTTAGTTCGGCATGCGACATGCGTATCACGTCAGACGCCGTTTGCTAAATATCACGCCGCCTCAGACCACTACCGATCGAACCCAATACCGCTGGAAGCGTTTTCAGCTCCTATAACCTCACTTCTTAGCCTAGCTCCAAAGAGCTGGCCAGCGGCGAAAACAATACGGGGTTCCCATGCATTGCTTCCATCGGGACCATCGCGCATCGGAAATGCCACATCCATTCGAACGATTCCTCCACCGGAAGCACGTGGGAAACAGAAACGAAGTCCAAATCCTGCATCACCGTATAGATCATCTGTAACAATGGAGTATAAAGAATCGCGAGTGGCACCTCCTACATCAAAAAAAAAGGCGGCTCCTAAGCTTACTAGTTGGAAAACATCATCGGCGATGTGTACGCGCTCTTCTACGTTGAGAGCCATCCTTTTATCGCCCTCAAAGGTGTTAATCTCATAACCGCGCAAAGAGTTGTCAGCGCCGAGAAGAAGCTGCCTATCGCCGTCTAGGTCATCCCCAAAATCCGCGAAAAATTGAGAGGCGAATGTGTGACGACCAAGAAATGTGTCGCCGATAAAGTAATCTCCGATTACTGAGTAATACTTTGCTTCAGCTCTAATCAGGGTGTTATTAAGCTGGTCAGTGTCTAGGCGAGATGAACCACCTAATTCACCGCGTAAAAAACTCCGCTCATTAAAACGCCAACCACGACTCCTATTAACATTAAACAGAAAACTATTCTCTCTGGATCCAAGCTGCCTGGGAGAGAACTGAAGATTTGCGAGTGATTGATCGCCGAGATTGTAGTCCTCAACGCGATCAAAACGATCGATATAGTTCATCGAGATAAACTCAGGTTG
The DNA here is from genome assembly GCA_044356215.1 of Bdellovibrionota bacterium. GTDB lineage: Bacteria > Bdellovibrionota_C > UBA2361 > UBA2361 > OMII01 > OMII01. Next base: position 9,107 of record JBIKWQ010000098.1, on the reverse strand, counting down.
GATATTGTTGTATTGAACCATCGGACCACTGAAACGCCTATTTGCGGCCAACCGCGCTGGGTCGTTGCTAACCTCGTTCGGATCTAGGTTTAGGTCAGAGTAATCGCTTGAGTCGGCTTGTAAGAAGGCCGCGGATTGATAGCCCCATCCAACAGAGTAGTGTTGCGACAGCACCCGCTGGCCCTTGTAGATTCCAGTGTATGGATCGTCGGCTGGAGCTGGTTTTGCCCCGGGACCGGCGAATGTGTATAGAGCCTGAAAATTATCTAGATCCTGCCTGAAGATATATTCTTCATCTCCGCCTTGGTACAGCCTACCGATCGTGTTTTGGCGCGAGAACTCAAAAGACCATGCGTCGCGTTGCAAAAGGTGTCGGAATGGCAGTCCTATACCCGCCTGATACACCTGTCCATCAGAGCGGTCGGCGAATCCGGCGTTGAAATTCTGTCTGGTCCCGAGAAATTGTGGGTCAGTAACTCCAACTGCGTAAGTTTTTCGTGAGTCCTGCTCCTGATAGCGTGTGTCAATCCTGGTAGCGCCACCAAGGAAGTTTCCTTCAGTCACTCCGATGCCACGATTAGTTTGACCGGTCCCGGATGAATAGCTTAAGTAAGGAATAAGGGTCCAGCTATCGCGCGCGGAAACGAGAACGTCCACCGCATCACCATCAAATGTGGGTACGACTTTGATATCTCTTAGGTATCGCTGTAATCGTAGATTTCGCGCTGTCTGCCTGAGGAGATAAGGGTCAAATCGATCTCCCTCCTTAAAGAGTAGTTCGGTTCGAATGACGCTCTCCTTAGTCGATACCTTTGTGCTGTTAGCCAGGTTGTAGAGAGTGCCTGAGCCATCCTCAAAGATCTCACCTATCTTTATGGTGATGTTGCGAATGTACTTATCTGTTTTAGTGGAGTTGCTGGTTGGTATGGACGTATCTTTTGGGGGGGCAGCGTAGGTGGCTTCAGTAGCCAAGAATTGGAGAAAAAGGAGAAGGATCGCCGCAATTAATCGCATAGAGCTAGGAGAGCACAAAACCACTGAGAAAGAAGACCATATCTTAGGATGCCTGACCAGTCGAAATGTTGCTGTATTTCGCTTCGCAAGGTGTAATTAAATTAGCCGTGGGTGTCTTGATTTTATGAATCGATTGACGGCGTTAGTGCAGACCGGTATCGTGCTAGTCGATGACCGACCTGGGCTTTTCAAAGAAGATCGCGCTGCGCTACCTATGGAGCAAGCGATCGGAGGCTTTTATCTCCATTATTACCGTTATATCGGTGCTTGGAGTAGCTATCGGCGTAATGGTGTTGAACATCGTTATGGCTGTAATGACAGGTTTTGAGCACGAGCTCCGCGAAAAAATCGTTGGCACCGATAGCCATATCGTTATTAGCAACCGAACAGGGGGCCGGATAGAGGGTTGGCAGGGCGCCGTTTCGGAGGTCGCCAAGGTTCCAGGGGTAAAGTCAGTATCACCGTTTACATACAATCAAGTTCTAATCCGCTCGGACTCTCGCTCATCTGGACTGCTAGTAAGGGGAATACTCCCAGATACCGCCTCAGCGGATCAGGTAGCGAGTTATTTACGAGATCGACAAGACCTGGCAAAGCTATTTAGTCCTCCAACTGTCACCGTGATCAATCCAGCCGGAGAGGAGGAGGAAGCTCAAATTCCTGGAATCCTTATAGGCCGTTCCCTGGCAAGGTCTTTAGGGGTCTTTGTCGGAACTCCGGTTTCAATCCTCTCTCCGCAGGTCAGCTCAACACCATTTGGGCTTGTCCCTAGCTTTCGCCGTTTCGTCATAACTGATCTCTATAGCTCCGGATTGGTTGAGTACGAGAACGGAGTGGCTTATGTGGACCTTAAAGAGGCTCAGAAATTCTTCGGACTAGGAGATGCCGTATCGGGGCTAGAGGTAAGAGTTGATGACATAAACCGCTCTGCCACGGTAGCGGGAGAAATTCTCAACAGTTTAGGGGGGGCTAATTCAGGCTTCGCGGTTAGGGATTGGACCGAGACAAATAGACCACTTTGGGAGGCTATTCAGCTTGAGAAGCGGGTCTATTTTATTGTTCTGCTCCTTATAATAGTCATGGCTAGTTTCTCAATAGTTACAACTCTTATCATGATAGTGATCGAGAAACGTAAAGACATAGCGATTATGAAGACGATGGGGGCCTCAACAAAGATGGTGTCGTGGATCTTTAGGATTCAAGGTGGTGTTATCGGAGCTCTCGGAACCGTTCTCGGATTAGCTCTGGGGCTAGGTGGATGCATCGGCCTAAAGCGATTTGGCTTCCCAATCGACGAGCGGATCTTTCAGATGTCAACCCTGCCGATCTACATCGATCCTCTAAATTTCATAATGGTAGGGGTGGCAGCTTTCTTAATATGTTTCTTAGCTACTATGTATCCTGCTCGTAGAGCGGCGAGACTCGAGCCGAGTGAGGTCTTGCGATATGACTAAGGAAACAAGTCAAAAAGGGATCTTTTAAATGCACATTCGTACTGAAGGGCTGATAAAGAGCTATAAGGACGCCGATCGTGAGCTGACGGTCGTTCGAGATCTCACTTTTTCTTTCCCAGAGCACGGCTCGGTGGCTATTATTGGCCGTTCAGGAATAGGAAAATCGACACTAATGCATCTCCTTGGGGGCCTCGATGTTCCGACCAAGGGACGGGTGTACTACGATGATAAACCTATAAGCGATCTATCCTCAGATGAAAGGGCCGCTTTGCGCGCCAAGAAGGTTGGCTTCATATTTCAGTTTCATCATCTCTTGCCTGAGTTTTCTGCTGTAGAGAACGTCGCGATGCCTCTGATTATCTCTGGCGTCGAAGATGCCGAGGCTCTTAAGGTCGCCTCGGAACTTTTGGAGAGGATGGGACTTAAGAGCCGGGTAACACATAGGCCGTCTGAATTGTCTGGGGGTGAGCAGCAGCGCGTTTCGATTGCTCGAGCCTTGGTGACCAAGCCACGCGTAGTGTTAGCGGATGAACCTACCGGTAACCTCGATATGGAGACGGCAAACGACGTCCAAAGGATCCTGCTAGACCTCAATCGTGAGCTCCGCAACACTTTAATAATCGTCACTCACAATCATGAGTTGGCGTGGAACATGGATCTTGTGGTAGAGATGAAGCCCGGGGGAGAGCTTGTCCCAGTGAAAAGGCGAGCGCCGATTAGATCAGAGGAGGATAATGTCTCGTTATAAGCTATCAACTGCCATCGCGGCAACTTTCTTAGCTTCTCTCCTCGCGCATTGCTCCGACTCTGTCGCGCAGGACGGTTATCATATCTCTGGTGTTGAGATCGTAGGAAATCGTCGCATCGACCCAAGCGCTATCAAGGCTCAGATATCCGGCCAGTCCGGTACGGTTTCAACTAATCTGATCAACTCTGACATCAAGACGCTTTACAATTCGGGCTTTTTCGACCAGGTATCGGCTTCGGTGGTCCCAGACGCGTCGGGTCGTTCCGTTTTGCGCTACACAGTCTCTGAGAAGCCGGTAGCGAGAAAGGTCTTTATTAAGGGTAACGACGCTGTATCCGAAAGCGACTTGGCAGAAGTCGTAAAGATAGAGGGAAAGAAGTTTGTTGATAAAAACAAGCTTCAGGCTCTTACACGGAAAGCGGCAAGTTACTACCAGGGGCAGGGGTTTTACGACGCCGCTCTCGATTACTCGACGGCTCCAGTCGGTGATAATGAGGTCGATGTAACGTTTAATGTGACCGAAGGGAAGCGCTACAGAGTCAGAGAGGTCGCGATAAAGGGGGCCGATCAGCTTGACCCCGACAAGATCTCTGCAGACATGAACATAAAGACCTACAAATGGTGGAACTCTTGGTTGTTTGGGACGGGACGAGTGAACCAGGAGATGATGGATGCCGACAAGCAAGTTATTCGTCAGTACTTAATGGACCACGGACGCCTTGATGGACAAGTGGGAGAGGCGTCCGTAGAGAAGCGTGATGATGGTTTATACGTAACCTTTGATATAACAGAGGGTCGCGAATACAAAGTTGGCAAGGTCGCGGCTACTGGAGACTTCGTTGATTCGTCCCAAGAAACGACCCTCAAAGATATTAAGAGTGAGAGTGGGGAGGTATTTAACGCCTCTCAGGTTAGAGAAGACATATTCGCCATCACTGATAAGTTTTCAGATGAAGGATATGCCTTCGCCAACGTGGTGCCAAATACCTCGCTTAATCGTGACGATGGTACCGTTGATTTAAGCTTCGCCAGTACGCGCGGGCAAAAAGTGCGGATTAATAACATCACTATTAACGGCAACGAAAAGACCTACGACCACGTTATTCGCCGCTGGCTGGCGATCGGTGAGCAGGAGACATACTCAGGTAGTAAGATTAAGCGAAGCCAGACTCTTCTGCAGCGTTTGGGAGCATTTGATGAGGTTAGTATCACCAATAAAGCTACCAGCGATCCAACGGCTGTAGATCTAGATGTCCTGGTAAAGGAGGCCACCACAGGTAGTTTTAGCGCCGGAGCTGGATATTCAACGGCTAACGGTTCGTTGTTCAATACAAGAGTTACAGAGAATAACTTGTTTGGAACCGGTCGTAAGCTAAATCTTAATCTAGACTTCGGTTCTCAAGTAACAAACCAGATGCTTTCTATCGATGACCCACGAATAAACGATACCTGGGTTTCGGGAGGGGTAGACCTTTTTCGAACAACAAGGCGGTATAATGACTTCGACCGTGAGTTGGCTGGGGGAAGCGGAACGTTAGGCTATCCATTGGAACGGGTATTCGGAGAGGCTTTTCAGGATATTAACGCAAACGTTAAATACGAGCTGCAGTTCGTGAAGATCAATGAAGTTGAGTACTACGCCTCTCAGTTCGTGAAGGACTCTGAGGGTACCTCAACAGCGTCATCAGTTACACCTAGCTTAGTTCGCAACACCATCAATAATCCACTTAATCCAACCAAAGGATCTAAGCAGATTTTCAGCGTGGAATTAGCAGGCCTCGGCGGCGACCAGGAGTTTTACCTATTAGAGGCACGTAATTCCTGGTTCCACCCTCTATGGGAGACATCATTTGGAGAGTTCGTAATCTCAGATAGGACAAGTTTCGGTTACGGCGAGAGTCTTAATGATGATCCATTCCCACTCTTCAGACGTTACTTCCCAGGAGGAATCAACTCGGTCCGCGGTTACCGCAACCGTACGTTAGGACCAGAAGATCTCAACGGCCGTGAATACGGAGGTAGCAAGCAGTTTGTGAATAACTTGGAGCTTATATTCCCGCTAATCAACTCCGCGGGTTTTAAGGGAGTCGTTTTTTACGACGTTGGCCAGGCTTTTGATGACAATGAACCGATCGATATGGGCGCTCTTCGACAGGCCTGGGGCTATGGAATACGTTGGAACTCGCCGATGGGACCAATCCGCGTTGAGTTCGGCTATCCGATAGCTCGGCAAGATGGAGAGAGAGGAGTTCAGACGATGTTCTCGTTTGGAGCGCCGCTGTAGACTTAAAGAAGCCGCACTATGCGATCACCCGCTCACTGGTAAAGATCCCGCCGGTTTCCTCTTCGTTTTCGACAAACAGATTTGAGCCACGAGCTCTTAAGATAGCCATAGTGTCGTGATAGCCAACTTCTAAAAGGGCATTTAGATACTCCTCATCAAGCGCCACATACGACATCACCTCGTATGCTAGATCTTCACCTAGCTTCTTCTTAACAAGCACGAAGAATGGCCATAACGCGCCGCACGCGTCCATAAACCTCTTGCTCGACGAACCAACAGCCTGTTTTAGGAACGGACCTAAAGCTGTGTTATTCTTAATAGTGAGTGTCTCTGGCGGCCTAAGACAGAAGGTGTGAGCGTCTGCAGGGACCTCCCAGCTAGGTCGTGTATCGTGTGGCTCTCCGTATCGATCAAACCACCACGTTCTTCCAGATATATCGATAATAATAATCCTGTGAGCTCCTAGGCGAACTGCCGGATCGACCGGAATATTCTGCGAGATTCCACCGTCAACTAACCTTACTGTACCTTCCCCTGTATTGATCTCTACCGGAGGAAGGAGTGATGGAAGAGCCGCTGAGGCGAACCCGTGCTTGGAAGTGAGTTCAGGTACGTAACAGATATCAAAACTCGCGCCCTGCATCTCTTCATGCTCCAATCGGTGATGCGAGCTCAAAAAGAGCAGGGGTTTCCTTGTAGAACCCTCTAGGGTTGTCATTACACCGATAGCCTTAAGATTTGCTGCGCGGCTCTCCGGAGTTAGTCCTCCGTGAGCTAACAACTCGCGGTCTATTCGATTACGAAGGGGTTCAGGGTCAAAAACGGCGAGATTCGAGCTGTGAGGACCTGGATCGACGTATTGTTTAGCTGCAATCCTAAGGGCCCTTAAGAAAGCTTTGGCCCTTGAGCCGGAGAAGGTATTGTTAAAATTCCTCTCACGCCACATCTCTTCGAGGGTTGAAATAGAGTGCTTAACCCCGTGTTTGAGACACGCCGAGAAAACAAGCCCGTTAATCGCCCCTATACTGCTACCTAGGATAATTGATGTCTGATTTAAGTCTCGCTCGAGGAACTGCGAGAGAGCTTTTAGCGCGCCGGCCTGATATGCTGCGCGCACTCCACCGCCTGACAGAACTATCCCCAGTTCACTCTGGGCAGGCTTAAGCGAGCGTTGAAAATTTATAGCAGGTTGATCGTCTTTCTGTGGTCGTCTACGCATAAACGCTGCAACTGACCCCTAGTCCCTCACTTTAGTTGGTCGGCTAAGGGCATAAAACCTTAATAGAATGGGGCTAAATCCAGCTTCCTACCTATTTAGATGCCATAACCCACTGAATCGATTGTCTTGAATTATAGCTTCCCCTATATTATCAGAGGCCTGTAGAGATCCCGCAACCAGCAATTATCAATCGCTCCAAATGAATGAAGCCCGCTATATAGTTACAGTCGATGGTTTAGCAGCCTCTGGTAAGAGCGCATTGGCCAAGGGGCTAGCTAAAAAGCTAGGCATGGGACACCTAAACTCTGGATTGCTCTACCGAGCTGTAGCGTTGCTGGCGCTCCGGGCTGGTTTGGATCTTAAGTCTAGCGACAATGTAGTTTCTGAAATGAGTAAGCACTCAATTGAGCTAAGGCGTGACGAAACAGGTTCTAGTTTAGTGCTAATAGACGGGCTACCATGTGGCGATGAGCTGATCGCCACTGAGGTTTCTACCGGGGCTTCGCTGATAGCCCGGCACCAGGAGGTGCGTGACAGGCTGCTTGACTTGCAGCGTGAAGCATTTAAGCCAACGGGGGTTGTAGCTGAGGGGCGCGATATGGGAACGGTAGTATTCCCTGAAGCTCCTGTAAAATTCTTCGTTACCGCAAAGCTCGATGTTAGGGCCCAGAGAAGGTACGCTCAGCTTAAAGGTACACCTCAGGAATCATCACTAGAATCGATCACCCGGGATCTAGAAGAACGGGACCGCCGTGATTCAACCAGCGCAGTAGGGACAATGAAGCAGGCCGATGGTGCTATCGCGATTGATAATTCGATAGAGCCCCTGGAGAGCGTTATCGAGAAGATGGCGGGGATAGTACATAACGTTTTGTTTTAGAAAGGCCGGAGTAGCGGCAAAACTCCACCTCTCACATTCCTTCCCCTCGCTGCTCTCGCTGGTCTCTTTGTAAAAAATTCAACTAGAGTCACAGGGACCCGCCGTGTTTTTGGTGAACTTCTAGGCTTATTAGCAAAAGATGTTACCACAGAGGACACAGAGAACGGCCATTTTATGGGTAATTATGGGGCTTTCTCTGTGTCCTCTGCGTCCTCTGTGGTAAAAAAACTGCTACGCCCTAGAGCTGGCAAAGGGTTTTTCATTTTTTGTTTCTACCTCTTTTTGTTTTTACCTCGGCGCCTCCGACCCAGCATTAAGAATAAACGCTACGAGCCCCATAACGATATTCGCGCTCCAAGCCGCTAGAAGGGGCGGCAGGAGCTCGGCTCTTCCCATCGAGATGCTGAATGAATCAACGGCGTAGTACGCGAACGCTACAAAGATAGCCGCTATTGAACTTACAGCCATGCTGCCTGATCTAGCGGGTAAGAGAGTAAATGGAAGTACCAGTAATCCGGTAATAAAGATTATAAAAGGGAAGGCTAATTTGCCGTAGAGATCGGGAAGGTACTGGCGAGTTGAAACGCCATTCGCGCTCTGCTTCTCGATAAAGCTATCCAGCTCTGAGAAGCTCATCGTTGTCGGATCATCGTTAAACTCGTAAAAGTCCCGCGGGGTCTCAGAGATCGTTAGAGGTAAGTTAGCTAGACGCTCTATGCGCACCTTTTCTTCATCGAAGTGAAAACGGTTTACCCCTTGCATACTCCAACCGAGATCCTCGTTAAGCCACCTTACCGAGTCAGCATCAGTTCTTCTGATTACTTGCCAATCCGAGTTAAGTTCAAAATCCGATAAGTTTTGAATAGACTTTGTCTTCGAGTTAAAGACCCCGATGGTGTAAAAATGAGAACCTCCGCGCCACCAGAAATCGGTCTGGTTATAGCCTCCCTTGGCGTCTTTTTGACGGATCTTCAAATTATAGAGCTCCTTCTGGCGACGCTCGCTGGCCGGTACAACCACCTCATTAAGGAAGAGGCACAGCACAGATAACCCCATACCAAATATGAGTAGGGGCCTGGCTAGCCAGAGTAGGGTAACTCCACTGGCGCGCATAGCGGTAATCTCTGAGCTCTTTGAGAGCAGGCCAAAGGTAAATAAGGTGGCGAAGATTAGCGCCACTGGAAACATCAGAGTAACTATAAGGGGTATCTTGCACGCGAAGTACTGAATAATCAGTCCAAGAGAGGCTTTGTCAGCCATGATATTGTCTATTCGGTCGAGAAAATCGACCATCAGAAAGAGAAAAACAAATGTGGTGAGTCCGATTAGAAAGTTTTTAATCAGCAGACCAAATATGTAGCGGTGGAGGATCTTCATTACTGTTGAGCCTTAATCCTCTTGAAACGAGCGAGTAAAGATTGAGTGGCGTTGAATACCCCCTCTGACACCGACGCCCAACGCTCTGTAACTATTCTGTGGACTAGAAGGAAAGCTATCAGTGAAGCGAC
>JBIKWQ010000127.1:0-2941 GCA_044356215.1 Bdellovibrionota bacterium | reverse complement strand
CACCGCTTTGTGGCGCGGCTGGCAACGACTAGCCTCTATGACTGAACTCTATGAATCTATGGTTGGAAAATGTGGGTAATAGTCAGCCCAAAAGTGCCCCCATAAATCCACGTCGCGACACCACCGTTGGCACAATACTCCTAACTCTCTCACACAATCTCGAACACCAATTATACCCCTCTCTGAAATCCTACTCCAGCGGATCTCATTCTATTTAGGGTAGGGCGTCGCGGTTCTTTTTCACCACAGAGCAGACAATGGGGCATTTTATTGACAATTATGGAGACTCTCCGTGTCCTCTGCGTCCTCCGTGGTAAAAATATTTTGCTAATTATCCCAGTAGCTTACCAAAAACACTACGACGCCCTATATTATAACAACAGTTACGCCGAATAAGATTGGGCCGGTATTGTTAAGCCCCCTCACCCCAAAACAAATTCCTCCCACCCAAGCTCCTCAGCCATCGCGGCGCGGAACCAGCTCTCTTGGGCTTCTATAAGCTTTAGGTGGTACTCAAGATCCTCAACACTTACCCCTGCAGCTCCTAAGCTCGCGCTCAGCACCAGGTAGTGCCCCACTAGACTGACTTTTATTCCTACTAATCCATCAGCGATCTCCAATGCCGCGGCTAATATCTCCGCCGCCCCGCGTATCGGCACAGTGATAATATTCATCCCCATATAGATCGTCGTCTCCGCGGGTTTGCGTTGCCCCTCTACCAAGACCTCCAACTCAACCTCTTCTCGGATAGTAAACATCCAGCGAGTTGTGTCTGAGTCGTTCTCTTTGCGGCACTCATCAGGATTAAATCCACGACGCGAAATAAAATCCTCTACAACTCTAACCGGATCCTTACCGCCGGTAATCTTCCTTATATTAAGCGCGGCGAATTTTTTTATTTTACCCATAACGATATCCCCTTACTTCGTTTAGGTTCCCTCTACTTATGATAGCCAATCCCTTTTATCAGGGTGTGGGCTCTGTAGATCTGCTCGACTAACACTAGGCGGGTTAGCTGATGCGGAAAAGTTAGATCTGATAAAGATAAAACGTAGCTGGCTCGCTGTCTAATCTTTTCCGATAGGCCGTAAGCTCCCCCAATAACAAACGCGACGGCTCGCGTGCCGGCCGACATCTGCTTCTCTATTAGATTAGCAAACTCCTTGGAAGCTAGTTGCTTTCCACGCTCATCAAGAACCACAATATAATCAAAGGCGGTTAACTTCTTTAATAGTTCAACCGCCTCTCTCTCCTTTGCTTCCTCAGATGAAAGCGAATCGGGAGCTTCGATTCCTAGCTCAACAAAATTGAGAGCGAGTGGAGTCGCTTGTAGTCGCTTGATGTATTCAGCTTCGCCATCTTTAACAAAAGACTGGCGTACACGCCCTACACTGATGATCGTTATCTTCATCTAACCGCGACTATATTCCTGCTAAGCCAGCTCTAAGAATATAGAAGCGGCGACGAGTTGGCTATTGGGTTGATAGGTCTTGTTATCGATTTGAGCTTTAAGCTCGCTAACCCGAGCGGCTCTTTTTGGGTCGTATACCTCTTGAATTTGAGAGCTATCTAGATCGCTCATATTACGAGAAACCACTACGGCGTCACTCGATTTACCGCCACCTACCTGGTCAGCGCTCTTTGCCTTTGCCCCTGCTGTCTCTCCAGTGGTGGGTGGCGCCGCTGTAGTGGCGGACGCGCGATTGCTTTGGGAGTTATCCCCATTTGAGCCAAATAGTGAGCCGATCTTTCCGATAGTCATAGATTCACCGAGATCATAACGGGTTAAACACACCCTCTGCTAGTAGATTCCCCTAAGGTAACCCACCAAACTAGGGATTTTCCGCGAAAAACATGCGGCTTACTTCTTCCCCTGCCTATGTTTACTCGGATATTTAAGTTAAATACTTTAGAGTTTTATGCGGGTCCGGATTCTACTAGCTCTTACACTATTCACCTCCGCCTGTTGCTTTAGTCCTAGTGTTACGTCTCATCACGACACTGAGGCTAGCGAATTTCTCATGACTGTAAAGCATCCAGCGCGCGGGGTAGCTATCCTCGCTCACGGCTTAAATCAGCGCCCTAGCTCGCTAGATCCGCTCGCTAACACTCTCCGGGATCTAGGATATCACACGGCAAGATTGACCCTTACTGGACACGACCGAGAGGATTCGAGCGTATTTCAACCGAGTAAGTGGAGTGAGGATCTGATCAGCAGCTATCGCCAGATGAAACAGCGCTTTAAGGATCTGCCGGTAGTTGTAGTGGGTTATTCATTGGGTGGATTAGTCGCCACTTATTCATTAGACCGAAACCCAGAATTTCGGCCGGACAAGATGGTGCTTATCGCCCCTGCCCTTTCTCTAAGACTACTTCCACAGCTTGGGTATCTCTTAAATATTTTTCCACCGCTATCAATGGCGATTCCGAACTTGGCTCCTCCGCACTACAGACGGTTCGCTTATACGCCACTTTTTTGGTACCGCAACACGTTAGATCTCTACTCTGATACCCGAACTTTAAACGATAGCGAGGCTCTTAAACGTGTGCCAACAACTATCATCGCTAATCCTCGCGATGAGTTAATATCTTTCTGTGGTTTAGGCGAGTGGATCGATGATGCGAGGCTAAGTGGCAGTTGGAGGCTCGAGAAGGTCGAGCCTGACAAAGTCGACAGCTCGATCCCTCAGCATGTGATAATTGATCAGAGCTCTTTGGGAGCTAAAGGATGGGAGAGGTTGGTTGAGATCTTGGGACATCTGTGAGCCTGATGGAGATCTGCCAGGGGTTAACAAAGCGGGAGATGTAGTGCCCTATCAGGGCGTCGCAGTGTTTTTGGTAAGCCGCTGGGATGATTAGTAAAATATTTTTCACCACAGAGGACGCAGAGGACACAGAGAAAACCCCATAATTGCCCATAAAATGGCCGTTCTCTGTGTCC
>JBIKWQ010000097.1:0-10459 GCA_044356215.1 Bdellovibrionota bacterium | reverse complement strand
TTTTATGGGCAATTATGGGGTTTTCTCTGTGTCCTCTGCGTCCTCTGTGGTAAAAAATATTTTACTAATTGTCTCCGTAACTTACCAAAAACACTGCGACGCCCTACCCCCCAACCACCCTAACCACCACCAGATCTTTCTTGCTACTCTCAACCCCACTTGAATAACGGATCACCTCCTCGCTTCGCAATCCAAGCTGCTGCTGGAAATCTTGCAGCTTCCTTGCCTCCATGAAGACTAGCGATCCTGTTGGAATATCACCTCCTGGAACCGCGCGTGAGAACGGTCGCTCTAGGTAAAAGCTGGCTCCGTAAGCTTCGCTACCAAATGATAGTAGTCTTGGATTTGGTTCGCTGTTTAGCACCTTTACTAAAGCTGGATCGTTTAGCCACTTCTTAGGAGACAACTGCCATGCTACCGAATCGTAAACAAAGAAACTAATAGCTACTACCGCGAGTAGCACCGCGCCGGCTAGCTTCTCAACGGGCCTATTAAAAGCCTCCCTCGACACTTGATTTGCGAGCCACAAGATAAGCGCCGGAATTAATAGAACCGATAATAGCTTTGTGACCCGCATGCTCTCTAATAAGGCGCTTGGATCTAAGGAGACGCCTGAGAACTTAGTAATATTTAAGACAACCGCGCACACTAAAATAGACGCGGCAGAGGCTGTGATAATCTTTGTGGGAATGGTGAAAAACTTCGCTGCGTGAGTGGCTATACGTCTCAGGGCGCTCTCGATTAAAAGCGCCACGCATGGATACATCGGCAGAAGATAAACGCTGCGCTTACTAGAAGGGATACAAAAAAATACAAACACTCCAAGCGATACTATCCACGAGTACTGATATAGCGGTGAAAGAGAGCGCCAATTAGTGAGATATTTTTGAAGAACCCCTTTGAGCGATAAATCACCTCGCCTCAAAGCAGAAAGCGCCGCTAGGATTAAGGGGATACTCCACGGCAACAACCCAAGAAGTAGCATCCCGACCATGTAGGCCGCTGAGTGCTTGTGCGGCTCGTCCGCCATCTGGCTCGTGAAACGCTCGAAGTTCTCGTAACGAATCTTATCTATAAAAGCTTCGCCGCGATCTAGATATCCAAGGATGTACCAAATTGACACTATTAGTGCCACTGGGACTGCCACGTATAAACCTCGGAGCGCGATCGGGAATAGGATCCGAGCTCCTGCCCCACTTCTAATCCAACAAAATAGGGAGAAGAGACCAACTGGTAAAACTATCCCGACTGGTCCCTTTGTGAGCGCGGCAAACGATGTCAAAACTAAAGCTAGCCACGGAATCCCCTTAAAATCGCGCTCCCACCAAGCGTACAAAGCTAACATCGCCCCCGCCATACTAGTTGCCAGAATGGTATCGACACGACACGTTGAGGCTGCGCGAAACCACTCGCTACTTGATAAAAGAATCAAAGATGTAGCTAAAGCTACATCTTGTGACACACGTTTACTTAAGAAAGCGAAGAACGCCGCGCTAAAAACTATTATCGCCACGGCTGAAGGTAGTCTTGATGTGGCCTCTGTTACTTCTCCCCCTGGAAGAGACGCGATTGCTATTAGCCAGTGAGAGAAAGGTGGCTTTGAAGGCACCGCGCCATCGTAGGCTGGAGGAGAGATCCAGTTACCCGTCTTTAACATCGACTGCGCTACTAAAGCTTCACGTGGCTCGCCCCGTGTGTGAAAAGGACGCTCAAGCCAAGGCAGAGCAAGGAGCGATGCGCATGCGATTACCAGAATAAAAGCCTGCTTTAAGAGATTGCTATTCGTCATGGTGATGGCGAGGGTACGCTTTGGGATCCTATAAGGCAACAGGGCGGCGCGGGAGCGCCGCGGTCCAATTTGGAGAAGCAGGAGAAGCAAGCAAGTCAAGCAATTTAACATGCGATTTCAGGCTCTTATGACATTTACAGCTCTCCCTTCTAGATCGGGTGACTAGTTCTTTAAAACCAAACGAAGCTCATCTAGCAAACCCTGCATCTATACCTGATATGTGAACGAGCTGGCTCTGATTTTCATTTAGGGCTCGTAGGGGAAGCGTTGTGAACGAGTCCATGGGAAGAGATTTAAAATGATGACTACCGAAAACAGAACTCAAGCTAATCAGCAAACCACTGTCGAGCGTCTTTTGAATGACGAACAAGTTCTAGTGCATATCAATCCAGCTTTTAATGGTGTCGTCATGCCTCCATACTTGATGGATAACCGCACTGTTACTTTACGCCTAAGTCGCTTCTTTAAGGGCCGGCTCTCTACTGATGACAACAAGATCACTGCTGAGCTGCTATTTGGTTCTGAGTATTTTACATGCGTGATTCCGTGGGGCAGCATCTGGGGCGCGTCTTCAGTGCGTGGTGAGGAGTATGTTTGGACTGATTCCACACCACCTGACATTCTTCATCTGGTTCTGACTCAAGAGGAGCGCAACGCTGAGCTTGAGCGTCGCGAGGGAAGAGCGAGAATCAAAACTCCGCGCGCCGCTGTTGGGCATTTGAGGCGGGTTAAGTAATTACCTAAGGAAGGCCGGCAAAACCTCGCTTACTTAACAAACAAACTAGGATCAAAATCCGTTATCGTTTTACCCCGCGGAAAATTCGGGCAGAGCTTTAAGGAATCGTATACTAACGCAAGCCTTGAGGTTCCATTTCCAGATAGGATCACCTGACCAGCTAGCTGCGGCTCCGGCTGCGCTTCCGCTGACTCTACCGAGCGCATAAATCCAACAGTTACCTTACGCAACCTACCACCCTGATCCCAAACCACTCGGTAAATAGGCATCCCTGTATCTTTATCGACATAAAGTGTCTCTCTAGTATCGAGCGAGAACGGATCACGTTTGGTCATCTCGATCCTCCAAACTTGACGGGGTACCATAATCACATTAGAAGGCACCCACTTCCCCGCCCCCTTAAAGCGCGCGCTCTGATAATTAAAACTTACAGCGTTATCGTCTTTATACGAATACACCGAACAGTCATCGCTCTTTTCGCCCTTTAAATTTGGGTCTTCCAGTATCGGAATCAAAAGTGAAACTAACGATAAAGCCGATGGCTCGGCCAACTCAACTTTGCCGGACCAAACAAATAGATCATCAGGTGAGAAGACACCCGTAAAAATAGAGTCGGAACGATTACTTCCAGTTATTTGTCTAACTCGGTTAACGACTGGAGAAGCGGCCCAAACAAAATCCGGATCCTGCCCAAAGAATCTCAAGGTAAGCCAGGCTAATCCCTTGATCGCCTCTGGCGTGCTGGCAGAGATTCTCTCTCTAAAGACTGGGTCTAATCCTCCTAGCTGTAACCCCATCTTTGATGGATAGATCCGCTCAATCCCAAATCCTAGCTTATGCGGCTCACTGTCTGGCGCTTTAAAAAGAAGGAGAGAGAGCTCTGATGATTGGTAAGCGTTTTTCCATCCTAACGACGCCGCGTTCCACAAGATCTTATACGCGGCCTGAGTCAGATCTCCACTAGCTGTATTCCCCAAATTAAATAAAGGGGTCGGCAAGCCAGAAAGTTCTTTTGTTTTCAGTTCGCCGTTTGCAGAAGGAGCTGTAAAAGCCTCTCTAGCTACTTGGTTAGCGGTAAAGCGTGTTGGCTCTTTAGGCGCGCGAAGGGCCTCAAACACAAACTCGCCCTGCTCGTTTAGCTTGGCCAACTCAGGTAACAGAAGCGTTTTGTAAAGCGCTGAGTGCTCGGGGGTAACTAACGCTCCCGCTTTAGCTCCTTTTGCTGGATCTGGAAGTGGCCCGACACCTTTTGGTAGATCGGGCTCAGCATTTATCGATTGGAATGGAACGAGTAGCAGCGTCGCTATTAACGCGGCTAGCTTTGCTTTGTATAACCGGGAGGCTTTCATCCCAATTAGAGTATTACCTTTTCGAGCTCTTGCATCTTCTTCATATGCATATCGTAGAGACGCTCTGGTCCGAGATCCTCTAGAACACGAGAGCGCTCCATTAGTGTCTCCTTATCCTCAATAAAGAGACGCGGATCCGCTGGGTAAACCTCTGGGTGTAGACCCGTATCCATTCGGATTGCGTCTACAGGACACGCCTCAACACAGTATCCACAGTAGATACATAAAAGCGTATCGATCTCGTAGCGCTTCGGAAATTTCTCTACCTCTGGGTCCTCATGCTCTGAAGCCTCGATGTATATGCACTTAGCCGGACACGCCGTAGCGCAGAGAAAACACGAGGTGCACTTAACATCGCCGCTTGGATAAAGGGTCAATCTGTGGCGTCCACGGTACCGTGGGGGATACGGCCGACGGGCATTAGGGTATTGGATTGAAGCGGCGGCGGCCAATGAGGTCTTCACCCCAAGAGCATGTAATATGTGCAACCACAGATTACCGATTAGCTTACCAAAGGTAATTCGCAATCCTTTGGCGATCTCTACAACGTAGATCCTCTCTAGGAATGTCATCTCCTCTCTACGCTTCATCTCTCTATCCTCTCAATTAAATCCGAAACAACATAAACCTCTACCACCTCGCGGCTATCCACGAAGCGAGTCGATTTGTTAACTCTATCGCCGCTAGCGGAGAACCACCACTGACAACGTGAAAACCTCGCACATACGGCTTCGTTTTTTCCGCTATCTCGCAGGCTATATCAATCGAATAGCTCTGAACGTCACCCTCACTTAAGGATCTAACCTTCTCTAACACCTTTTCCGGCACCTTTATCCCAGGAACCTTAGCTACCGCCTCAAAAGACTTAGCGCTCTTAAACGGTAACAACCCGACAAAATTATCGATACCTGTAGAAGCGGCCGCCTCAAAGAAAGACACAGCGTGCTCTACATCGAAAACCGGCTGACTCAACGCGTATGAACCGCCAGCATCTCGCTTACGTTGCAAACGACGGATTTCGGCGTCCCTGTTCTTAGCGTTTGGATTAACAACGACTCCTGGCACGTACTTCGTGCCACCTTTCAAATCTACTCCAGCCAGATCCTTTCCGGAGTTTAGGGTTGAGATAATATTTAAAAGACCGACCGAGTTAACCTCAAAAACTCCCTTTGCCTCTGGAAGATCACCGACTGTAACCGCGTCTCCTGTTAAAGCCACAATCGATCTTATACCGAGTGACCAAGCTCCCAAGAGGTCAGCCTGGAGAGCTATCACATTCCGATCTCTACAAGAGAGGTTAACAACCGGCTCAATCCCGTACCGTTGTTTAAATAGTGCAGCGAATACAACTCCCGACAGCTTCATCTTGGCTAACGCTGAGTCGGTTACATTCACGAGGTCGACCCCCTTAAGATCAGCATATCGGCCTAGCACCGGCTCAATCTCGGTTCCACGCGGCGGGTTAATCTCTAGGCAGAGAATAGGTCTATCGAGGCCTATCTTAGATCCATTGCCCCCGTTACCTGTATTTAGTAATTCACCTATTCGCATGCGATTAAGACCAATCATTATCGTCGCAACTCCGCTAGGACACTAGCAAATTTTAACCGGAAAGGTAAATAAGCTCTAACAACAAAGACTGCAATCACTAGCCGGAAGACCGCCCGGGGTTAATACGGACCCGTTTTTCCGAAGTTTGTAGGACTTAATCTTGCAAATAAGCCAGATCCGGAATACTTTACCTTTAAGAGTTGGATGGTTCATACCACACCTTGGGCTGGCAGATATTACTTACGCGCCTCTTGGGGGTAGCGTACTCTCGCCTTGGCAGAAGGTCCGCTACCACAAAAGTTATACGTAAGTACCCCCGTGAAGGCTGCTTCACGGGTATAAGTTGGGCTACGGGCGCGAGATTTTTAAAAGACCTCTCATCCCCCGCTAACCTAATCTGGCTTGATCCTCGGTGACCGATGATCGCCACCACTCAGTGAGAAGCTATTTAACTTTCTACTTTAAAGTGCCCTTATGACAGATAAAATTGAAGTCTTCTATTCATTCCAGAGTCCCTACTCGTATTTGGCCATGGACCCGATTTACGACATCCAGGAGAAATACAACGTAGAGCTCCTTTGGCAGCCTTTCTCGGCGCGCGCCTCAGGTAACCCAGTTCCACAACAGGGGATCCTTCCTGACAAGCTTTCTTACCTATTTGAGGACACCCGTCGTATCGCCAGCGATCGCGGCTTAGCTATCACCTACCCAGAGAACTGGCCGGAAGTTGAGTTCGACCCAGGTCGTATAACACGCGGCGCTCTGATCGCTAACGATTTAGGCGTACTTCTAGAGTACAACATCAAGGTATTTAACAAGTGGTGGGGATTAGGCGAGGATCCAAATCAGGACGCGTTCATGAACGAGTTGTGCGATGACCTCGATATCGACCTCGGTGACTTCCTAAGCAAGGTCTCTTCCTCTGACACTCGCGAGCGCGTTAAGGGAATTTACAAGCGTGGTCGCAAGCTAGGTGTGTTTGATACCCCAACATTCGTATTCGAGAGCGGTGAGCGCATCGTTGGATACGATAAGATCCCTTACCTAGCTCAACGTTTAGAGAAGATGGGTCTACGTAAGAAGTAGGTCCTCTCATCTTTTTGCTTATGGCCGCGCGTTACTCATCAGGCCCACGAATTTTTTTGAGTGACGCGCGGCTTTTGTTTTCTGACCCCCTCCCTAAACGAATAGAACTGACAGATAGCGAGAGTCACTATCTAAGGGATGTCTTAAGGCTAAAAGCTGGTGAGGCACTTGAGGTAGGAGATCCAGCCACGGGAGTAATCGGGCTAGCGACTATTGAATCCCTTACAGCGGCTGGAGTTACCATCACCATTACCGCATGGATCTCGGACAACGCACCTAAACAGAGAGAACTCTTAATCTTATGCGCCCTCTGCAAAGGAGATAAAAACGATCAGATCTGCGATTGGAGCACTGAACTAGGATGCCGCGCTATTCACTTTTGGCAGTCACCTAGAAGCGTTGTTAGATTAAAGAGCGCCGAGGACTTCAAGCAGCGTGAGTCTCGCCTTTCTAAGATCGCTGTCGCGGCGGCCCAACAAAGTAGACAGAGAAAGCCACCCGAGGTAAGGGTTCACAGCTCACTTGAAATAGCGATCACTGAGCTCAAAAGAGATCGCGATGTGGATCTATACTTCTGCTCTCTTGAACCAGGAATAAAGCTCTTAAGCGACGTGATAAAAACAGCCGATAAAAGCAAACCAGCGCTGCTCATCATCGGGCCGGAGGGAGACCCCTCCCCCGAGGAGATTAGTCTATTACGGGAAAGAGTGTACGCCACACCCGTTTCGTTGGGTCCCTCTATTCTTAGGTCGGAGCTCGCGGTAGTTAGCGCGATAGCGACTGTTAGGGGTGGGGATGTAAGCTGCTAGAAGACGGATTTCATGACTTTTTCGGCTGATTTGATTAGCGGGAGGGAAATTATATACTACCCATATAAAGGCCCGGATTTAATAGGTAGTCGTTGTCTACAGTTATGGCGTTCACTGGCATTGCGCATCAATCAAGTACCCCAGCTCTTTGTTTTTCTCAAGCTGACGGAGCGTCCTCCTCGGGATGGGCCAATCAAGCGACATCTCCAAAAGTAGATCCTTTTGAAATTGCCACTGACTTGCTGAAAGAGGACTTCAAGGATCAAAACCTTACGAGAAAGCTAGTGGAGAGTGTCTGGCGAAGTTACTTCCCTAGTTCAGAAGAAAAAGGTAACAAAATCAAGGAACTCATCGCGGCTCTCATCTCGACTCTGTGTTTAAACGTTCGCAAATTTGAGCATAACAATATCACTCCGAGCGATCTCTTGACCGCCTGTTGTGATCCGAAATTGGTTAACATCTGGTCTGAAAGAACTAAAAAGAAGGGCGAGGGCGCCGACCTCTATTCGAGTCTTGCTTATGAAGTACCAAATGCCCTGAACTCGTTCTATGCAAAGGCGAACAAACTTAACTTAATAGCTCTGACCTTTCCTGAGCCAGACCTGCGAATCGTTTCGAGCCTTGTGGATGAAATGCTATCTTTTAATCACGCTAAAGGGGATGCATTTATCTGGGGCCGTACATCACCCGCTCTTCTAGCCTCAGTTGATAACTTAATGACCGCCATCGCGAACAGGCGCCTAGCTCTTAGGCTCATAAAGCCGCTGGATGAAAAGCTCGATATTTTTGGTATACGCCCTGGAGATATTAGACAGCCTGTATGGGAGAAATATGGATCTAAGTATTATTCATATGGCTTCGGTAAATTAGCACTAAATGCCAGGAATGAAGAGCTCTTAAAATTTATCCTCGAACGCCATCCTGTGGAAGCCCTTTCTTTTGGAGGGAATGCTGGGCTAACCGAGGATCAAATAAGTCTCGCCAAGCAGTGTATTGATATTAATAGCATGCGCGATTTTCTCGACGAAATGAGCAATATCTTGCTCAACAGTTCGGAAATAAAGTGGGTAAAAGATCCGCGACAAGCGGTCATAAGTACCGCTGATTTTTTCGAACTAGCTGATGTTACAAATAGCGGTCTCACGCGACTTCGTGAGCGCTTAAAGGAGGAGGGCAACACGGTACCTACCCCGTCAAAAAGAAGAGCTAAACCCATTCGAGCTAAGTCTGATTTAAATAGAGTCGCGGAGAAAATCGATCCTGAGCTTTTCAAACCGGAGCGTTTTGAGGAGTTAATCTCTCTTCTCCTAAACAACAAAAACCTTATGCCGACAGATAAGGTAACTAAAGCGCTTACTCCTCAGAACATTCGTAAATTTTTGATTGCGGCCGTTAGCAAAATTACCACCGACGATTATCGAAAAGAAGGGGCTCAGGTAACTAGTAGAATCAAAAAAATCTTGGACTTTCTAACGACAAACAAGAAGTTCAGGATTAACGATCGCTTTGATGGTAACAAGACATTACTGATGGTCGCCGCGGAAAAGGGCAATGAGTATTTCATTGAGGTTCTTAGAGAATTTAACGCGAATCCAAAATTGAAAGACCGATGTAACAAGCGAGCCGAAGACCATGCGCGCGAAAATGGCCATATTATTCTCGCTGGCTACCTCAAGGAGGACGCCAAAAACTTCCAAAGCACCCGCGACTAAGCTCTGGTGACAAAAAGAAAGGGGGGCCGAACGATTAATTATGCTCTACTCGGAGCTAAACCACCACCCGCGGCACCCGCTGGCTCAGTATAACCAGCACCTCGTGCGGTGTCGTATCAAGTAGCGCCGCCAGTTCCTCTACTTTTATCTCTTGATCCCCTTGACGGCCAATTAAAACCACTTCATCGCCATTATAGGCCTCGCCTGATGGGGAGATATCAACCATTAGTTGGTCCATACAAACCCGGCCAATGACTGGCCGACGCTGGCCGCCGATAAGAACCTGGGCTTTATTCGAAAGCCCACGTAGGTATCCATCACCATAACCGATTGGGACGGTGACGACCCTTGTATCTTGCGGAGCTGTCCACGCATGCCCATAACTAACCCCAGCACCCTCCTTTACCACCTTAAAGTAAACCACCTGGCTCTTTAAACTCAGGGTCGGCTTTAGATCTAATGAGCCATCAAACGACCGGTCCGGCATGACCCCGTAGAGGCACAAACCCGGTCTAACCATATCTAGGTAACTCTCGGGCATCCCCAAAACTGCCCCAGAGTTAGCGATATGCCTTAAAAACGGAGCGCTTGCCCGCCGCTCGAAATACTCAAGCGATGTCAGGAACCGCTCCAGTTGAAGGTTAGCCAAGGACAAGTCGTGTCTATTAACCTCTGCAAAATGAGAATAGACCCCTACAACATCACAGCTCCGTACCGACAACGCCGCGTCAAACAACGATTGAGCCGAGTAGTGGTGGACCCCGATCCGCTCTAGTCCAGTATCTATCTTAAGATGTACCCTGGCGCGCTTGCCCAGCCGGGCCGCTGTAGCCTCTATATACTCTAACTTACTGACTGAAGAGGCCGTTAGATCAACGTCGTTGTTGATATAAAGCTCTAGCTGTTCCCGCATCAGGCCGCCGAAAACTAATACCGGTGTTTTAATGCCCGCGCGGCGCAGCTCTAAGGCTTCCTCGATGTATGCCACGCCTAAGCCATCGATCCCCTCTTCCTCCAAAACCTTGGACACTGTGACCAAACCGTGTCCGTAACCGTTAGCTTTCACGCTGGCCATGACCTTGGCAGGGGCAACCCGATCCCTAATCGATCTAAAGTTAGCTTTCAGCGCCGCTACATCGACCTCGATATGAGTCGGCCTCTGAACAAATTGACTCGATATCTGCCCGTTCATAGAAATTATTAAGATCAGGGTGACCAGCCGTGGTCACATTTATCAAATACTTTTGACTTATGTTTACGCTACCCGCTTCCGAAATAAAAGTGAAGGCATCTACAATTAAACCTAAAAAGAGCAGTTAAGGAGGATGAAAATGGTGCAGATGCTCAAAAGCACGCAGGATTTTTGAATTTTTCGGAGCGCAACCCTGGCACCGTCAGGGTGAGCACCGAAAATTCAAAAGCCAAAG
>JBIKWQ010000096.1:0-10460 GCA_044356215.1 Bdellovibrionota bacterium | reverse complement strand
TTTGGCTCGAACGAGAAAGTCCCGAAAAACCTGGTCAAAAGCTGGGGTGCCAAGATTTGCTTTTTCTGGATAATTCATAAGTGGGGTTCAGGTATAACGCTAACGATAACCCGAAACTCGCCACCAGGGCGGCATCTCGAGTTGATTCAATCGATGTCATGTTGCCAATGCCCACCTTATTCATCCCCTCCGGTACAATGCATAAGGAGTAACTCGTAAAAGCCACGCTACTAGTCTCCATCTCTTAGTCACGTACACGTGGCCACGACGATCCTTCAGAGCTCGCACAATCTGCTTTGCTGCCGTTTGCACCGACGCAACCCAAAATAACGAAGTTCCTTGTGCCATGGCAGTATCGACATACCCAGGACATATCTCCGTAACGTAAATGGGAAGATTCTTCCCTCGGAATCGGTGCCGAATAGAGCCGAGGTAGTTGGACATGAATGCCTTTGAAGCACCATATGCAGGCGCATCACCATGACCTCGAATCGCGCAGATCGAGGTTATGGCAGCGAGATGCCCACTGCCTCTCTGCTCGAAATACTCGACGATGACATTGACGACACGAGCAAAGCCGGTCACGTTGACCGAAATGGTATTCAATTCGGGGCCCCACTCCAGCTTCGGATTGTTAAAGCCAGTACCTGCCGAAATGATAATCAGTTCGACATCCTTCATCTCGTCGATAAGCTGTCGTAATGAAATCGCCGCTGCATCAGGATTAGCGAGATCTAGTTCGCGAATGTGAGCACGGTGCTTTAGTTTTGAGGCGAGCTCTTGAAGTAGCTCTGTACGCCTTGATGCAAGTCCCAAAGAATAGCCATGAGAATTAAGCTCAAGAGCGAGTGCTGCCCCGATTCCCGATGATGCGCCAATGATGATGGCTGAGGGATTCATCGCATAAACTTAGAAAGACATAACGCATAAATCAGTAGTTGTCGCGCTTTAATGTAGCTCATATTATCACGAGACTCACGCGCGACAATCTGGAGGATTGAATTGTTATGCATAGGCTACTAACTCATTGAGATAGCTCATACTAGCATCAGATGAAAGTCACTAAACTAAGTACTTCCAATTTAGCCGCTCTCTCCCCGATCGTGGAGCTATTGAAGATGAATGGATTAGAGAAGTGATAAGAAATCCAAGTAGAAGAACTACTCAGGATGATGGTAGAATAAGGCTGTGGGGTAAAATCGCCGAGGCGGGCAACAGGTATCACAGAGTCATCCTTCTAGAGGATGGCAAAACATTGCATAACGCGTTTTTCGACCGAAAGTTTAAGGAGTAGGAGCGATGAAAGTCAGATATTTTGAAGACACCGATACTCTTTACATTGAATTAAGCGACAGAGAGCCTGCTCAAACTGAAGAGCTTAACGACAATGTGCTTTTGGAGCTCGATAAGGATGGCAAAGTCGTTGTGCTGACTATAGAGCATGCGAAGCAGGCGCAGGGGAAACTAGATTTTTCGTACGAGACCGTTGCGGCATAATGACGTTGAAGGCTCAAATTCAACTCGTCGGTTTCTGGCCTCTATGGCGGAAATGCGAAGGTTACCGTGAGCTATTTGAGAGGAGGTGGCATGAGTTCTTCGCTGAATAGAAAACTGTCATTCGAGCCCCTCGTAGAGGATGTCTCATTCACCAAAAGCTCCCTAGTTGTGATGCTTTCTGACGGTCGGGAAATTCGTATGCCGCTTGAGTGGTCGGAGAGGCTGCGCAAGGCTACTGCCAAACAAAGAAAAGGGTGGAGACTCATTGGCGGTGGGGTAGGGATTCACTGGGAAAGTATCGACGAGGATATATTAGTCGATAGCTTATTGCGCGGTTAGGGGATTTATTAGCCGCGTATGCTTCCTTTCACCCACCTAGTAAGCGGCTTACGTCGCTGCGATGCGCACTCTCTAAGGTAAAAATTCATGAGATTCTGGTAAGAGATGTCGGTTTCCTCAGCGAGAGCCTTGAAGTACTCGATGGTGGAGTCGTCAAGACGAATCGTAATCTGCTTCTTCAGGCGCTTTATATAGGGATTCTTTATGCCTTTCGAAAAATCATACTCTTTTCTCATATGGACCTCCGATACTGTGCCCGCTCATTTTTTGTTTCTTTCCGGGCTGAAATAATTCTTATTACCCCGTTGTTCTCCCTGTAGCAGTGGCACACGATCAGAACACGTGCGCGGCTACTCATTCCGAGCATTACAAACCGATCTTCGTGACTAGAATAATCGGGATCTCCGATCAGTTCCGCATTGTCATCATAGAAGACGGTTTCGCCTCATCAGACGTCACATGATGCTTACGTTTATTTGCCAGGGCTTTGCCTTCATCCCAAATGAATTGAAGCTTGCTCATATAATTATGGTATAATTATAATTAAATCAGTGCAACAAAATTATTGCTGCAGTGCTACGACCACGATTATTTTTCATTTTCTAAAGCGGCCAACTCAAGGACCGTATGCAGAAGCGCGTTTGCGCCGTTAACGCAGTCCTCAGAACTCGAAAACTCTCGGGGATTGTGACTGATACCCTCTTTAGAGGGGATAAACAGCATCACCGTTTCCGTAAATCCGGCGAGGGACTGTGAATCATGTCCAGCAAAGCTCATCAGACGTGTATGCGATAGGTTAAGAGAATCGGCTGCCCGCTCAACGGCTCCCATAAACGGCTCAGACATCAGTGTAGGTGGCAACTTCTCAACCACTTGACATTCAACCTTAAGTCCATATTTGTCACCTACCTGCGAGGCTAGGTCGAGCAGTTCTCGCTCCATGGAGGCTAATTCGCCAGGTACTCCATGGCGAAATTCCATCCCCAGTACGACTTCACCAGGAATGAGGTTGAACTGCCCTGGGCTTATTGATATCACCCCGAAGTTCACGACCCCTGGATCATATCGATCGATGACTAGCCGCCTGGCTTGCTCTGAATATACCGCTGCTCCTTGAAAGGCATCTTTGCGATTCCGCATTGAAGTTGTTCCGGCATGCCCAGCCTCCCCGAGGAAGCGTAGTCGATACGAGGTCAGACCAACAATCGCCGAAACGACACCGATCTTCAGATTGGCTTTCTCTAATCGCGTGCCCTGTTCGATATGAACTTCCACATACCCCAAAACCTCAGAGGGATCACGCTTTGCGTTGAGAGCGGATTCGTCGCTGATACCGATTCCCTTCATTCCTTCAATCAGGATCTCTCTACCACCACGAGGGTTCATAAGTCGATCGAGAGAGAGTCTCCCGGCCACTGCGGAACTCCCAATCTGTCCCAGAATGCTTCCCTCTTCGTCAGTGAAATTAACCACCTCTAGGTGAAAGGGAAGACGCTCTTTCGACTGTCTTAGAGTAAGAAGAACTTCATATGCCGCCAGAACGCCAAGAACACCATCAAAACGTCCGCCGTTTTTAACACTATCGAGATGAGAGCCGATTAAAAGCGTCTTGGCATGTGGCATCTCACAGCGCCAAATAGCAGATTGATTTCCCGCGCCGTCAAACTTGTATTCAAAATTATCAGCCTCTATCATGCTCCGGAACCATTGTCGTATCGCTACATCTTCCGGACTCATTGCTGTGCGTGATACTCCGCCATCATCGGTATCGCCGAATCGCGCTTGGTCCCTCAGGTTTTTTAAGAAACGATCCGCGTTAATTGTCTTTTTCATAGGCCCTCAATCAGAATACTTAACATGCGGAGGAGCTCCAGGAATACGATTCCTATTAGCTAAACTTGAGCAACCACCGGAGGCCAAGAGAGAAGACTCGGATTTTAGTGCTGAGTCGATGTGGTTTCGAGCAGCGGCCGCCCAGAGCCCGGGCGTGGTGCGGTCCATCTGCCTTGTATTGCTATCCAGTTCTACGAGCGACGAAAATGCAATAATTCGCTCTCCAACTAATCGTTCTCCCGTTCCGATTTAGTTGCTCGCCAAAACTAGAGAAGTCTAACTTTTGAATCTCCCAATCTGCGTAGAGCGCGGAAAAAAGAGAGCGACATTCTTCTTTTGACAGCCGCGTACTAATGAGTGGCTCTAGCGCTCGTCCAGTGTCGAGGTCAGTCTCTGTTAAATCTGTAGCGAAACTAAGGCAGTTAAAGCCGGCGATCTTGGTACCTGCCTGAATCGTTCTTATTCCATTAGAGATAGTATCGCGATCATATGCGTGCTCAAGCACTGACATCGCCATTACTAGATCGTATACCTCCGGCGCTATCTGATACTCGGAGACTGTTGAGCAAATCGGTACTATTCTGTCCGCTACGTCGAAGACTTTTGCATTTTCGCGCAGCTTCTCCACCGCCATCGGCAAGATCTCCACACAGTCGCAAAGCACTGCTCCCGAACCGAACAACTTAACGAACGGAATCGAGTTTCTGCCAACGCCGGCCCCTAAGTCGAGAGCCCGGACACCATCTCTCCCTACCAGGAAAGAGCCGAGCTCCATGACGGAGCTGTTCGGCTTTTCCAACCACGTACCTGCCTCGAAAAGAGCGTGGCTTGAATAGTACTCGTGGTGGAATCGATCGGATTCTAGTTGCGCTCGGAGCATAATTTCTTGAGATAACGGCTAGAAGCAGCAGACGCGTAGATCTCTGCTTGCTTCAATTGTTATCACCTTGCCCTCGATCAAGCAACTTCCCCTGGGCATGGTCGATTAATACTCCATATGGAACGAGACACAGCAACGAATATAGAGGGCGCTATTCTCACTATAAGGGGGCAACGGGTCATACTCGATCAAGACCTTGCTCGACTGTATGGGACATCAACAAAACGCCTTAATGAACAGGTGAAGCGAAATCGCGAACGTTTCCCTGAGGACTTCATGTTTCAACTGGAAGTTCAAGAAGTTGGTCGAGTAGCTAGGGGAAGTTACCTTCCCCCTGCTCTCACGGAACCGTACTTGTGGTTCTCACATACGGCTCTTCGGGCTAGGTACGTTTGCCTCCATCGGAGGCATAGTTCCCCAGCGGTATTGCTACCTAAGTCATACAAACGCAAACTGCATCTGTACAATAGGTTTGGGTTGAATTTGCTGCCAGCGTTCCGCCAGTGACACTAGTCCTCGATTCGCAAAGTATGCGTTCCGTAGTGCTCGGTGTGTTACTGGGGTATGTGACAGGTGCCAGATGGATTTACGTCCTCCATACACCGTGCGCCACGCTGTTGCTTTCCTCGCTCCAAGTTGGGTAAGGCGCTGTACTATCGTCCTACGTCTCCGCCATTGCTTGAGCTGGATGGCTCGAAGTCGTCGGCGTAGATGTGCATCTAATCTTTGTAGTTTCGGTTGTTCGGTTGGACTGATTATTTTGAAATACTCCATCCATCCGCGCAGGTATCGATTACAGCTTAGAATGCACCTTTCAAGTGAGGCACCCCAGTTGCGGGGTGAGTTCTCCACTATCTTGAGCGATATCTTCTTAAGGCTCTTTTCAGAGAGTTTCACGGCAACTGAGTCGGTTTCGACACTGTATTCCAGGCTAAATCCCAGAAAACTTCTCGTGCCAGTTTCGCCAACCGCGCTCTTTACTTTGTTCACCTTGAGGCGCATTCGCCGTTCGATAAACTGTGATATACTCTCTAAAACTCTCTCCGCAGCTGCTTTACTTCTTACGTAGATGTTGCAATCGTCGGCATAGCGAACAAAGCTGTGCCCACGTTTCCGCAATTCTTGGTCAAGCTCATTAAGCACTATATTACTCAGCAGTGGTGACAGGGGGCCACCCTGTGGGGTGCCCTGCTCATTTTCAATCACCACTCCATCCGGCATTACAACTTTCGCCTTCAGCATGAATTTTATCAGTCTTATAATGCGCTTATCCTCTATCGTCTGTTCAAGCTTACTCTGTAACCTTTGGTGATTCACCGTGTCGAAAAAGCGCTCCAAGTCTATGTCCACCACCCACTCGCTTCCATCCCTTACATACTCTTTAGCTTGCGCTATAGCTGTATGGCAGCTCCTTCCAGGGCGAAACCCGTGGCTGCTGTCATCAAAGGTTGGTTCGTAGTTTGGTTGCATTACTTGAAGAAGCGCTTGTTGCACTACTCGGTCTATCACATTGGGAATCCCTAAGGGTCGCTCTCCTCCTCCTGCTTTTGGTATCCACACCCGCCGGATTTCTCCTGGGTTGTAGCTCCCGTCTAGTAGGCTCTTGGAGAGTTTGAAGAGAACTTCAGTTAGGTGTTGTCTTACTGCCACCACACTCTGTCCGTCCACTCCAGGGGCTCCTCTGTTCTGTTCTACTCTTCTAAACGCACTTTGTAGATTTACGACACTTGCTACCTCCTCCATTACTATTGCGGGTGTTGCATTCTCTTTCCTGTTTGTAACCTTGGCGGCCGGTTGCTGAACAGGCGTCATTAGGTTGTCGCCCGCTTTACAATCGGTTCTCTTTCGAGATTTATCTGCTTTGTTACCAAACATTCCTAGTTGCCTCACCTCTTTCCTTACCGTATCAGCCTTCCCTGTCCTAACCGGCTTTCGTCACCTGCGGACTCGGTGTCTCTTTCAAGACCCTTTGGGTACTATGCTGATATCCGACTACTCTCGTCGTTATGGTTCCTGGGGCCTTCCCCGAGTCGGTTCCTACCTAGTGTTGCCACCAGGACGCCGAGAGTTCTCAGTGGGTAAGTGTACGCAGCTTCGTATGCTACCTGTCGTCTCTACTCAGGGGCGCTACCAACGGGTATTGGGATTCGCGACTGTTGGCTCGCTCTCCCGCACCTCTAAGCCTCTTAGACGCTTCACTATCCGTTCAGGCTCATACTTCACCATAGGCTTCCAATCGACCAACCCTCGCGGGCAAGCCCTTGCCTCGTAGGTGTTAACTTCCTCCCGTTAAGGCGTCGTTCCGGTCTTTCACCGGAACCGCGTACACATGCCACTCGCACCAAGTTTGAGGTCGCAATTTGCGACCTCAAATGCACCTAAAGGCGGACGTCGCTATCGACCATATGTGTTTACCGAGCATGGTGCCGTCATGGCCGCTAACGTCCTAAGCAGCCAGATCGCGATTCACGCCAGTATTCTGGTCGTGCGCACCTTTATTCGCATGAGAACGATGCTTGCCGAGCACGGCGAGCTGAAGCGGCGCCTGCAAGACATTGAGAAACGCCTCGCTCAGGGCTTCGCGCAACATGAGCAGGAGCTGCAAGAGATTCGATTTCTACTCGCGCAACTTGAGAAGCCGATCGAACAGAAGAAAACGAGGATCGGCTTTTAAAGGATAACGTTCAAAGCCACGAGAGCGTTTAGTCTCTAGTGGGTTGATTTGTTATCCATCAATCTATCACCACAGCTGAGATAGGCAACTTTTATTTAAATTCATCACCCCTTCATATGTAAAAGCTATTCGACAGTTTCTTCTTGCTCTTCGCTCCAAGGTGGTACGGAGGCGACAAACATTCTAAGAGCTCCTCTATAAGTAAATTTGGTTCCCTGAGGAATCGCAACAAGATCGCCTTTTTCACAGTGGTGCTCCGATTCATTAATAAGAAAAACTCCTGAGCCTTCGAGCAGGTAATAGCAAAAATCACATCCATGCTCGATGATTGCGGTTTCATGACCCGTTTCAGTAGTAACGGTAAAGAATTCGACCTTTGAACTTGCAGATGTACTGGGGAATATCCGTCCGACAATTCCAACCTTCTCAAAAGAGGGATTCTTGGGTTCTCTAAACACGTATTGCATATCTAAAATTTCCAATTATGAATACAGGATAACGTCCGTATCAGCAGAGGCGGCAGCCCTCTGCTGGATATTTTTGTCATGCCGCCTTACGGGTTGTAACTCTGTAATCGTATCCTAATGCCGTTAAAATACTAAAGATCACATCGAAGCTTATCTTGGCCGTCCCCACGCCACTTTCAATCTGGGCTACCCGGGCCTGACTCACCCCTAGCTTCTTTGCCAATACTGCCTGAGACATTTTTTTTGCCTTTCGGACTTTAACGATCATAGTGATCAATCGCTGCTTTTCTCTCACCTCTGTCACATTAGCTCCTAGAGATTTGGCCAGCTGCTCTACACTCATTTCTTTCCACGGCATATCAGATCTCCTTAATTCTTTTTAGCACAACCTCTAACTCACGCGCCGGGATCTGCTGAGTCTTCTTGCGGAGAGCATGAATCAGGTAAATCGCCTCACCTCTCTTCAGGTAATAAAATACCCGAACCTGTCCCGCCCGATCTCTAACTCTCAACTCATGAAGCCCCGGTCTAATACTAGCTAGGTTCCTGCTCAGAGGCATTGATAAATGAGCCCCGCCCTGCAAAAGCACTATCGCATCAACGATTTCCAGCCGAGTAGCGGCTGGCAGCCCCAAGATAAACTCTTCTACTGGGCTCCGACCACTCGCCGTTTTGTAGTACCGTACCTTCACCTACATAGTATAAGTTTGGGCTTATAATAAGGCAAGGCTTATTATTGCGATTAATATGTTATCCTGCCAGTTTAGGCATCTCCAACTACGACTTCAAAACAAAAGCCTTTATCATCACGCGAGTTTAAGCGCTCTTTAGCCGTCACCCAGGTATCTCCGGCTTCGCCATTCCACAGGTCCAACATCTGGCCAGGTAATGGCTTGGCTTCCTCAGAAGTTAAGACAAAACATTCGATTCCAAAAATTGGTAAATTTGAATTATCTACCTCGGTAATTAATTCGAGTGCACCATCTGCTCGCAGGAAAAGAGCTCCACCTCGCCCAATCCCACGAGTTTTAAATTTGTTTTGAATATCTTCTGAACCCATACATTACTTTGTTTAGCTGGATGACGCTACGCTCTGCGGCGCGCCTTGCGCGTCCGCAGCAGAGTCTTGTTATGCCCGGCCGCTAGGATAAGAGCGCGGAGGGCGTCATTTACGGATGCAGAGTCTTTAAATATCTTGGCAATTTCAGGATCGAGAATCACCACATTTGAGCCTGCCTGATAACGCATGAAGTATTTGCCCCGTACACCCTCAGAGAAGTCATATTCCTGCTTCATATCATCAGCCCTCGTATTGCTTCCGCTCCGCCCTGCTGGCGGGCCGAGCACTTATAACTCTTATTCTATCATTTCTATCGGTATGTACCACCACTATGACAAACCGACCTTTGGCAGAGCGGCCGATTGTGACCAGTCTCTTCTCGCCGCTAACTATTGAGGATTCAATGGTAATTGCTCGTGGATCACCGAAAATAGTAGTGGCCTCTTCAAAAGAGATTCCGTGCTTTTTTATATTTGATCGGGCCTTGGAGGCGTCCCATTCGAAGAGCAAAGTCATAGTCTGACGGTATCATTAGCACGGCCTCTCTGATATACCCTTTAAAGGAGCCGCGTAACTAATCCAATAATGCTTGTGCCATGAGATTCACGGCTCGCTTCTTGCCAAATGCCGCGTGAAACAGCCTCATCCCGTCAGTCAGCTCTTCGCTACCAAGCTCTTGAAATGCGCCCCCTGCGCCCAGAATAAGCGCCTTTGTTGCCGACAAATCCCAAATTTTAAGATTGTATTCGACCATTACCGCGAGACTACCCCGTATGGCGAGAGAGTGAGAGTACACGTCGTAGTAGATCCTGGAGTATGGGTGAAACCGAAGAATCGCATCGAGAACTGACAAGTGGTCGCCTCTAGCAAATGTCGCGGGGCAATTTGTCGCAATTATATCGTTCGGAGTGAGCCCTGACTCTGGTATATCATTCAAGGTTACCTTGGTGCCGTTGAAAAAAGTCCCCACTCCCACTCCACCGCGAAGAGAATCCCCCAAGACAGGATGATCAATCCACCCCAGGATCGGCTGACCTTTATGAAGGAGTCCCAGGATGATTCCAAAGGTTGGAATTCGATTAATGAGGTTCTGAGTGCCGTCGATGGGATCAATAGTCCATGTAAATTCAGCTCCTTTGTTCTCCCATCCGAACTCCTCACCTACAATCCCATGAGAGGGGAATGCCTGTCTTACATGCCGTCTAACCAGCTCTTCGCAGCGAAGATCAACTTCGCTCACCGGGGTCTGATCCTCCTTCAGCTCAGAGTGAATAGAGTTTTTACTCCACAGGGAAAGCACCAGCTCGCGAGTCTTCGCTATCAGAGAGTCTCCGAAATGGCTAAATTCTGAGAAAATGTTGGAATGTACAGGCTGAATCATGTCCTCACCTCTGTCGCCGATGAAAGCACACCAAGGAGTGAAGCGCAACGAGATGGCATAATGTCGGAGCCACCGGTTTCGACCGGCAGGTCGAAATCCGAGTGGGCACTTTTGTTATCCTACTCAAAACACGGACGTTTTACTATAATCTTGACGCATAGTAGCTTTAAAGCTACATTATAGGTATGAATCAGACGATAGTTATTTACGAGCAGAAGCGTGGCAAGAGCGCCTTTCTCGATTGGCTATTACATTTGAAAGATGTCAAAGCGAGAGCTGTCATACGAGCGCGTATAAATAGACTTGAGCTTGGAAACTTCGGTGATTGC
>JBIKWQ010000095.1:0-10483 GCA_044356215.1 Bdellovibrionota bacterium | reverse complement strand
TTGAGTTGATATTCGATTTTCGAGATGGGAAAAAACCGCACCAGCCTTCGCCAAGGCTACGTCTGGTCCGACAAAACCTCGCCGGCCGTAGCTTTAGCGAAGGCCGGAGGTGTATCCCCTGTGATACATTGAGGATTTTTTCCCATCTCGAAAACTCGAAGAGCAGCCCAAGATCCGCTTTCGCAGTAGGGAGGGGTTTTGCCGGCCTTCCTTAATAAGAAGAGGTGCTATCTCGCCCACATAAATATCTCTCTTAATCCAAGCTGAAACGGAAAGATCTCAACATCATCAATCCTGCGGGGCGTTGCGCCGCCATAGATAATAATCTTACGGTGAGGCTTGTTGATGTATGAGCCCAAGCTTCTAAAGCCCTCGAGATCATTTGATCCGACATTACCACCGGATTTACATTCAACCGCGAGGATCTCTCCGTTCGCTCGCTCTATGACCAGATCAACTTCCGCTCCATGCTCGGTGCGATAATTAGAGAGTCGAATCTCACCGCCGATAGCTCTCGCGGTGTGATATGCTTGTGTGATCACAAGATGCTCGAAGAGCATCCCTCTGCGATCATCAGATACCTTAAAATTGCCGAGAATTCCGTTGAGCACTCCGTTATCAAAAAAGAAGAAGCGCGGGTGTTGAATCAGTCGACGCCGCTCAGATTTAGCGAAAGCATCGCACCGGAAAGCGAGCATCGTATCCTCAAGTATTTCAAAGAACCGTATAGCTGAGGCTCGCTTAACCTGCGCCTCTGCGGCCAGTCGCGTCATATCGAGATACTGCCCTGAAGCGGCGGCGCAGTATCGAATAAATCGGGCGAAACCTTCTAGGTCTCGCGTTAAAGCCTCTGCTTGAATCTCCTCTTTAAGGTAAGTTCCAGCGTAGGAGGTCAAAACTCTTTCTCGCTCTATCGCGCTATCATCAGTGATAATTCCCGGCAGAGTTCCTACTGAGAGCGATGCCGAGAGATCAAAAGCTTCACCGAGCTCAACGTGAAGGAGGGGTCCAAGCTCAAGAGCTAAAACTCGCCCCGGCAGGAGATTTGCGCGCCCGCGCCGCAACTTTCGCGCGCTCGATCCCGTGAGAAAAAATCGTAGCGTACCCCGACTTTCATCGATTATTGCCTGTACTGTGTTGAGCAGGGATGGCAGACGCTGTACCTCGTCGATAAAAACGGTTCGAGGCTTGAGGGCATTAATCTGAGCATCTAGCAAAGTCGGGTCAGAGGCGAACTCAAGAAAGGTGGATTCGCGAGCAAGGTTGATCGACAGATCCGGGCTCAGCGCGGAGATAAGAGTTGATTTACCGGTCTGACGAGGACCTAGCAAAAGGATACTCTTCTTTGATTCCTCAATTATTTTAGCTATTTGCCGAGAGATCAACATTAGTGATCAAAATACCGCGTAAAATGTCCACTCAGTATAAACTATCTCAACTAGGTGTACAAGAAGCGACGTAACTACTCAGCAGATAGTTAAGACTTATCTCCCAGGATATGGGTAATAGTCAGATTACGCCTTCTTTCTTCATAGCGAAAAGAAAATCTCCGCAGCCACGACCGAGCAAAAGACTCGAACGCGGCTGCGGAGACGTCTTGTAAGAGCGCGATCCTGTGATGAATCGCCCTGATCTAGTACCTATAATGCTCAGGCTTAAACGGCCCAGTCTTCGCGATTCCTAGATACTTTGACTGCTCCTCAGTCATCTCTGTTAGCTCAACTCCGAGCTTCTTGAGATGGAGACGAGCAACCTTCTCATCTAGCACCTTTGGTAATACATACACGCCGATCGGGTACTGTCCCTTCTTCGTGTAAAGCTCAATCTGAGCTAGGGTCTGATTCGTGAAAGAGGTCGACATTACAAAACTTGGGTGGCCTGTAGCGCATCCAAGATTCACTAATCGTCCCTCAGCTAAAACAATTAGTGAGCGGCCATCAGCAAATACATGCTTATCAACTTGTGGCTTTACCGTAACCTTCTTGGTGTTCTTATTTAGCCAAGCCATGTCGATCTCATTGTCGAAGTGGCCGATGTTACAAATGATCGCCTCATCCTTCATCAACTTGAAGTGCTTCTCATTGATGATGTTTACGTTACCTGTAGCTGTAACAAATATGTCAGCCATTGGAGCCGCTGTCTCCATCGTTACAACTTGATAGCCTTCCATCGAAGCCTGCAGAGCGCAGATCGGGTCGATCTCAGTGATGAGAACTCGAGCGCCTAGGCCACGCATTGAGTGCGCGCTGCCTTTACCTACATCTCCAAATCCAGCTACTACAACAACCTTTCCAGCTACCATGATATCTGTAGCGCGCTTGATTCCGTCAGCGAGAGACTCACGGCATCCGTAAAGATTGTCAAACTTAGACTTAGTAACGCAATCATTCACGTTAAACGCTGGTGCCTTTAGCTTGCCTTGCTTCATCATCTCATAAAGACGGTGAACTCCTGTGGTTGTCTCCTCAGAGATGCCGATGATGTCCTTCATCATCTCAGGATACTTGTTGTGCACAAGCATAGTCAGATCGCCACCATCATCGAGGATCATGTTCGGCCCTTGAGAACCGAAGTGGATCGTCTGCTCTAAACACCAGTCGTACTCCTCAGCGGTCTCGCCCTTCCAAGCAAAAACTGGGATGCCTACAGCAGCTATCGCCGCGGCAGCGTGATCTTGTGTTGAGAATATGTTGCAACTCGACCACCTAACCTCAGCTCCTAGTTCGATTAGGGTCTCAATCAGAACTGCTGTCTGAATCGTCATGTGTAGCGAGCCAGCGATACGAGCGCCCTTTAGTGGCTTCTGCTTGCCGTATTCCTCGCGAAGAGCCATCAATCCAGGCATCTCCTTCTCCGCCATCTGAATCTCTTTACGACCCCAGTCAACCGTGGCGGCGGACATATCGGCTACTTTGTAATCTGTGAATTCGTTTTTCATGGCGTTTAACATAATAAGTTTAATCCTATCTAAACCTGGGACCCCAAATAAAGCTGGGCCTCGAGCAACGCAAGGATGGTATCCTAGTACGGCCACTCTAACAAGTTGCGGGGCGATCTTTCGGCGTGATGTGGACGAAATACCGCGATTAAAGGCTATTTTTCGGCTGACTTAGCCGC
This sequence comes from Bdellovibrionota bacterium, assembly GCA_044356215.1. Classification (GTDB taxonomy): domain Bacteria; phylum Bdellovibrionota_C; class UBA2361; order UBA2361; family OMII01; genus OMII01. The sequence continues at coordinate 7,366 of JBIKWQ010000095.1, read as the reverse complement.
CGCCCACAACCCCTCAAGCTCTTCCGCCGAAAGCTCCGCTAAGGACCTGCCGTCAGCTAGTTTTTCTACCCGACTGAATCGGGTCATAAATTTGCGATTTGCCGCGCTTAAAGCTTCTTCAGAATTAAATCCCATGTGACGACCGTACTGAGCGAGGGTAAATAAGAGATCCCCAAACTCCTCAAGGGCCGCTTCTCGAGCGGGATCCGGAGACGCACTGGGGTCAATTGCCCCGGCCTCGCGAAGGAACTCATCCAACTCCTCGCGGACTTTATCCGTTACGCCATCACTTGATTGCCAATCAAAACCGACCCGAGCGCAACGCTCACCTATCTGATGGGCCTTCAAAAGCGCTGGGAGCGACTTCGGTACGCCAGCTAAAAGCCCCTTAGGGCTATCACCACTTTTGGATGCTTTTCGCTCCTCCTGCTTAATCCGCTCCCAGTTTCGCAAGACCTCATCGGCCCCTGAAACCTTAGTATCGCCAAAGATGTGAGGATGACGACGAACTAGTTTATCTGAGATTCCGTCTACCACGTCGGCGAAGGCGAATTGGCCACGCTCAGTGGCAACCTGCGAAAACAGCCCGATAAGGGAAACGAGATCACCAAGCTCCTCACGAACTGCCTCTGGCCCGACCTCCACCGCGTCGGCGACTTCATACGCCTCCTCAATCAGTAGAGGCTTCAAGCTCTCAAAGGTCTGCTTGAGATCCCATGGGCAGCCATTCTGGGGATCCCGCAGTTTACTGGTGATCTCAAGAAAACGGCCAACAGCTTCTTTTGCTTTTGAGTCGTGTGACATCTGCTTACAGTACCACTGTGAGCCCGAGAGTGGATAGCCCCGCAGCTCTTATTAATTGCCGTTCTCCCTGTCAGTAAGAACCAGAACTCTTGTCTTATCCGGATTTTCTCCATCAGCTACCAACATGATCGAGTAGACGCTCTCTGACTTAAACTCTTGTCCCGCTACCTTAGCTACCACCTCACTGGTTCTGCTTCGCCTAACAACGATGTCGTATCTCCCCGAACGCGCCGCTTGATAACCTGTCGCGGCCTTATAGCCGATCTTTTTTGCTGTAGGCTCTAACCGATCTACATCGCTCGAGTTAGCTAGGACGTAAACATCAAAACTCACCCCTTTCTTAAAGACGTTAATTATTCTCCCCCTGAAGCTACCGTCGCCCGCTGGCTCGTTGTCATCCCTTAAAAGGATCGCCTCTGCCTCACTCGATGTGCCGCACGCGATATATGTGTAGTCAACATCGTCCTGCAAAGAGGTCAGCTGCGAATCGATCGGGGTCAGGGAGTTTGATGGGGTTACCTGAAATAGGTGCGGATCGGTATCGAACTCAAGATAAGCTGTGCTCTCAAGATAAGAAACGTTCTCAAGGTACTCATCAGAGTCAATCAGAAGATCGACATCCCCTACCCCCACCACGGCGTTCATAAAGCGTAGGTTTGTCTTGTTGTCACTCGAGCTATCAGCGCATCCAAGGAATGAAAGCGCTAAAAGCAAGGTCGAAAAAAAGGCGATGCAATTCTTTTTAGTCATGGTGGAGGATTGTACCTGCTAGCGGGATGCTACTCAAACGAGGGCTTTCGGGGGTAACAGCAATACTGCCGAACGTCAACGGTCGCATTTCCATAGAACTACGATTATACGAGCTGGGCAAAGGCTCAAACCAAAGACTCAAACTAGCAGCTAAACCCGATTAGCTATTGGATTAATTATCAAATTTAGCAAGCTGAAATTATCAAGGAATACTTGGATCCTCGAGTTGATAGCGGACGGCATTCAGAGGTTTAGCCGATGATGGTGGTCCTTGGAGATCAAGAGCATCTCAGATGATTTGAGATAATGGCCAAGTGTTGAATCAAGCGCTGGAAGGATTATCCCATATTCACCATCCGCCGCTTCCTCACTTTCAACCTCGACCCGGTATTGACCAAGCTGTCGGATGAGGTACACCACATTGGGTGCCGTTTCGCAAAATCTCATTAGTGCCTGAGCAACTGTTGTACCCTTTATGCTCTCTGAAATTTCCAATTGGGACTTCACATAGCGCAACCCAAGCTTAGCGAGATCGACTTGTGTTCTGTAACCAATAATTACCCCAGCGTCCTCGAGCGCGGCCACGCGGCGACTCACAATGGCTGGCGTACTTGAACAACGATCCGCTAAATCCGTTAGTGACAGCCGCGCATCCTCTGAAAGACACGATATGATGTGCGCTTCAACTGCGTCTAAGTTGTACTGCTGTAATTTCCCTCCCCACCTGAGAGCCTTCGATTTGGAACTAGATTTCACAAGATGGCGGCGAGGATAGCTTAAAACTTCTACATTCAGCGCCATCTCGTGAGAAAGGATGAGGTCCGGGAAGCTCGTTAGCAAACTGATTTGCAGCTTATCGAAATCATCCGGCGAACGAACAAGCGCCGAGAAAGCCGCATCAAATCGCCCCCAAGTCTCCGCGACCCAGAACACCGAACGCTTTAGCTTGAGCCAAGTTATCAACTCTTGCCGCCTATTCACTGAGGATCGTAATCGTAGATAGCACTTAAATATCATCAAACCCAACCTATAAGGGTTAATCTGCGCCATTGTCTTTGTTAGTACCCCGTCGTCCCTAAGTTTCTCGAGTCTGTACTCAACAATATCCCGTCCCAATCGGAGCCTCCGAGCGAGCTCACTGGTGCTTATTCGCGCGTTAATATCAAGCTCTGTCAGCACTAGTCGATCAATACGGTCTGCCATGTTATTCCTTAAAGCGTATTAAATATGACTTAAAAACAGCGCTTTTTAGTCATATTTTAACTTCTGTTCCCTAAATAGCACGTTTCACGCGACACTGTCTCTGGTTTTAAAAGGAGAATCGTCATGAATTCAGAGCTGCGTCAGTCTTCAGGAACACTGTGCTCGCTTCACATATCAGTCTTACTCTTCGGACTCGCAGGAGTGGTGGCCAAGACACTATCACTGCCCGCTACCTTCATCGTTTTTGCCAGGGCAGTAGTGTCCGCATTGGTCATTCTTCCGTTTGTTGCGAAAGGCACGAATCGGTCCCTACCTACAGTAAAGGATCTATCATTTCATTTCATAACAGCGGCTCTGCTGGCGACGCACTGGCTGACGTTTTTTTACGCCATTCAAATCTCGAGCCTTGCCATAGGGCTCGTATCGTTTTCGGCTTACCCGATCTTCACGACACTGATAGAGCCCTACTGCACGCGATCAAGAATCAGTCTTCGGAATATAATAGTCGTTTTTATGCTAATCTGTGGACTATCCATCGCAAATCCATCCATAAATTTTTCCGAAAGTGCTACTCGTGGTCTGATAATAGGGACTTTATCCGGACTGTTATTCGCTCTGCTATCAGTCGCAAACAAGCTGCGCTCCGACACCCTCTCACCTCTATCTATAGCGATGTGGCAAAATGGGCTAGCGGGCATGCTTCTCTTCCCATTTGTTTTCCAGAGTTCATTCACAGTGACCCCCAAAGACCTGTTACTACTACTGTTGCTTGGGATCTTCTGCACAGCTTTGGCGCATTCGCTCTTTCTTTACTCTCTAAAGACCGTGAGCGCCCAGTTCGCAAGTACTGCAACCACTCTTGAGCCGGTATACGGCGTCGCTCTTGGCTGGGTAATACTTGGGGATCTCCCAAATCCATCAGTAATCGTCGGCGGGTTGATAATACTCATCACAATCGTCATCGAAACCTCTCATGCATCGAGGGTTCAAAAGGAATTAAGGAAGAGCGGAGAATCCCCGCTTACGAGATATTTTTTCAGGAGGGAAACCAATCGTATTGTGGATTGAAGTGCCATGTCGGAGTTGACCCCCTACTTAACCATCCCATCCCTCACCAACCACTCAGCCAAGTGCTTAGCGACCAGCTCGTTTCCGGCCACCTTGTAGTGACAGTGATCCCACAGCAGATCGCTCTTCTGCATACCTGACGCCGCGATCTGTCTTAGGTAGGGCAAAAGATCTAGATATGGAACATCACTCGCCGCGCAGACACGCTGAAAGTTATCCTGCGGATATGTGCTCATGACGTTATCTTTAGCGTAGATCTGAAACCACACAGGAAACACATGCATAGCCACCTTTGTCCCGTTTCGTTTGGCGATCTCAAACCACGAGCTGTATATCTTCTCTAATCTATCCCAGGCTTCAGAGCTCCATCCGAGACCGAAATCGTTGTGCGCGTTGTAGATCTCAAAATCAAATCCTTCGCGTCTCCCTAAGGGATCTCCACTAGAGAGGTTCCTGCCTCCGCGAAACTTCTCGCGCCAATCAGATGAAACATCAGTCATCTCCTTGGCTGAGAATAAACTATCCATGTCTATAAGCTGAAACCTCTGGAACGCCCAGGTCAAAAAGCGGCTCTGATTAAAGGGGAACCGCAAGGTTTTTACGTAAAATTTACGGGTCTGCGCGGCGTCATTTAGATACGCTCCGATTAAAACCAGGTCCGGTTTTATCTGCTCTTGAAGCTCCATGTAGTGATAGAACTCATCACTAGCGGTAGCGCCGGGAAGCCCCGCGTTTAATACCGTAACTTTCTTGCCCGCCTGCTTTAGTTCTTTTTCAAGTAAGGCCGGGATCGTGAGAGACTCATCCATATAATCGCCGAATGTTATTGAATCTCCGATCGCTAATATGCGGAACTCATCAGGTTCTTTTGGGCCCACGTTAGGCCCACGTAGCCCTAGCGAGTTGACTCGGATTACAACATCTTCCTTACTCAGAGTGTGGTTGCGGATGGTCGCGGTAACATTTGGGTTAAGCCTGATTCCGTAGTGGCCGGACCAATCTATGACGCTGTTGATAGAGCCGTCGTCACCGGTCACGGCCTTCTCCGCCGCTTGGCTCGGCGTGCGCGATTCGGACTTAGCCTGCACCGTCATCTGTGGGGGTATTATCCGACGCGCGACAAGCTCGCAAACAATTAGCGAGACTGCCAATGATGAAATCACTATAAGGATATTTTGTATTAGCTTTTTCATAAAAGAACCTTATGATTTTACTCACTTTTCAACAATGCCCTTTGTGCTGAATCCAAGTTGGTGCTAAGATCATCTTAAAAGAGTGTTAGGTAATTGGGGGCCATATAGACCACCCCAGACTAGGAGTTTTGCATAGCAACTAGGCACCAAATAACCCTTAGAAACACGTCGGTTTCCTTACCGAATTCAGATCTGTTGAATCCCCGCTCTATTAATCTCCAAAATTCTAATAGACAAAACCGTATTTCGTTGTTCGAAGTTGTTACACTGTCTAAATCACCATTAAACACGGAGGATCCCGCGCTGTATGAGAAATAACCTCGCATTGGTTGTTAAGGATGACGTCGCTTCATTTGATACTGTTAAAAGGATCGTGAAGGGCTGTGAGGATGTTAAGGGTCAGGATCTGGTTATCCTCGACGTTAACTCAATATCTGATTTCGCGGATTACTTTGTAGTTGTGTCTGGTCGATCTGACCGCCAAGTTCAAGGAATTACAAATCGAGTTATGGAGGAGCTATACCGCTCCGGGATCAAGCCTCTCTCTGTTGAGGGATACGAGGATGGCCAATGGGTGCTGGTCGATTGTGGAGATGTCGTAGTTCATATCTTTTACGAACCAGTTCGAGCTGAATATGACATCGAGAGCCTCTGGATGCGCGCCAAAAGAGTTGCCGCGAGGGATGTGGCGTAGCGAAGAGAAGAGCGGATCGCGTCAAGACCTCGCTTACGAGATGTTTTGTTAAAGACGGTGCGTTCGCGCCGTTTAGGTAGCTGCTGAAGTTGCCGTAAGTTTATAATATCTCACGGCTTACCAAACCAATCCGGGGTAAACAACAGCTTAATCTGATCCCCTTCAACTCATCTTTACAGGATTGTGGCGGGCCCAGCTCCTTGTTCAAGGATCAGGAACATGGCACCATAGAGGCGCGCTATATATTAGGAAAGGAATCATGTACCACGGCGACGCGATCGTAAAAGACGACTTTAACTGGATTAACCTGATCAAGCAGGGGGTATTTTGGGCGGTTCACGTGGCCTGCATCGCCGCCATCTGGGTTGGCGTTAGCTGGGTCGCTGTGGCTGTCTGCTTGGCCCTGTATGTAATTCGCATGTTCGCTATCACAGGTGCGTACCACAGGTATTTCTCTCACCGTTCTTACGATACCAGTCGCTTCTTTCAATTTTGCCTAGCTGTACTGGGAACAACGGCCGCGCAGAAGGGTCCGATCTGGTGGGCATCTCACCACAGACACCATCACAGACACTCCGACACACCAGAGGACATTCACTCACCGATCGTATCTGGAATTTACTTCGCGCATGTTGGTTGGGTATTAAGCTCTCAGTTTATTGAGCCTCGTCTTGAGCTGGTTAAGGACCTACTAAAGTTTCCTGAGCTGCGACTCCTCGAGCGTTTCAATTTGGTTCCACCGATCCTGCTAGCTGTTGGATGTTTTCTGCTCGGCGTATTACTTGAGCACACAAACCCAGCCCTCGGCACGAATGGCTGGCAGATGTTAGTGTGGGGATTCTTCATCAGCACTGTACTGCTTTATCACGGAACATTCTGTATCAACTCTTTCACTCACCTAATCGGTAAGCGTCGATTTCCATCGACTGACCACAGTAGGAATCACTGGCTGTTAGCTTTGATTACTTTAGGCGAAGGGTGGCACAACAATCACCACTACTATCCAGGCTCCGAGCGTCAGGGCTTCTATTGGTGGGAGATCGATATCTCTCACTACATTCTAAAGGCACTTTCTGTTTTTGGACTTGTATGGAACCTACGAGAGCCACCGGCTCGTGTTTATGCCGCGGCGGGAAAGCTCGAGTAGTTACTACCTAACCTCGATCATTATCACCACCGGTGTTTATTGATAGATTGTACTCACACGGACGCGAGGAGAGACGTTAGCTGGGCGGACAAATTAGCCGCTCTGATTAACTCAGCGTAAAAAAGTGGTCTGGGTAACCGACTACTGCCGATGTCTCGTTGTGGGAACAGCGAGGGATAGTCGGCGCTTATTGCCCTTTAACTAACTAAGGTTCGTTGTAAGGACCTTAAGCGTTTATTCTGCTCTTCGTAGCCCATGGCCCGAGCGCTGACCAACAGCGCTCGGGTTTTTATCCTAGGGAAGGCCGGCAAAACCCCTCCCTACTGCGAAAGCGGATCTTGAGCTGCTCTTCGAGTTTTCGAGATGGGAAAAAATCCTCAATGTATCACACTGGATACACTTCCGACCTTCGCTAAAGCTACGGCCGGCGAGGCTTTTGTCGGACCAGACGTAGCCTTGGCGTAGTCTGGTGCGGTTTTTTCCCATCTCGAAAATCGAATATCAACT
>JBIKWQ010000094.1:0-10607 GCA_044356215.1 Bdellovibrionota bacterium | reverse complement strand
AAAAAACCGCACCAGACTACGCCAAGGCTACGTCTGGTCCGACAAAAGCCTCGCCGGCCGTAGCTTTAGCGAAGGCCGGAGGTGTATCCCCTGTGATACATTGAGGATTTTTTCCCATCTCGAAAACTCGAAGAGCAGCTCAAGATCCGCTTTCGCAGTAGGGAGGGGTTTTGCCGGCCTTCCTTAGGATGACTGCGATCCAGGGGATTCCCATAGGAGATACGTGTACCCACTGAGGCTCTCTTTGTAGCGCTGCATGAATTTCGCCGAGTCCTCGGCGCTCATTGTTCCGTGTCTTACTGCCCGATCGATTAAGCTGTTTAATCCAGAGATTAGGTCATCTCCGCTGTATTGCACGTAGCTTAAGACCTCCTTGATCGTGTCTCCCTCAACTATCGAAGTGATCCTCGGTTGGCCAGAGTCATCGACATCAACGTGCACCGCGTTGGTATCTCCGAATAAGTTATGCAGGTTGCCGAGGCACTCTTGATAGGCCCCAACTAGAAAGATCCCAAGGTAGTACGGTTGGTCGCTTTTATAGGGATGAAGATCGATGTGTCTTTGGATACCCTGCAGGTCAATAAACTTATCGATCTTCCCATCGCTGTCACACGTTAGGTCCGCTATAACCGCTTTGCGAGTTGGCTGCGAATTGAGTCGGTGAATCGGGATTATCGGAAAAAGCTGCTCAATAGCCCAGTGATCAAGGATCGACTGAAAGACTGAGAAGTTGCAAAAATAGGTATCTTTCAACATTCCATCGAGGATCATCAGATCCTCGGGAACGTGCTTCATCTGATCTTTTAGAGCGCTGATTCTCGTAAACAGGTAGCGCAGAGCTCGCTCCGCGAAGGCGCGTTCCTCGAGGTTGATATTCCCCTGTATAAAACGCTGCAAAAACTCATCTCTCAGACCCAGCGCATCGTTAAAGATCTCATGGCAGTTCTTCAAGTTTAGATCTCTGTATAGTGTCTCTAGCTCTTGCAGTTTCTCATCATCTGAAGGCGCCGGATCGAGAGTAGGGGGAGGTGCTGGAACCTCTGAGACGTCCATGACTTCAGTCACCAAAACGGCGTGGTGAGCGACCAGAGCTCTTCCTGATTCACTGATAATGTTTGGATGCCTTACTCCAGCCTCTGCGCACGCGGAGGCGATCTCCCAAACAACATCGCGCGCGTACTGCTCCGTGCTGTAGTTCATCGATGACTCAAAGTTAGTGCGGCTACCGTCGTAGTCGACGCCCAAACCGCCACCTACGTCTAAAAACTCAATGTCTGGGCAGAGTTTCGCCAGCTCTGTGTAGACTCTAGCTGTTTCCTTCATGATCTTTTTGATAGCTGTGATTGATGTAATCTGGCTACCCATATGAAAGTGTAGGAGTTTGACGCAACGCTCTAGTCCCCGCTCCTTTAGCTGCTTTATCGCCTCGATGATCTCATAAAGCGCCAATCCGAACTTAGCGTTCTCTCCAGCGGATCCGGCCCACCGACCTGCTCCCCTGTTTGATGGATTCATTCTTAAGCCGATCTCTGGAATTACTCCAACAGCCTCGCTGGCTCTTATGATCGTCTCAAGCTCGTAAAACTGCTCCACCGTAACGATCGGACGCATGCCAAGCTTGCTTGCCATCAGGGCAAGCTCAATAAATTGGTAATCTTTGTAGCCGTTGCAGAGAAGGAGTCCTCTTTGAAGATCCTGCACAGCCAAGACAGCGAGTAGTTCAGGCTTACTTCCAACTTCTAGTCCGATAGATTGCCCATTGGCGGCTCGCTTTACGCTCTCAACGACTTGGCGCTGCTGATTTACCTTCACAGGATAAGTCAGGGTGTAGCTGCCCTGGTAATCGAATTCAGCTATGGCGCGATCAAAGGCATCGTAGATAGTTTTAGCGCGCTGCTTTAGGATTCCATCAAATCTGATTAAGTGTGGCGGCTTCACACCTCGTCGAACGAGATCCTCTACAATTCTGCACAGATCTACCGGAGGCTTATTAGGATCCGGATAAGCCTCGACGTTGCCTCGCTCATTTATTTTGAAGTAACCCGCCCCCCAGCCATCTATTCGATAGTGCTCAGTGCTCTTTGAAATATCCCAACTGGTCATTTAGTAACCCTCTCTACTAAGGAAGCGTACTGCTCAGGACGCCGATTGTGAAAGAAGCGCCATCCTTCTCTGGTGTAGTAAGAATGACTGAGATCGACATCCGCCCTGATGATCCCCTCAGTTTCAGCGCCTCGCGCTAATATCTGCCCGAATCCGTTGGAGATGAATGATCCACCCCAGAAATCCGAATCGCCCTCGGTTCCGACACGATTCACAGCGCAAACAACTATATTGTTCGCTATCGCATGACCACGCTGAACGGTTTCCCACGCATCCTGCCAATTACCCTCGATTGGGCTAAGGTGTCTTACTCTAGCGATCGCTGTCGGATAAAATATTATCTCAGCTCCAGCCAGGGCGAGTGACCTTGCCGCCTCAGGGAACCACTGATCGTAACAGATCAGGACTCCAACTTTAGCGAAGCCCAAGTCGAAGACTTTAAATCCAAGATCCCCAGGTTCAAAATAGTGTTGCTCGTAAAACGCTGGATCGTGAGGAATGTGTACCTTGCGGTAGATGCCGCTCAATTCGCCGTCGCGTTTGATAACGATAGATGTGTTGTAAAGCTTACCGGAGGCGGCTCGTTCATAGATCGAGCCCCCGACTACGGCGACGTTTAGCTTCTTGGCCGCGGCTGAGAGCGCTTGAAGCACTGGCCCCTCAACAGGCTCCGCGTAGTCGCGCTCGCACTTCTCATTAACGCAAAAGTAAGGAGAGCGAAAAAGCTCCGGAAGACACACTATGTCCGCTCCCTGTTTCGCCGCTTGCTCGATTCCACTCAGAGCCCGCTCCAGATTTTCTTTGGGGTCAGCGCTCATAGCGAACTGGGCCAGGGCTATGGAGACGGGGCGGGGTGACCAAGGGATGGAGGGCATTAATCAACCTTTGTTGGGTACATGATGATTTGGCACTGGATACTACAAATACGCGGCAAAAAAAAGGGGAGAAAAGATCCTCCGACAGTATGTTGTAAATCCCTCTCAGAGACTGCCCCTCTTTTACCTTCTGCCCATACCCCTAAACACATTCCCAAACATGGCAGCGGCGAAGATAAATGCCAGAGGATAGAGCGGCATGAGGTAGCGCGGAAACTTGACCTGAAAGTAACCAGTCGCGATAAAAAATACGAGTATAAAAATAAGGGGGATAACCTCGGCTGAGATCGGCTTTGAGAGGAACTCACGTTTGAAAACTTTATCGAGAGACTCAAAGGTGACTCGACCACAGGCAGCTAGAATCCCGACCATGCTAATTATAAAGAGCGGCCAGCCCATCGTGTACCACAGCATCTGCTGAAGGTGATAGATATAAGGCAAGGTGTGAGCGTATTGAATCGTATAAGGAGGGCGCCAATAACCGCGCACCATATTTGTTTGCTCTCTTGTGTGGTGCTGAAAGGTTTGGAAATCCAAGATGGCGTACGGTTCTGCTAGCACAAATATCAGCACACCAAGACTCAGAGCGGCGAATAGATGCGAAAGCGGCCTCGATACTCCCCTTAAAAAGAAAGCTGTCGATGCTAGAAAAGGGGCGGCTAGGGGAATTATCCCGGCCTCCTCTACAACTCTGTATCCTAGTACCCGTGGCCACCCTTTCCAGTATAGGAGTTGGTGAGCGACGACTAGCAAGATCATATTCGCCGCGACGATGCCGATCGCCCTTAGCGGCCTGTTCCAGTTGTTGTGAGGTAACCAATCCCTGAGCATCGATAGAGAGACCACGAAACCTAGGGGAACGAATAGAAACACGGAGCTAATCTTCGTGGCTGTCGCTAAACCAGCGCAGGCCCCAAAGATTAAGTGAGCGCGCAGGCCCCCGTTTTGGTGAGCGCGCACGAGGGCTATCATAGAAATTAAGCTTATCGTTGTGAGTGTTATATCGCTGGTGAAGAATCGTGATAGCTGAAGGTGAAACACGTTAAGCGCCAGTAGTAACGCGGCGATCAATCCGACAGTGGACTTTCTATATACCAGCACCGATAAGTAGTACGAGAGCGCTATGGCCAGAGTTCCCATCAGGATACAAAAAGTACGGCCAGCCACGAATAAACCATCGTAGGTGGCCGCCTCTTTCCAAAACGGCTTTAAGATCTGAGCGAAGCCCCAGGCGGCATAGAATGAGAAGCTGCCGTAAGCAAAAGACTTGGGGTTCATCCGGTTGGCCTCAAGCTGTGTTGTAACCTGCACCATGTGTCGCTCGTCAGGGTGAGTGCCGAGCGCGTGATAAAGGCCGGTCAGTCGGAGAGCTAGGCCCAATACAACTATTACCATCAAGATCGTGAGATCCCAGCGCTTTGATATAAGCCAACTGGTTTGTGTTTTAGCTTCAGTATTTAACGATGTTGCCATGTCATCAAAGTAGCCGGTTTGCTATCTGGACGACAACATAGTTTTTCAGGGGGCAATCTTCTTGGCTGGGATTCGTTACGTTGTTTTGCTTAGATCGAGGCTCGCCAAATCGTTTGGAAAGTTTAATTATACGAACATGAAACTGGTTCCAATTTTAAAGCGCAAGCTAGGTCTCTTGGTTCTATTGGGTGTGGTCGGCTACTGCCTGGTTTATGCGTTGGCCTTCATAAAACTGTGGCGAATGGAGCACCCCTACAAGGTGGCCTCCGAGTGGATCTTTGCGAATGTCCCGCCGGGTAGTCGGATCTCAAGCCCGCACTGGGATGACAAGGTGCCAGTTGGGATTCCAGGAAAAGATTCGGCTATCTATAAGATGCACGGGCGTGAATATGAATTGCCGGTCTATGAGCGCGATTCAGGTCAGATGATCGACTCGATAGTCAAGCGCGTCGCGGCCTCAGATTACTTAACTTTTGCCACTCCCCGCGCCGCGGATTCAATACCCAGGATCCCAGATGAGTATCCGAATATGACCGCTCTTTTGCGCCTTTTATGGGGCGAGAAGATCGGTTTCAAATTAGTCCATACGACCAAGAATCGTCCTTCATTTTTGGGGCTTACATTCAATGACGATTTAGCTGATGAAAGCTTCTCGGTTTACGATCATCCGAAGGTAGTAGTTTTTCAAAACGAGGGGAGGCTCTCGGCTGAGGAGATTTTGGACCGGGTGAAAAACGTATCGCACTATGAACCTCTGCCAACCATGAATGAGATGCTGTTGATGGATCACGGTGGTTGGGTCGCTAAGAACCGGATGTGGACCCCATCATGGAGTCACTATATTAAGGCGGTTCTCTTTGTCATGGTGGTGGCGCTTAGTTTTTGGGTTTGTCTTGGATCTCTATTTCGCGGGCTTCCCGATGGTGGGTTGGGTCTCAGTTTGCTAATCGGATTATCCGGCGCGACCGCACTTAGCTGGTTATTTAGTTTGTTAAATTTAGTGCCATTTACGAGGAATGGCGGACTCTTTGTCGCGCTACTGCTGATCGTGTGCGCTCTTATCCGGATCTCTTTAAGCGCCGCTACTAGGAAGCGCGTTTTTGGTTCGATCTCTAGTCATGGATTGGGTGCGGTGCTGTCGATTCTGATTGGCGCCTCAGTTGTATTAGTGATGCGATCGTCTGATCCTGCCCTGTTGGGAGCAGGAGAGTACGTTGAGCAAACCTATATTACTTATCTGATGCGTTCATCTGATAGCATTCCCTGGGATCTGTCGCGGCCCGGTCAGCGTCTTCCTCGGGCGTTTATTGATCGCGTCGCGTTGGCCTGGGGTTTGAGAGCTAGCGGTGTTTCGATGGTCGCCGCTTTGACAGCGTCGTATGTCGTAGCGGGAGCCATTATTGGAGGAGCGCTTTATTCGCTACTGGCATTGATCGTCAAGCGATCGCTCTCGTCTGTCCTTGGAGTCGTGATAGCGATCATACCTGCTGTGTATCTCCTGCATGTATCTAGGGATGTCACAGGATCGCGCTTTGCTTCGGCCGTGAGTAAGGACACATCCTCAGATGTTCATGAATTAGCGAACTGGATATCAGATACAGTTTCGGGAACTCCTAAAGTGGTGGAAGCATGCGACGATGGTGACTCTGTATCAGTCGCCAGCTCTATTGGTCTCCCTAGGTATGTGGAAGCTAATGAGGAGGCCCTTAGTGGTAGCAGTATTACGGCACTTTGCAAGATCGACGATCCTCAGCAAGCATACGATCGAATGATGAGGCAGGGATTGGCATTTTTTATCACTCCGAACACGGATTCAGCTAACAGTGAAGGTGCTCGCGCTCGCATTGAGAAGTTTACGAGCAGACCAGACCTCTTCGCTAGGGTATTTGAGAATCAGCGCTTCGCTCTATTTATTCCGGCTTTTTCGGAGTATTATCCGCGGATAACCCCCCGGTAAGAGTGAAAGATAAGAGATGGCAGAAGCTGCAAAGAAAGATGAGCAAGTTTGTAATGGCCGGTCACAGGGAGACTCTGAAATAGAGGCTGTCGCAGGCGGCCTTGATGTCGCCTCAGGATCGGAACCAAAAAATGTAGCCGAAGTTGAATCGGCGCCAGGTCGGGGCACCAAAATTTGGTGGGTCGCTACCGGATTGCTGGTAGTCATGGCTCTCATCTTCGGGGTAACCACTTATATCGGCGCTGAGAGCACTTGGCTCAAGATGGTGCGCGCGTTCTCTGAGGCGGCGATGGTTGGAGCCTTGGCTGACTGGTTTGCCGTAACAGCCCTATTTCGTAGACCTCTTGGTTTGCCGATCCCTCACACCGGGATTATCCCCAATAATAAGTCACGAATCGGTAGGAGTCTTGGACTCTTTGTGCAGAGGAATTTTCTGACCGAAGCGGTTCTCGATAGTCAGGTGGTCAATATATCTGGGAGCTTTGCCCGTTTCTTGCAGAATCCTGAGAATCGGCGTGGGATAGTTGAGCGTACAAAGGCGCTAGTTCCTCAGGTCTTGGAGATAGCTAATGATACAGAGATAAAGAGATTCCTAAATCAGCAGATAGAAGAGATCGTAAAGCAGGCGGATCTGGCTAGAGGTGGATCTCGATTCCTACGGATGCTGACCTCAAATCAGATGCACGAGGTTCTCCTGGATGAGGTAATTCAGCAGCTACAGGGTGTTTTTAGAACTAATCAGCTCTGGTTCCGCTATCAACTTAGAGAGGCGACTCCTTGGTTTGTTCCTGAGTTCGTAGACCGAAAGATTTTCGACGCAATCGCTAACAAAACTGAGCAGACACTATCGGAGGCTCTCAGCAATAGAAATCACGAGCTGAGACAGAAGCTTCTGAGCGCTTTATACAGCTTGATCGTGAGATTAGAGACCTCAGCGGATCTTCAAAAGAAGGTTGAGGATCTCAAAGTAGTCCTGCTATCAAGCGATGTTTTCCGTGAGTATATAGGTTCTTTAAGGGATGCAGTGTTGTCTGGAATCGACGCGGATGTGAAGAGTAGAGATTCGCTTCTCCTATCATCCTTGAGTCGGGTGCTGCAAGGCATGGTTGATACTCTTTCAGAGTCGAGCGCGTTGCAACGCAAATTGAATCGTTTCATCCGCAGTATATTAAGTACTCTGGTAGGGCAGGACAGTACGTTTGTCGCGGATCTTATCTCCAAGACGATCGACGGATGGGATACTAAGACCCTAGTTGGAAAGCTAGAGGAGCAGGTCGGAGCCGATCTCCAATACATCCGAATAAATGGAACCTTAGTCGGTGGATTGGTCGGGTTGGGATTGTATCTTGTGAGTGCCGCGGTAGGCCGGTAAGCCTACTTCCGCCCAGGGCGGGCCGCATAAATCGACGCCACGATATCCCAGTTAAGGACACTCCAGAACGCGTCAACGTAGTCAGCTCGTCTGTTCTGATAATTCAGATAGTAAGCATGCTCCCAGACATCTAGCCCAAGTATCGCGTATTTACCCTCCATTAAAGGGTTATCCTGGTTAGGCGTTGATGTTATCGCGAGAGAACCGTCTTGGTTTGCCACTAGCCAGGCCCATCCTGACCCGAAACGCCCTAGAGCCGCGGCTTTGAACTTGGCTTTGAACTCGTCCAGATTACCAAATGCGGCATCGAGTGCCTTAGCCAGATCTCCTGTCGGGGTGTCGCTGCCCTCAGGTGTGATTAGTCTCCAGAAGAGGTCATGATTCCAGTGGCCGCCGCCATTATTGCGAACTGCGGTGCGTATCGCCTCTGGCACTGTGTCTAGATGAGAGAGGATCTCTTCAAGGCTCTTGCTAGCTAAAGCTGGCTGATCCTTGAGGGCGTTGTTGAGATTGGTTACATATGTGGCGTGATGTTTGCCGTGGTGGATCTCCATGGTGCGGGCGTCGATGTGAGGCTCAAGCGCGTCAGTTGGATAGGATAGTGGTTTAAGTTCGAATGTCATATCTGCCTCCTAAAAGAGTAGGCCTTGATTTTATAGCTTGAGAACTCGTAAAGGCAAGTACATTCGTCACTAATCGACACTAGCTATTTCGCTGCTCGGCGAACAAGACTGCAAAGCGTCTTAACGGCCTTCTGGCCAGCAGCTAAGCTTCTATTCCTTAATGGATTTGATATTGAGGCGCTATCTCTGGCGCTCTTTCTACTTGATGATGCCAGGGCGGTAATCGAGCTAAATTGGCGGATAGCGCTCGGAGCCACAAACGTAAGCGAAGCCGCTCCGCCATTCAGGGTAACTGTGACTGCTGGGCAAGAGTAGCTCCGTTTGCTTGAGTCTCGAGCTAGGAGTTGAAGGGACGCCTGCCTATTTGCTCCGCCGTTATCGATCGTAATAGAGATTGAGCTTTTTGGAGCGAGATTGCCGGCGGGATTGATAGTTACAGCCAGTTTAGCATCTGGATCTGTTCCAGGCGCGGGCTCTGGAGTTGGTTGTGCTGGCTCTGGGGTGTTGGTTGATTCTGGAGGTACCGGTGTATCTGTTGGGGTATTTTCAGGGGTGTTTGTTGGGGTAGCTGTAGGCGCTCCGTTGCATGTGGTATCAGCTGCTGAAATGGCCCCATCGGCGTTCGCTATCGCGCCAGTAGCGATCTGCCCATTTAGCGAGGAATAGGCTACTCCTGATGTCAGTATAGCCGCCTTTAATTGTGCGACTGTTAGAGTCCCGCTACAGATCGACTGAGCCAAGAGCGCGATACCGGTCACCTGGGGAGCGGCCATAGAGGTTCCGCTGTATGAAGCGTATGAATCTGTCGGTACGCAGGATCTAATTAAACTTCCAGGAGCGGCGATATCGACAGATGTAGCACCAAAATTCGAGAAGTAAGAGAGGTTGCCAGATGAGTTGGAAGAAGCGACAGAGATGATTCCGTCTAAATTATAGCTAGCCGGATATGAGGGATAGACGTCAGTATTAAGTGTGTCGTTTCCCGCGGCGACCACAAAAAGAATTCCCGCCGCGGTTGCCTGCTGTATCGCTGTGTATAACGCCGCGCTATAACCCCCTCCGCCCCAAGAGTTGTTAGTTACAACAACATTATTCCCAGCTTGCTTCAAAGCCATCGTATAATAAATGGACTCTATAGCATCTGATGTATAGCCACTTCCCGAAGCGTCGAGGAACTTAGCGGCCGCGATCTTAGCGTTCCACGATACCCCAGCTATTCCGGTTGAGTTGTTTCCTTTCGCCCCAAGAATTCCAGCGCAGTGTGTTCCGTGACCGTTGTCATCGTTGAGATCTCCTAGCCCAGTTATCGCGTTTATACCACTTACATCATCGACATAACCATTTGCGTCATCATCGATACCGTTTCCCGCAATCTCTCCCGGGTTCGACCATATATTGGCGGAGAGATCTGGGTGATTGAGTTGAATGCCGGTATCAATCACTACCGCTACAAGATTTGAGTTGCCAGTGGTTTTATCCCACGCCGCTGGTAATGACAGGAAAGAGCTCGCGTATTGTTGAGAGTAATCCGGGTCATTCGGCGTGAGAGTAGCTCTGTAGGCCCAATTAGGTTCACAGCGCGCGCGGACCTTTATCGAAGCCATCAAGCGGCGTGCTTTCGCGCGCTTACACGGATTATTTTTACGGGAGTAAGGTGCAGGAGGAGGACGCAAGGACGATTGGCTTGTAACCTGATCTGGGCGTTCAAAAGTAACATGGAATATCTGCCGAGAGAGTCGATCTACTTTCAGGTTAGGAACAGTCACAAGTACTGATACATCCGAGGACAAAACTGAGACGTAATTGGTTGGTCCGCGCACGCTTATTATAGCACCTGGTCCAATCTCCCTTAGTTGAGGAGACGCGATAGAGCATACAGGCGTGCCTAATAAGATTGCGACGGATATAAGAAGGAATTTTGCGAAGGAGGCGGCCGATACACTGCTCGATCCTCTCCTAGAAAGACGAGGTGAAAATATGTCACTGAGACTCAACATCATTACTTCGATACAGCTACTCCACTAGGGAAGGCCGGCAAAACCCCTCCCTACTGCGAAAGCGGATCTTGAGGTGCTCTTCGAGTTTTCGAGATGGGAAAAAATCCTCAATGTATCACAGGGGATACACCTGCGGTTTTTTCCCATCTCGAAAATCGAATATCAACTCAACCTCCACTTTCTCGCTACGGGTAGGTTTTGCCGGCC
>JBIKWQ010000093.1:0-10623 GCA_044356215.1 Bdellovibrionota bacterium | reverse complement strand
AGGATTTTTTCCCATCTCGAAAACTCGAAGAGCAGCTCAAGATCCGCTTTCGCAGTAGGGAGGGGTTTTGCCGGCCTTCCCTGGGGGAAGTGTAGGATTTATGAAGCGCTACTTTGGTGCCCACGTTTCTTGCGCGGGCGGTCTGGTCAACGCGGCTAAGGCCGCTATCGAACTCAATATTAACACGATACAGATTCATCCATCTCCACCACAGAGATGGAACTCACAACCATTCGCTGAAGGAGCTGAGGACGCGTTTAATAAACTTCGCCAGGGCTCGTGTCTTGAGAAGGTTTTCTTCCACGCTATCTATCTAATTAATATGGCGACTCCGGATCCGCAGAAGTTTCACATGGCTAAAACATCTCTGCTGAACTATTTAGATCTCAGCGCGCGAATTGATGGCGCTGGTGTGATCTTTCATGTCGGAAGTATGAAGGACCAACCTAGCGATGAGGAAGGATACGACCGTGTTGTCTCTGGGCTTAATTGGGTGCTTGAGCGCGCCCCTAAGAACTCGCGATTAATTATGGAGGTTGCGGCTGGTTCAGGGAGTATCATCGGGGATCGGCTTGAGGAGCTCGCGTTAATCTATTCACAACTAGAGCGCAAAGAGTTGGTTGGATTCGGTCTTGATACGCAGCATATGTGGGCCAGCGGGTACAACTTAGTGGAGGATCAAGAGCAAGTGATCTCGAATATTGAGAGCGCTATGACTATAGATAAGGTTTGGTCGATCCACTTAAACGACAGCAAAACTCCGTGCGCTAGCAAGAAGGACCGTCACGAAAATATCGGAGATGGCTTGATCGGCGCCGCGGCTCTCGAGCGGTTCTTTAACCATCCAAAGTTAGTTGAGATACCCTTTATCTTGGAGACCCCAGCCCTCGAGAGCCTTGATGGCGCACGCAGTGAGGTTGATAAGCTAATCGGTTTTAGTGAAAAGAGGGGCTAAGTAAGAGCGGCAAATCATCGCGATTTCAGACCCTAAACGGCGCGATAAGCGCCGTTACCGAGCAAAAACTCGCGAAGGCGAGGTTTTGCCTCGCCTCGCTAAGCAGCGCTAAATACCGCCTATATTCAATATGTTAGCAACTTACGGCCGGATCTTTAAACTTGCTTCTCAGATCATGGACTTAAACAGAAACTGTGATATGATGTCGCACCTCGTTCTGAAAAATTCTAAAAGAGACAGATCGAAAGGAAATTGTTAACAAGCTAGCCGATAGGCAGCAGTTAGAAGTTAAGTACAGATATGGCAAAGAAAAGCACAACTCTCCGCAACGAAAAGCGCATCAGAATGGCAGCTAACCAATACGCTAAGCGCCAAGAGCTAAAGGAAAAAGCGCTCGACCCAAAGATCTCTGATGAGGAGCGTTACAAGGCTCGCATGAAGCTTCAATCTCTTCCACGTAACGGAGCTAAGGAGCGTGTCCGCAATCGTTGCCAGCTATCTGGACGTCCTCGTGGTATTTACAAAAAGTTTATGATCTCGCGTATCGTTTTCCGCGAGATGGCTCACAAGGGTCTTATCCCTGGTGTTACTAAGTCTAGCTGGTAGTAAGCGATGATTAAGCTCGCTTACGCGAGCTTAATCCCGGTAACGACTGTAGCCGGCTACGCTGGCTCTCCTCCTGACTTTTCAGTTATCAATCCTGGCGGTTTATTATACGTCTCCACTAGCCACACTTTGGTCAAGCATTCACCACAGGAATCCTCACTACAAACGCGCTCCCCTTGCCCGCTCCATCGCTGACAAGCTGAATCCTGCCGTTATGTGCCTCTACAATCATCTTAACTAAGTAGAGTCCTATACCCACGCCCCCTCCACGCTTATCTAATCCAGGTTCAAGCTGAGAGAAGAGCTCAAATATCTTGTGCGCATATTCAGGAGATACGCCGATCCCATTGTCTGACACGGAGAAAAACACATCACCACTCTCCTCGCTTACCTTTAGGGTTATCTTTCCTCCAGGCGGAGTGTACTTGGCTGCATTGTCGAGAAGATTGACCAAGACCTGCGACAAACGTTGGCTATCCGCCAACATCGGAATCTTCTCACTAGCGTAATCAACTCGAAGCTCGTGATTACCACGCTCTATCGCCTCCCTGCAGGTATCGAGCGCTGCCTTGACCACCTCATGCGCGTCAATTAACTCTAACTTAAGGCTCAGGCGCCCGTTTCTTATGTGAGACACGTCGAGAATGTCATCAACTAAACGGCTTAAGTTAGCTATCTGGCTTCCCATTAACCTTCGAACTTCAGCTAACGGCATCTGAGTAGACGAGTGCTCAAGCAGGCGCAGCCCTGCAGCTAGCGATGAAATAGGGTTACGCATCTCGTGCGCCACGATCGCCAGAAATTGATCCTTCCTGCGATCGCTCGCGTGAAGATCTCTTAAGATCTTGCTTATCTCGAAAGCTAATCCATAGGCGATCCGCGTCTCTGCTTCCTGATGCGGCGCTTGAGTAAAAACTATCAGGTACTCTCTCTTAACCCCATTTCTCTGCAGAGTGAATCTGCAGTCAGCAACCTCCCCCCTACCGAAGACCTGACCTAGGGCCGCCGTGTAGCTCAGAAAGTTCTCATCGGGTGGCGGAAGCATCTCAGATATTCCGCGGCCAACAATCTCATTCGCTGAAATCCCAAGAACTTCGCACGCTTTACTATGCGCGTAGACACATCGACCATCTTGATCAAATTTGAAGGCCAAGACACGGTAACTAGATATAATATCGCTTAAATGGTCCGCTTCTATGATCGCTTTATTATCATTCAGCGCGCCTAACTCAATCGCCATAAATCAAACTACCTCGCTATCTGTTAGTAATACATTAAACCACAAGGTGGCTCATTCGGTGCTTAAATAGAAGTTTTCTGACGGCTTCTCTGATTCACGCCAGTTAACGCCTTTAAATTGAGAATCGAGACTATTTAATTGAAAGTTGCCACAAACTCGTGGGAAAAGAGCCTGGCACAAGTCGGTTTACACTATAGTTCACGTGTAATAAGCTCTCTATGATTCGCGTCATATCTTAAGCTTAAATAGCTAAATTATCAGGGGATAAACAACCATGAGCGCTCCACTTACTGTCGCCCGATCTGGCTCTGAAATCTTGGAACTACTTCCTAGTATGGCTAACCGTCACGGTTTGATAGCGGGAGCCACAGGCACCGGCAAAACCGTAACTCTACGGGTCCTCGCTGAAGGATTCAGTAGAATGGGGGTCCCGGTTTTTATGGCGGATGTTAAGGGAGACTTGGCAGGGCTAAGCCAACCGGGAGTGAAATCAGATAAGTTATCGGAGCGCTTAAATACCTTAGGAATAGAGGATTGGGCCCCGCAAGCTTATCCGGTTGTTTTATGGGATGTGCTCGGAGTAAATGGCCATCCGATGCGCACGACGATCTCGGAGATCGGTCCAGTCCTTCTGTCCAGACTATTAAACCTAAACGACACTCAAGCGGGCGTGCTTAATATAGTGTTTAAAGCGGCTGATGATGCTGGGATGTTGCTCTTAGATCTAAAGGATCTCCAAGCGATGTTAGTTTATGTTGGAGAGAACGCGCAGAAATTTACCCTTGAATACGGAAACATCTCTGCGGCGAGCATAGGCGCGATTCAGCGATCGCTACTCGCGCTAAAAGATAGTGGCGGAGAGGTTTTCTTTGGAGAGCCAGCTCTGACCATAGATGACCTCCTACAAACAGACTCGTCGGGGCGTGGGGTGATCAACATCCTTAGCGCTGAGAAATTACTAAATTCCCCGCTGGTTTACTCCACCCTACTTCTCTGGCTCCTCTCTGAGCTATTCGAGAAACTTCCAGAAGAGGGCGACCTAGCTAAGCCAAAGCTTGTATTCTTCTTTGATGAGGCTCACCTACTCTTTAACGAGGCTCCAAAGGCGCTTATTGAGAGAATTGAGCAGGTGGTTAGACTGATTAGATCGAAAGGTGTCGGAGTTTATTTCGTTTCTCAGAGCCCATTAGATATCGCCGATACTGTGTTAACGCAATTGGGCAACAGAGTTCAACACGCCCTGCGCGCCTTTACAGCTAAGGATCAGAAGGCGATTAAAGCTACCGCTGAGACATTTAGAAGTGACGGGTCGATGAATCTACAGGAAGTGATCGGCGAGTTGGCGATAGGCGAGGCGGTGGTTTCTCTTCTTGATGAGAAGGGATCTCCATGCATAGCCAAGCGCGCTCTTGTTGTTCCACCACAGAGTCGCCTAGGCGCTATCACTCCAGAGGAGAGGAAGGCTGTTATAACCTCGTCGACCGTTTACGGAACCTACGAGAAAAGTATCGATCGCGAATCGGCTTATGAGATCTTAACAAAGCGCATGAACGATGCGAGTCAGGCTACCGCGAGTAAAGACACGCCTAAAGGATCAAGTGAAGTAACGAACGAATCAAACGGCTCTATCCTCTCGGGTATATTCGGATCGGGAGCGGCTAATAGTGGCTCTGGCAAGAGAACGAGACAGAGCCCACTTGAGGCGATGATGGTAAGTGTCGCCCGCTCAATCGGCAGCCAGATCGGTAGATCAATTACTAGAGGGGTATTTGGATCGCTTACTTCTAAGGGTGGGAGGAGGTAGGTTTCAACACCCGCATCAACTCCTCAATCCTGCCCAAATACTCACCCCGCTGCATAGAAACTATTGAGGGCTCGACTACTTTGCCTAACTCCCGCTCTAGCGCATCTAGCGCCGCTATTCCGTGTGACGGTGTCGCCTCTAACTCTAGCCTTCTTCGCAACAGATCTTCTATCGTCACCGCTTGCTCTACTTCGATGGCGTGAATCGCTTCAAGATTTAAGACCCCTTCTGAGATCTCACTCCACGCTTCAGGGCGATCTAAATAAATAAGCACCTGGTTACCCAAGCGACTAGTGGCTCGATTTAGCGCGTCATCAGATACAGCTATCTTTGATTTAACCATGCTTACTAGCCGCGCTCGCTCACTCTCTGAAACTACACTAGGAAGACAATCATACGGATCCGGAAGCTCACTTAGCGCGCGCTTAAATCGCTTAAATACGAGCCTTAACCCCTCACTCGCTGTCCATGCAAAGGTAGTATACTTTCCTCCATAGAGGCTTAAGACCCCATCTTTTAGTTCCCAGATATGCTTTCTAGAGAGACGACTAACCCCTGCCCTATTTAGCCTTCCAGGTCGCGCCGGAAGAGATCTTATTCCTGCGAAGCCGTAACTCAAAGTAGCCCTATTTAGACCAGCGTGAGGGAGATCTCGCTCAAGCCTCTTTAGTATCTCCTCTACTTCATCCGGAGAAGGTTGTGGATCGAGGTCTAGTTCGCTCACCTCACGCTCAGTTGTTCCA
This sequence comes from Bdellovibrionota bacterium, assembly GCA_044356215.1. Lineage (GTDB taxonomy): Bacteria > Bdellovibrionota_C > UBA2361 > UBA2361 > OMII01 > OMII01. Next base: position 5,275 of record JBIKWQ010000093.1, on the reverse strand, counting down.
ACTAGAGTACCTCCACTTTGATGCGGCCAGACGAAGTAATAACGGCCCTTCTCCTCAAGTGGGAGAAATAAAGATGGATATCTCCAGGGGGTTGAGAAAACTAAATGTGACCCCCTGCTATAACGGAGCTTAACATCCGAGCCCTGCCCTCGATCTCTTTTAATCTCTGTCGCCCAAGGTCCAGCGCAATTTACGACTAACTTACAACGCGATACATGCTTCTCGTTTCGTGTTTGGTCGCTCCAGACAACCTCTGAAAGATCTGAATTATCAAGCTTACACGATTCTACTTGGGCATAATTTAAAGTAACCGCACCTAGCTGTCGTGCGGCGGTCAGGAATTCAAAAACTAACCTACTATCACTCATCAACCCATCGGTATACTCAAAGCATCCCGCGAGATCCGCGTGAGTTCCGAAAGCTTCCGAGACTCCAGGAATCAACTTATGTCTGCGAGCGCTACCGCGAGACATCAGATCATAGATCGTCAATCCAACGCCCAGTTTAAATCTAAACCAGTAATCACCACGCTTAATCGGGATAAGGAATCGCTCCGGCCGCGCCAAGTTTGGCATGCGCTTAAAGAGATCCTCACGTGAACGGATCCCCTCATAGACCTGCTCGAAATCAAACATCTCTAAATAACGCAAACCTCCGTGCGCCATCTTAGAACTCCGACTTGAAGTCCCACTCGCGAAGTCACTCTGCTCAAGCAGCAAGACAGAGATCCCTGACTGCGCAGCCATCTTAGCTAGGCACACACCGTGGATCCCTCCGCCAATTACTATTAGATCAAAAATCTCGTTTTTGGCTCGTGTAATGCTATCTATGCGCGAGGGTGTTCGCTTAATTTGAGCGCTGTCTGTTATGGGGCAGATAGTCATGGTTTAGTTATCGGTTGGTTTTTGGAAATTCACAAGTTAATTAAATAGTTGGTCCGAATACTAAAGCGAGCGTTTCGATCGGATTGTTATGCCCTGTCATGAAAGCTCGGTAATATCGGCAAGCACATCTGTTTGATCAGTGTGCAGCTCTGTCGGGCATTCACAACTCCAGAAATACGATAAAGGAAAGTCTTCAGAAGCAGACCGGTTCTGAAAAAATTTGGCCAGAATATCGCGTTTGGTGGCACCGGATATAACGACAACTATTCGCCCGCATGGATGTGCCGCGACCATCTCTGCAAAATCGACAAGATCAAACGTTACTCCAGAATACTGCTCGGCCCACGGATTATGGCGAATAAATTCGTGGCTCAGAGGGACCTGTTTCTCCGCCTCCGTCTTGCGGAATGGCGCATTCGGAAAGTTCTGCGCCACATGTCCCTCAAATGGATCGGTGGCAATCATCTGAAAAGGCATTCCACCGTTTTCAAGCACGAATTTCTTGAGATTTCCGACCTCGCCTGGCTTCGGGAAAAAAATACGTTCTTCTAAGTCTTTGCAATCAATAAATTGGCGGAGTGGCTCGAGGAGATGCTTTCTCATAAAGCCAAAAGCACCGAACTCAATATCCGGCGAAATGTTCTTGCCGCTAGCGTCAACAAGATCATCCATCACGACAATGCTCAAGCTACGAATGAGGTCTTTTTGCAACCCGGAATCCAAAGAAGAAATTTGGGAAACGAATGACTTAAGAAAAGGAATAGGAGTCCTCCCTGTCGGCAATCCCATGAAATAAAGAGTCCCTGGCGTGAGCTTGAGCATCTCCGAAACAACTTCTCCCGCGAGGATCTCTCCGATCAGATCAGCAGAGTTTGAAAATCTAAGGCTAATAGAATGTTTTTGGTTTGAGGATTTAACTAACATAAGTCTCTACGATCAGGACTAACACTAACGATAACCCGGAACTCGTCATCCGGGCGCTTGCGTCTTTGATTATACGCTGCTCTTGAAATAGATGCCACTTTGATACCCTTGAATACCTTCAAACTCCGCAGCATGAAACGTCCCGACTCTGCGGTACTGATGACGCTCTCGGAATAGCCTTGATGGTTCATTCGATACGGGCTTCTCCACAGTAGCGCCCAGTAATCCAAACTCGCTGAACTCACTAATAAGTGCTTTATACATACAAGATGCTATTCCACGACGACGAAAGGACGGCTCGACAGCTTTTTTGTATACATACATAAGCTTACTAATAGACGGAATAGAGGGATCAACCCATTCTACGTTCGCCATCAGGGACAATAGGTTAGTAAAGAACTTACTCTCCCTCTTAAAAGCTAGTATGAAACCAACCACGTCCCCTTCAAGGACGGCGACTCTCAGTACTCCGTCATTGCTGAACGCAGCCAATTCTTCGATGGAAAGAGGTGAAAGCAGGAAGCCAGTGTTAGTGTCAGCAGATTCGCCAAGAATGCAGCGATTGTTAAGGGCGACGCACAAGGCCAGCTCACGCGGTTCGGCGGGTCGTATATTCATAGACTCTCTTCTCGTATAACGCCTAAATCAGCAGTTGCCGCCCCTATTCAAAGCTCCTATACTTTTGAGAGCCCTGCGGCAATCTGCTGCATTTCCGTGTTATACTCCTTTTAGTTGGAACGCACCATGAAAAGAGCATCTGCAGTTCAATATGTCACCGACGAGAAGGGTCGCAAGAAATCAGTTATCCTCCCTGTTGAGACCTATGAGGAGATGCTTGAGGACATTCAGGACCTCGTTGCCGTTGCCGAGCGTCGAAAGGACAAGACAGTATCATTCGAGCAAATGAAAAAGAGGCTTAAAAAAGATGGCCTCTTATAAGGTCACCTTTAAAGGCTCAGTAGCCAAGGACCTTAAGCGTTTAGATCGATTAGCAGTCCGCCGGGTGCTTAAAGCCGTAGAAGCTCTGGAAGAGAATCCGTTTCCTGCTTCGTCTAAGAAGTTGATTGGCTCCGAACATACCTTTCGGATTCGAGTTGGAGACTATCGAGTAATTTATATCGTGAACAAGCAGAGGCGAGAAATCGAGATTCAACGAGTGCGCCATCGTAGAGATGTATATCTATAGGCTGGAAGAGTCGCCAGAGGCAGAAGCATTCGGCGTGCCTATCGTGCTAGTTTTTAAAAATAGTAGCGACCTTTTGAGCTATACAGCTCAGCTAAACGCTGATAATGCGGCGATAAAGATCGTCCAAATCGAAAGGCTGGCGCCTTAGGGATGTTTAGTCAAACTAAGTAGTTAATGGCGCGAAATCTTTTGCATTTATTTGCTATACACAATGCAGTACACTACTTACATGACAGAAGATGTAAAGAAAGTATTAAATCAGGCACTCGCCCTCACGGAAGTTGAAAGAGCAGGATTGGCCGCGTCGCTTATCGCGAGTCTTGAGGAAGAAGAAACTGGGGATGTAGAAGCGGCTTGGGAAGTAGAGTTAAAAGCTAGAATTGAGGACCTTGACTCTGGTAATACAGTTGGAATTACGTGGTCTTCTCTATTCTGTAATATTTCGAATAAAAATAGATACAATTGAGATTGTAGCAATCGCTCATGCTAAAAGACGACCTGGCTACTGGAGAAGGCGCGAAAAGAAAAGCGTATAACGTCAATGCGTGCGGGGACGTTTGGTCCTCCGCACCGCCTTCTTGTTATGCCCGTTGGTACGAGCCACCAAAGGAAACTGCTCCGGCGAGCTTATAGACTCTAGGTGCAAATCGACATCAAGAGCTGGCCACCTAAGATGTCCTGTACTAGGGCTCTCTACGTTCAGAACATCTTCAACCGCGGCCCCCTTGAACCAAGGAAACTTTTTGTGGTCGAGAAAGTACTCGCGACCGCTAACTAGCACCCACACCCCAAATGGCGAGATGTTAGCTACCTCACACCCCAAAAAAATCTTTCCAAGCTTTCCGGAACTTTTCACTTTGACGCTCCACAATTTTTTGAATTCGCCGAAGCTCTAGGGGCTTTAACCCCTCCGAGTCCGCTAGAGCGACGACGGGCTCAAGCCAAAACTTCGCCTCTCCGTTTGATGATATCACATGTACATGAGGTCTGGGTTCCTCTCTTGAGAAGAAGAAGAAACGGTAGGGACCTTCAGAGTAAATAGTTGGATTCACACCAAAAGTATTGCATTTAGATCATATGCCCGTCGAGGGACTTTTTCTCGGCGATAGGAGCTATTTCAGAACAAACGAAGGTACCGCATACGCGTGAGCTAACGCGCGTTTAAAATCGAAGCCTTGCGTTCGGCTAAACATTAGAGAGCTGAAGAGGGTATTCCCTCCCCCAAAGAAGGCTTGTTAAGCCCCCAAGAGGCATATAAGCAGTGCCTTGCGGCAGAGCTAACTTCTCGAGGAAAGCTTACGAGCTAGAACTGCCGGAAACATCCGCTGTGAATCATACCTAATTGAAACGACCTCAAAACCGGCGGCGTCAAGCTGCTGTCTAGTTTTACTCTCATCTCGTACACAGCTCCACCTGACCGGCATCACGTTAGTAAAAAGAAAACGCTGCTGTGCAAGGTCCTCTGGTGATTTTGGCTCCCACCGATCTGGCGGAGTGATAAAACTCATCACAAACATTCCGCCTGGTTTAAGGGATTTAGAGATACTGCGATATAAATCCGTGCAACTCTCATCCTCAGCTACATAGATGTTTAGCCCATTACTGGTTATCAGATCCCAACGTTCAAAAGAATCGAGAGCCCACGCATCACGCTGCTCAAACTTAACGACTACAGGAGTATTTAGCTGCTTATGATTAATGCTGGCGGCCTCTAAGCTATCTGGATCAAGATCTATGGCCGTTACCTCTACGTTATCGACAGAGGAGTAATCAAGTGTTAGCAAATCATCCATCAGCCCACTAGGAAGCGAGGCTATTTTCATATCTGAGCGAAGCAACGGCTGAGTCAATTCACGAAAGATTCGGAATCTCTCTTGAGTCGCCGCGAATATCGGACACCTGTTAAGCAACCATGACTCCAACTCCTTAAGTTGAGATCCATCGCTACTCAGATTAGACGCCCGACCTCTATCCGGATACATCAACACATAGGAGGTCCATCGCCCATTAAGCCCCCGATTGTCGAGTAGGAAGCGCCCTAAATCAAACTCTCTTAGCTCATTTTTAAGTTTAGTGATTCGCGGATCTGATCCACTTGATTCTTTATCACCAGAGTACCCGTGCGAAATAATGCTCATAGAAACCTAATTATCTCACGGAAAATCCGACGAATCTACCCCCCAACTAGGGCATCGCAGTTCTTTATCACCACAGAGGACGCAGAGGACACAGAGAACGGCCATTTTATGGGCAATTATGGGGTTTTCTCTGTGTCCTCTGC
>JBIKWQ010000092.1:0-10992 GCA_044356215.1 Bdellovibrionota bacterium | reverse complement strand
ATACTTTTACCACAGAGGACGCAGAGGACACAGAGAAAACTCCATAATTGCCCATAAAATGGCCTATTCTCTGTGTCCTCTGCGTCCTCTGTGGTGATAAAAATTGACCTCGGGCAACGCTTTACGTTCACGGGGAGAGATCCGGATTATTTGAGGAATCAACCTCCGCCCATACCCCTTCATCTCTCTCCTACTCCCCCGTATTCCCTCCATTCCAAACCACACCGTATCTGCTAATATCATCCTTCATGCAGCCCAGGTCCTCTCCATCTCTATTATCTAAGCTGCTCTTTAGCTGGGCCACTCCGGTCATACGAAGTGCTAACAAAGCCCCACTTAATCCGTCAGACCTTCCTAAGCTGCCGAAGCATATGGAAGTTACCGGTGACTCTGAAAGATTAGGTCTCGCCGCGGCTCAATTTAAATCTTTCGGCTACCTCTCTTTATTTGCCGCCGCGGCTTCCTGCTATATCGGAACGATAGCGATTGTCATGGCCTTTTCCTTCGTTTGTTTAGCTGTCGCGTTAGCTAACCCGCTCATATTAAGGGAGCTACTAAAAGCCCTCAGCGATAGATCCTCTTCGCCAGAGTGGATCGAAAGGGATCCATTCGCGGCGATACATTCAGCGTTGAATATTCCGTATCCGATCCTATGCGCCATAACACTCGCCACTTCATCGCTCATCGGTATCTTTGGCTCACACTACTTATTTTTCTTTCAGCCTAATATGGCTATTAGGTTACGTGCTGCCCTTAACGCCCTCATCTTTCAAAAAGCACTTAGACAGCAAAGATCAGAGCAGCACCGAATGTCCGCCGGACTAATCGTAAATTTGGTGGCGACTGATTCCTTAAAAATTCAAAACTTATTCGTCTTCTTAAACTCCATCTGGTATCACCCACTAACACTTATAGCGATAATCTTTTTGCTATACAGACTCGTTGGTACTCCCGCTCTAGCTGGAGGATGCACATTAGCTCTACTTCTATCCTTCTCGATTCTTATCGCGCGCGAGCAGGGAAGACTGCGCTCTAGGCTCTCTCGCATCGCGGACAGCAGAGTTGGGCTTACAAGAGAGACTCTTCTTCACATAAAGGCCGCCAAATCCCAGGGATGGGAAGCCAACCTAGAAAATAAGATTAACTCCCTACGTAAAGAGGAAGCGGCGATAGCGGCTAAATTAGCCAGATTATCGGCGTTATTCGCCATCTCATCTGGCATAGCGCCAGCCGCGGCGATGGCTACCACTTCGATCTTATTAGTAAGGTCTGGTGCGACCTTAGAAGCCGCCACACTCTTCCCTGTCTTAACCCTATTTATGCAACTACGCTTCTCGCTGAACATGCTCCCTGAGACGGTCCACAGCGTGGTCGAAGCGAGCGTAGCGGCGAAGCGAATTCATACCTTTCTCACCTCGTCTGAATTCGTTCCAACTAAGGTTATTAAAGAGCAGGCTGAGGCGATCATAATACAAGATCTCAAGACTACATGGTCCTCGGGCGGTGCGAAGGCTACTCGCGTAAAAGATGGCATCTCAATCTCTCGTGGCGAATTAGTCGTAGTAGTAGGATCAGTTGGATCCGGAAAGACTGCGTTACTCTTAAGTATCCTTGGAGAACTACCGAGCGACTCGGGGAGCGTGTCTCTCGGAGGTCCCGTGTCCTATGTACCTCAGCACCCCTGGATTATAAGTGATTCAGTTCGTGATAATATAACTTTTGGGGGAGATTTTGATAATTCACGTTATCAACGGGCGCTCTTTGCGTCGGGATTACGTCCTGATTTGCAAAACCTACCAGCCGGTGACGCGACACGAATTGGTGAACGCGGAATAAACCTATCGGGTGGCCAGCGCCACCGCGTGGCCCTAGCGCGAGCTGTCTACCAAAACGCCGAGATCTATTTACTAGACGATCCCTTAAGCGCTCTCGATCCTCAAGTTGCCCGACACGTATTCAATAATCTTATCCGCGGTGAGCTACGAGATAAGACCAGGATTGTTGTTAGTCACAGACTCGAATTCGCCATGGAAGCGGATCGAGTTTTAGTAATTGATAACGGTGAGATTATTGAACAGGGAGAACCACGGCATCTGATAGCTCATTCCGACCGCTTCAAACAGCTCCTTCACTTCCACCAAAAAATAAGTGACGAGGCTTCTTTCACAACAAGCGAACATAGGTCAGCTAATTTTCAGATCTCCCAGGAAGAGGAGGTAGACAGAGATGATGAGTTTCCCGCGTCACCTGAACCACTCATTCAGACTGAGGAGCGACGGACGGGCGCCGTATCCAACGCCACTGTCACATCTTATTTCCGTAAATTGGCCCCCGGCTTCGCTTTGTTCGGTATAGCGCTACTCTTTGTAGGTCGCCAAGGTGCGGCGCTTGCCACCGATCTCTGGCTGACTAGTTGGTCAGGGGTTAAGCAAGTTGATCTGACTACATTCCTCTCCGGATATTTGGGATGTGTGACTCTATTGGGAGTTATTGGATACCTTCGCACGATGAGCGTCTTTAGCGCTGGAATGAAAGCGGGGATATCGGCTCACAAAGACTTACTTCATGGGATTCTTCACGCGCCACTTAACTTCTTTGAGTCTCATCCGGTGGGCCGCGTACTAAACAGGTTTAGTCGCGATCTTGAGAACGTCGAGCTCGCTCTTCCACGGGCGCTTATTGATACTGGTCACTGCCTGATAGAAACACTCACTGTATGCCTAATAGTCACCTTTGTCGCTCCGGCGGTGTTTATGATTATCGGTCCGGCCGCCGCCATCTATTATCTGGCGGCGCGATTCTTCAGGCCCGCCTCAAGGGATTTACAGCGTCTTAGCGCACTCTCGCTATCCCCTATCTTCGCGATACTCTCGGAGTGCCTCGCCGGTGTAGAGGCACTTAGAGCATCGAAGCTAGCCGACATATTTACCGCGAGATACACCAAAGCCTTAGACGCCCACAACCGAATAACCTACACACAAACTGCAACTAACAGGTGGCTCGGTCTTCGCCTTGAGTCGGTTGGGGTCGCGATAATCTTAGGAATCGGGTTAAGTGTCTCTCTTAATCTAGGAATTTCATCCGGTGTGGCTCTATCGGGTCTGGCTCTGGCCTACGCTATTATGATGACATCCACGATGGTCTGGGCTATCCGCAGTATATCGATGGTCGAGAATAATTTAACCTCTTATGAGCGGATTGAGCGCTACGCGCATACACCTTCGGAATCGCCGCACGGAAACACTCCCCCTTCTGGCTGGCCATCACGCGGATCGATAACCTTAGAGAATTTTAGCGCTCGCTATAAGCCAGAGCTACCCTTGGCCCTTGACAGAATCTCATGCGTGATCCCCCCTGGCAGTCGCGTCGGAATAATCGGTCGTACCGGCTCGGGTAAGAGTACACTTATATTGAGCTTGCTGCGCCTTGTTGAACCATCCTCTGGTTCTATCGAGATCGATGGAATCGACCTCTCAACACTCGCGCTGTCCGAATTGCGCGGCGCCTTATCCGTTGTTCCGCAAGAACCGATCTTATTTTCAGGACAGCTTCGCGAGAGCCTCGATCCCTTTAAGGCTTGCTCAGACCAGGAGATCTGGGATGCCCTGGAACGGGTTGGTCTAAAAAAACTGGTAGTGTCTCTCCCAGATCAACTAAACACGGATGTCCGTGAAGGCGGTGCTAATTTTAGCGCTGGCCAACGTCAATTAATCTCTCTTGCGCGCGCTCTTCTGAGAAAGAGCAAAGTGATAATTCTTGATGAGGCTACCGCGTCAATAGACTCCGAGGCTGACTATCAGATTCAAAACGTTCTGCGGAATGAACTTCGTGGCGCCACAGTTCTCATAGTGGCCCACAGATTGCCAACTGTGATGGACGCCGATCTGATCCTTGGCCTAAAGAATGGGCGCCTGATTGATTTCGGGAGTCCAAGCGATCTGCTTAAAGACAACGATTCGCTGCTCTCCTCTTTTCGCTCCTTTCTTACGAGTTCGGCGAATTATACCGAACCATCTGCATCTTAAAGAGCCTAATAAGATTCGGATCACTAACCATTCCCTGCTCGATCATCTCATTTAACTCGCCCAGATATGTACCAGCAGTGCTCTGGTCACCTAGCGTTAGAGAGGTTGTTACCAGAATTATCATAGCTATCGGTGAATCAGGCTGCAGTTTTAGCGCCTGTCTAGCCGCATCTAAAGATTGCTCTATATTCCCTAGAGTAGCTTGCGTCACAGCGGTAGCCAGCCAACCTGGAACAAACTCAGGGGCGACTGTTGTAAGCCCACGCAGAATTACCTGCGCTCGCTTGACCTGACCTGACTCAAGACACATCCTCGCTAACGCGTAGATATCCAGCTGCTCCTCTTTTGAGTAGTTTGATCTGTGTGACTCTACCGCTGAAGATTCGTTACTCATTGTGGCTCTCCTCATCGGGATTAACAGATAGCCAGTCGAGAATCTGCCTTAGCATCGCCGCCTCATGGGCCAAGCGCGCTCTTGCCTCAGCTCCATCAACATTTTCGCGCAGAGCGTCGAGCGATTCAAAGCGGGCGAAGAGAGAAGATACTAACGTCTCTAGTCTCGATACATTCCCAAGCCTAGGAAGAACCGCCAAAAGAGGCGAAAGTGAGAATGGATCAGGAGATGCTGACATAAAAATACACCCTGTAGATCTCGTTCGGTAAATACTCACACCGTGGCCAGATCTCGCCCATCTGAAAAATAGTCTGACTCTAGCCCCGACTCTGTGGTTTAATCAAAAGGCCGAAACGATAACCAAACACAACCAGTATAGCTAAAACGGACGAAGCGACAACCACCAGTTTACTCATGTGAGTTAAAAGCCGCTTTAATAGGCCCGGCCCTAGGTCACTTCTTTGGACATGGAGAATCTCCAGTAGATCTCCGCAAGTATATCGGACCGCGAGTACAGCCAAAAAGCCAGAAACCAACGTCGTTAGCACAACCATCAGGGGTAATCGTCTATGATTTAACTCCTTTGATAAGCGGAGCCTCACGCTAAATGAGGCCGAACCCATCTGAGCCACTGAGCTCACAACACCAACAACTAAAGCCGCCACGGCAAGGATAGCCAACAGAATAAGTGTCGCGCCAACCGACTCCAAAGGGGACTCAGTGAGCCTTGCCCACGAGTCAAATGGCTTAAGCAGCTTTTCTAAAGCTCTCTCGCCCATAAAAAAGAGCACCCCACTAATTGCCGCCACGACAAATAGTCGTGTTGCCAGTCCAGAGAGCGGAAAAAAGGCCGTAGGCGGAAGGTCTCTGAGGTTGTCTTGTTTTTCAGTCAGGCGATCCACAATAGATTCCCCTTTTTAATTCAACGCACCGCGAAAAGCGTGCGCTAGCCTTACAGCGCCCTCATTACGCAGGACAGACGCTGTTAAAAACATAAAAATAACTATACCAACCCACCGAAGCGTCCTAAAACAACCATCCGGAATCAACTTTGACCCAGCTTCACACCACCTTAGTGGCAATTCTAATAGCAACAACACAAGACAGGAGATCGCTACCGCCAACCCGACCAAAGTACCTAACTCTGCTAGGAGCTCAAAAAGCAAACCTCCTGCGCTTATCGCGAGAACACCCCCGGTAAAAAGTTGGCCAATAAAGCGAAGGGTAATCTCATGACTCAAAAAAAACAGCGCCATTACTAATCCAGATAAGAGAGATCCCCCTCGAGCTGGAGCACGATCAAAGCACCAGCGAAATACCGCACTCGTTCCAGCCGCCGCTGTAATCATTACACTGACGAGACAAAAAGTGACCGCAGAGACGGCTTGAGCCGAACTAGGCGACATGAAACCAGCAGGAATGAGTAGCAGGACGGAGGCTCCGACCACCATCAACGGGCCACCAAAGGCGATAGCGCACAAAAGCAGCCACATAATAGTATGCCTTTTACCTCAAAGCATCTGACATAAGGCCAGTCAATCCACTGGCGAAAATCGGAGCGCAGAGCAAGGCAACCGCTATAAGAGCAAGGACACGTAACGCGTACCCCACCCCTTCATCTCTGACACCGATTAAGCCAAAAACAAAAGAGAAAATAAAACTCACCAGCGGTATCGCTAATGTGGGAATAACAAGCGTAAACACCACGCGCCACGCTTGTTGAATAAGATCATACAACTGCTCTTCGCGCATCATGGTCCCCTATACTATACTATTCCAAGCCGAGCAATTTTTTCCCCAGAAGACCCCAGCCTCCCGCGGCTATAAAGAGCAGTATCTTTAGCGGCAAAGCCACCGCCGCTGCCGCGATATTCTGAGTGCCGATCAATGCGAGCACGTGAGCAACCAGAAGATCTACAGTTACTAACGGTATTAGTATCATGCACCCCAACTGAAAAGCCTCTTTCAATTGAGAGAGCAGATACGCTGGAGCTACTGAGCTTATTGGACTGTCTTTCTCGTGGACTTTGACACCTTGATCATTAGCCACACCATCTTTGGTTGACCCTTTAAAATGCGCCGCGATCTCCGGATCTATCCGCCTTTCCATATATGGAACCAACGACTGAGTTATAACCTGCGGCTGAATCGATTGAGTCTTAGAAAATAGAGCATCTGGAAACCCCAGACTGGCTAACTCTGGCGGCACCGCTAACCACGCCATACCGAGAGCTACAAAAAAACATACAGCTCCAAACTCAAAACCGACCAAACCCAAGCCATAGCGAGCTATCGACAAAACCGTCGCTGTTTTGACAAAAGTCGTAAAGAGTAAAAGCCCCAGGATCACCGAGACTATTGATAACGATCCATCCATGTCGGCATATTAACCACGGGATGCCGTTCTGGACAGAGGATTTTTGCTAGCCTACCTCTATGGCATACCGCCCCTGATAGACGCAGAGTCGGGCGTCCGCGACCTTTTCCTGGTTAATATTCAGCGTGACTCGATTATCTAGCTGTCGACCCGTGTTGAGCACCGCTCCTACCTGTCCGAGCTCCGCGAGCACACTTGGCTCCACTGACATCGACGCGATCTCGACACTAAGCCGTGATGTCCCCTCTGCCACAGGGAGATTCGTGGCCGATCCCGACACGACCTGACACCCCAATTTGCCATCTATCTGAATCATTCGAGCCGGCATAAATAATTTCGAGCCGACCCTCAGCGTAAGAGTGTCAGACGCGGCAACCTCTAAATCTACTATTGTGCCTTTGGTGACGTATTCTGAGAGAAGCTGTGGCGGCACACCCAATTGCGCTATCTCAAACCTAAGTAATCCGGCTTCCTGCGCTATGCGAATAGATGAGTGAACCTGCCTGCGCCACAGCCTATCCATACGTTCGACCGCCTCTTGTCCTAAGGCGACCACAACCGAGCACGGTGCGGAATTTAAGGAGAACGACAACTTCACCGCTGCCATTAAAGAGACCTCGCTAGGGGAGCATCGGCCATTAAATATAAATGCCCCAGCGGTCTCGGATGCGGTTTGAGTCATACCCAAGATCGCCATAAAGCGCTGGATCAGGTACTCAATCACCAGGTCTGTCTGGAGCCCGCCGCTTATATTTGGAACTACTTCCTGGATTACAAGCTCTGCGGTCTGTCGATCAATCGCCACCACGACCGCCTCATTCTCTAAGGTTCCACGAAAACAGATCCAGCAATCATCAGGAATAACTATGGTGGGTTTTATCTCCCCCATCCTAAGCTCACATCCAAGGGTCGAGACCAATGGCGCCCAGCGCTCAGCGAATCCCGGGAACCAACGTTCCGGATGACAACGCAGGAATCCATTAGCCAGGCGCGCCTCGCGATAATCGATCGCCCTTAAAAAGCCACGCGGCTCCCAAGGCTCAACTTGCCCCTCTGATTCCGCTGATATCTGCTCTCCGCTACTCACTTATTACCCCGTCTCACTTAAACCTCTTGGCCCTCTTTCAAAAGCTCATCAAGTCTTTGATCAACCTCTCGCAATCTCTGTTCGGCGCGCTCCAGGTCTGCCTTCGCCTCATCTCTCTCACTTTCCAAAACTCTCAGAGCGGACCTCAATTTAACCCGGTGGGCGTTCTCAATCTGGATTCGCGCTGTTGTCCCACTGATAGTTCGACTCGCTCGCGTCGCTCTATCCAATTCAAACTGCGCGTCTATCAATCGCCCCTCTAGCCCCATTAACGCCTCAGTTCTTCGCTTTAATTCCTGGACTACTTTATCTCTATAAAGCTTTAACTCTAACTCATTATCACCAACCACATCAGCCAGCCTCCTCTAGAGCCAAGCGCAACATAGTTCCCACAAACGGGAACCTTATATCTAACTCCATTGACAACAGCTCCTCGGCGGCTTCTCTAAGCTCCTTTCCAATTTCCGCGTCATTGAGTAAGTATATGGGCGCCTCGCCTCCATCAAGCAACACAGCGATCGCCACACGCGCGCGATCGTAAGGCTGAAGACGCATAAAAGCGTTAGCTCCTCTCATACCAGGTCCCCACTCTCAGAGCCATCCTCAGATGTTTCGCTAGCTCTACCACCACCGCTACTCATTGACCCGACGCGACTAGCTTTACTGAAGCTGGGAGCACTTAATTTATTAAGCCAATTAAATTGACCGAGCAGGTAGCCCGCTAACCCCGCGATCACCCCTGTCAAAGCGATCAGCCCAGCGAATAAACCTACCAATCCGCCGTGCGATTCCTCCGGAACCCTCCAAAATCCGAGGAAGGAAACCAAGCCGGATGTACGCGTTCCCGCGGAAAGCTCATCCGGCAAGGGCTCAGATACCGATATAAAAACATCCTCTATTTGAATCCCCGGAACCGCGCGCCTAACTATCTCCCTTAGCTCGCTGAGATCCGGAACAGCCTTAGTAGACCGGCGAGCAACCACAGTAGCTGTTGGTTTCTCATCACGCGTCCGCGAGTGCGCCCTAACGATCACATTTACAGAGGCTATATCACTTCTTGATTTAAAGAGGTCCTCTAGCTCCTGGGCTGTGGCGCGATCTAAACGTAGCGCCTCTACCTCGCGGCTTGGAGGGATAATTCCACCTCCCCCGGTGAGCTCCTGAAACGATGGCTTCTTCTCGGCTGGAAGATCCAGAGAGCTCAGTACACCCGCTGCCCCAGCGAAATCACTCGACGACACCTCAACTGAGTAGCGCCCTTTTGAACCACGCCCCTTCACCAGCCACGCCGCGATCCTATGCCTGTCCAGCGCCGAAACTATCTCATTAGCCTCACGCTGAGAGACATCATCCGCTACCGGAGAGGAGCTACAGCCGCCAACTAAAAGTGATGCGCAGCAACACGCTATGAACGCCCGCAATGATCTCATCTCTATGCCTTAACCATATCTAAATAACCTTAAGACGGCACTATCGTTACCAGGAACTCCACATCGCCAAACCTGATCCAATCTCCGTGACGAATCTCCATCACTCCATCCTCACGTGAATACTGAGCCTCGCCCTGCTGACGCACGAATGTACCCCGCTCACTCATCAGATCCTGAAGTTGGAATCCATTCTCAGTGATCGCCACCAATGCGTGTGGTGTCGATATACTCTGGTCCTCAAGGATCAGATCACTACCTCGGATACTGTTCCCTGTGATAAAGAACCTTCCAACTCGCAACTCTATCGCGCGGCCATCCGGATTCTCGTAACTAACCAACCAACCAAACAACCGTCCTGGTTTCATCTTGTTGGTACGTGGGCCACTTGGAGCGACCGGAGATCTCTCCTCTCGTGCCGGTTCGCTCGGCTGAACTCTCTCACGCTCGTCCTCGAGATTCGCGCGATTCGATCCCGCAGCCGTTCGCGCTGGATGAATCAGCGGCCTACCTTCTGGCCGCCTCGGTTCCTCTCGACGCGCAGCTCCGCGTGTCTCTGGCTGCGTTGGCCTCTGAGGCCGTGCGCTAGCTTGATCTTTTGAGGACGAATCCGAGCTCACTCTGGGGTTAACTTCCTGTCGTGGCCCCACCCCTCCGATCCTTGGACGAGGAGAAACTGGAGATGGTGGAGAATCGACCTTTGGACGGGGTGCTGGTTGTCTCTCGACCGGCTTCGCGGACCTCGGCTCCTCACGATTAACAAATTCACTAGGCCTCTGAGGCGCACCCTCACCCCTACTAGGCTCCTGTCTCCGCGATTCTGGCCTCCGCGGCTCACGTTGAACCACTGGTGGCGGCTCTGGTTTCACCTCAACCTGCGGCTCAGGCTCCTCAATATCATCCAAAGGATCTAATAGATCGTCCACAAGATCCGAAGTCTCAGATACCTCCGAATCAGACGGTCCTGCGCTCTGCTTAGAGGCTTTATCTGACAACAACTCCTCAAAAACTGGATCATTAAAGATATCCAGATCAAAATCGTCATCGTCATCATCATCGTCGCTGTCATCAAAGAGATCGGCTAACGGAGATTCTGTTTTTTGAGGAGTCGGTGGCGCGCTTGGCGTTGGCTTATCCTCTTCAGCGTCGAGATCTTGCAGAAACGCGCCTAGGGGATCAAAAGTGTCATCCTCAGTTGAATCATTCACATCAGCTGGCCTGCCGCTCTCTGCAGGTGCCACCGGAGCGACCGACACCGGCTTTACGGGTGGCTCAATCGGCGCTGCAGCGCCGACAATTCCGCGAACCTCTTCGGCCGCCGCTGACACAGTTTTCTGCCTAGCACGCCCCTGCGGCGCAGGTGGCTCAGAAGCCGCTGGTTTAGCTCCTGCCTCAAGAGTCGCGTTACAGATCCGACACCTAGAGGCACTGGCAGGAACCAAGCTACGGCAGGTAGGACACCTCACAAAAGTTAGTTCGTTAGTTTCGCTTGCCATATAACATTCTCCACTCTGTATAAACCTAAAAACGGCAGTTGCGGGTCCCAAAACGGCGCATCTGGCTAAAATCACTGCGGCTTTTGAATTTTCGGTGCTCACCCTGACGGTGCCAGGGTTGCGCGCCGAAAATTTCAAAATCTCTTGTGCTTTTAACCAGCTGCACCATTTTGGTCCTCCTTAACT
>JBIKWQ010000031.1:0-37487 GCA_044356215.1 Bdellovibrionota bacterium | reverse complement strand
ACCAATATTTATTCGTAAGCTAAAAGCAATGTGCTCAGGCAGACAGCTTGACGAATTAAGAAAGGTAGCTTAATGATGATTACCTACCACTCTGCTCAAAATTTCAACGGAGTGTCGGACATTCCCGCTTTAGCGAAGGCCGGAGATGTATCCACTGTGATACATTGAGGATTTTTTTCCATCTCGAAAACTCGAAGAGCAGCTCAAGATCCGCTTTCGCAGTAGGGAGGGGTTTTGCCGGCCTTCCATAAGCTTAAGTGGTACTTCTTCCTGGCTCGGGAGATATCAGCCCCTTGACTCGCAACGCAGCGGTGGCTCTAATAAAGCCACATTATGCTTAGAACTAGAGACTTTAAGACACTAGCCACTGTTTTTCTATCAGCTTTAGCGATCGTAAATGCAGCATCCGCTGATAACTCGCACGGTAAAAAGCATCTAAAAATCGGTGTCATAGCTCCACTATCAGGCGCCGTTGCCACCTGGGGCAGAAGCGTGCAGAGCGCGATTGAACTAGCTAATTCAGAAAGCGATAATCCCGCCGAACTGTTCTTTGAAGATGAGGAATCCTGCTCATCAACTAAGGCGTTAAGCGCCTTTCTAAGCCTTACTAATCAAAGAGGCGTAGATATAATTGTGGCGTCTTGCTTAGGAGGCGCGCGAGTTATAGCGCCGATGGCGCGGGCAAAGAATCTTCCTATGTTTATCTCGGGTCGGTCATCACACGAGTTTCAGAGCGCGCACCCAAACGCGCTCTCGTGGCTATCGCTTTTAAACTATGAGGGGCAATACATAGCCGACCTGATTAGAGAGCGTGGATGGAAAAAGGGGACGGCTCTGGTCGCGTCAGATTATTTCGGCCAGCAGTTCGCGCAAGGTATCAGTGATGCCGTAACCGCAAGTAATCTCCCATTTAGTTTAAAGCTTAGAGAGTTCAACTTAGACTCTCCACCTGTTGGAGCCGATCTAGTCGCGACTTTGCGCGACAAACCTGAGGTTGTGATTCTAATGACCGGTGAATCAACAGCGGCTTTCGTTGTTAAACAGCTAGCCGCCCTGCGATACAACGGAGCGATTATCCTCCAATCGAGTATGCTTCAAACCCATGACAAGGCGGCAAGACGGCCATTTAATGGCGCATTTGTTCTTAGATTTGATATCAACCAGGAGCTATTCTCACACGCTCGAGAACAAATAGCGGCCAAATTAGGCCAGGATGTAGCCGATGATTTCGTGTTCTCGTATGACGGATTCAAGGCGCTACTTAAAGAGTCGCATGCCTGCCAGGAAGCAGCGACATCACCTCTTAATGAATGTATCCCCGCTAAGATGAGAAACGAGGAGTGGCGCGAGGGCGCCTCGGGACGTTTTCGTTTTATGAGGGACGGCTCTACTGAACGGCCGATGAAATTAAAAGTTGTTGCTGAGGGTGGGTATGCCGATGCAATGTCACCATGAAAGCATCTATCTTCGACCCTCTTTGGGACGCCTCCGATGAGGGTGAATAGTCTTACAAAGAAGGACTAATCGAACATAGACCAATAATAATCAGGAGCATCTTCCGTTATTGCGGCAGAATATGCTGAGTAGTTACAATCTTTTGAACCATCTCTCATCAGCGGCCAAGACTAATCCTAACTACTCAATCTACTGCTACAATTCTTAAATTAATTATTTTTTAGGCCTGATTATAAAACTAAATTTGTAGTTGATTAAATACTGCTATTAGCAGTATCATTGTTATTTATGGACTATAAGGTCTCTTGGAACAAGGGAGTCGATAAGGCACTGGCTAAAGTCCCCTTTTTTATTCGTGACAAGTTTATTGCTTGGACGATGGTTGTTGAGCGAGTCGGGTTAATCGAGCCATCTACGTTGAACATGAGGACGGTAAAATACATATTGTAGAGGTCATAGAGGTATCAAAGCATGAGTACTAAAGAGAAGTTGGGATTAAAAGACCTGGAAAAAAAATACGGCGAACTTACGATAGGAAGGCTCATTTCCTCTTGGAGAAAGTCAGAAGGCATGAATCAAAAAGAATTCGCTGAGAAAATAGGCATCTCTCCCGCGAACCTTTGTGACATAGAGAAAGGACGTAAGGGAGTTAGTCTCTTTAAGGCCGCTCATATCGCCAAGAAGATTGGGTACTCTCCTACCGTCCTTGTTCAGCTAGCGCTTCAGGAACAGGTCGAATCTTTAGGACTTGATTACACGGTTGAGGTTAAAAAGCGCGTTGCCTAGTGTTCGTTATGGATTACTTATCGTTGCAACTACACATCAGTCCCAGCTTCCGGCCTCTCTTTAATTCCGCACAATTCGAAGGGTATAAGTCCCCTTTTACTGATGGTAAGCGCCCTTAACTAAAAGAGTTACGTTAATGATACCCAGTAACGAAAGCGCGGTTAGAATCGCCGACCTCGTCAGAGCTTTAGGATACTAGCGATAGGTAGACGTCCTAGAGGTTATTTATCAAGGGCACAGACTGACATGAGGTGTTCGTTTCACCGGATTTTTCTATGGCTCCTGTTATTGCATCGCTAAGAGCTTTTTAGCGCATCTTCTTTCTTGGTTGCCCTAAAATCCCATGTTTCAGCTAGTTAGCTCCAATTAAACGAGTCAAACTAGCAAAAATTGACTAGGTTCCGGGCTCCATATAAAACAGCGTATATAGCCAGAGGGCCAGGGAGAGCTTCTAATGCAAACTTCATCTGATTATAGCGTGCATGGGCGGCCAACCAAGCCACGCTCCCAGGAACAAGCCTCGGCTCAAAAGACAACACCAAAGCCGCACCTCTCTCCGGAAGAGATGCGTTACCTTGGCATTTCAACTGAAAGTGGACTTAAAGAACTTCAAGAGCAGTACCCTGCCTTTCACGGCGCCTCAGATTACGTACTCAAAATACTCGCCAGGAATCTTGCTAGCTTGGCTCTTATAGAGGATAAATTAAAAGCACGCCGCGAAGGCACCGAATCGTTAATAGACGCGTTTAAGGATTCCGAAAATCCGACTAAGTCCCTTAGAGCACTCTCTAAGCACGTCGCCATTTTTACCGAGTCAGCAGAAGAGTTTCAAAAGCAGCTTTACTATCTCCGCATCCAACGCCACGGGCCTCGTCATTCGAAATGCCCGGCTATAACCTATGACCTCCCTATGCCAGACAATGCGCGCGTAGTTATATCGCTAGGACGGTGTGTAATGGCTATGCTGCAGATCAGAGCGCAATTATCAGACGCTCCTGGCGCTATGTGTAACCGAGTTACCACTAGAATTGATAGAATTTTAAGTCATTCAGACATTCAGCATTTCACTAATAATCCAGATTTCCTTCAATTCGCCGCGGATCCCTTGTGCAATGCTTACCAGTTATGCACCAGAGAACAGTTAAACGAATTAAAAAATAGATTCGGATTCGAAGTTGATGAGAGGGGCAATATCCAGCAAGATTTCGATGAAGTTGACTGTTCTGACACTGACGACCTCAAAAAATATGGAGAAACATGCAGCGCGACAAACCTTAGAATGGCTTTAAAGAGGCTCGCAGCGGTTGATGAATGCGAAAAAGATCTCAGCGATGCGGCTAAGCAAGGGCTTGAGCTGTGTAGGATTTTTGAAGATATCTGCCCAAAGTCATTTGAAGGCGATCTCCCTCACTCATATCTGCGCGTCTTTCCCTTTAGGATCTTGCAAGACGGATTAGCCAGCGTAGACTACCATGCTCGCTGTGCTTTAATGGTGCTCAACGATGGAGCGAAGTTCGCCGAGATCTCGGGCGATTCAACGATTGAGATCACCGGCTACCACAATCCGATGCTGGTTCACGGATTAACTGGGCGGGGAGATCAGCCTACGTCGGTTGTTAATAAGTTACTCGAACCGCACAGTCAGCATAAGAAATTACGGGAAGCACTATCCCATTCCTCAAATAACACACCCGCATCTAGTATCAACCTAAAAAAGTTAGTGCCTTTGTCCTTTAGCAGCCAGCCCGTCGGTGAAACTCAGGGGCGGGGATTTTTAATAAGCGGGTCAAACAGGTCAGGGAAGTCCCAGGTAGTATATGGAATCGCCCGAGCGATACTAGACAATCAAGCGGGACTTCCCCTCATGTGCACTTCAGCAAAGCTTCCGATAGTAAACAGACTTGAGGTGGTAGCACCCCCACCTGCGCAGAACAGCGGAGAACTGGGGTTCTTCCGCGACGGCGTCAACAAGCTCGCGATGATAGCCGCACGAGTCGGCCCAGGGGATGTAGTGATTGCGGATGAAGTTCCTAGCGGCTCAGACTCCGCGCAGGTGGTCGCCGTGGCCACCGCGCTCTACGAAGACATAGTTTCAAAGGGCGCGTTGCTAATAGCGACCAGTCACTTCAAACAGACCTTCAAATTACTGTGCGACTCAGACCGAAGGATGCAGGGAGTTAAAATGGACATCTCCTTGGATAATGGAAGGCCCGTGCCGAGCTATACATTCTCTTCCGGCATCGCGGTTCATAGTCACGCGATAGAGCTGATGAGCACCGCGGGATTCGACGCTCGCACGATCGATTTGGCGCGTCGATATTTTTTGATGCTTCAGAATAATAATTACGTCGCTATCCCCAATTGCACTCCGGAAGAGGTCCTGAATGACGAGCCGGGATTAATCGACCCGCAACAAAAATTTGATTGCGCTGTGCTCTGCAAAGCTTTATTTCGGCCAGAGTTTTTCATGCTTAACCACATTGATTACTGGAAGACCATCTACTCTGTGGTGGCGGAACCCGGAAATATAAATATACCTACGTATGTGAATCATAATTTTCTTTGTAGCGTTAGAGACTTAGCCGATCTCTCCGAAGAGGTGTTAAAGACATTACGCGCGGAGCTACAGAGTCTCTATAGCGCGCGTGGCGCTTCAATTAAAAATCGAGATGAGGAGATAGGAGTATCGAATTTAACCGCGGAATACGCAGCCAAAGTAAAAAACTCGCTCACCACAATGTTTTCACTTCTTCCAGATAAAACTAGCTTAGAAACCTTCAAGCTGCAGATCGTAGGACGCCTTGCTCAAATTGACAGAGGCGCGGCGAACGATCTGTACAGAAGTATGAATTGCTTTAAACAGCCTCCTAGTAAAGGCGACCAGCGAGACGTTGCGGTATCTATAAGCGGCTCCAATGTGAATAAAGATCAGGAAGGTGCTTATGCTTCAGTCCCTATAGACCAAGAACCTAGCGAAGCCCTGCCCGTCTACTTTTTTCAGAGAATCGATTTATTACTTGGAAGTGCTTGGAGCATTAAATCTCAGCTAAATAAAGTTGAGCCCTCCTCGGGAGCGGAGATCTCAATGGAGAAAGCACTCCCCCTCTTAAATTTTCCCTATATCCGTCAAGTACTCAACTCAGAGATAACTCCAGCAGATCTTTTCATGCAGGATGGGATAGCTCAGTCGTTCACCATGCCTGAGGGGTCAAACGCAGCGGTGTTGCTCGGACCAAATGGATCAGGGAAATCGGTATTAAACCGCTCACTATTCTTCTGCGCTTTTATGGCGCTTAAATTCGGTCGCTCATGGGCATCCCTTAAATTAGGTGGAATAGACGAGGTCTATTCGTATTTTGGAGCGGAAGCGAGCCCCAATTCAGGAAAAAGCTATTTTGAGGATGCGCTCTCTAAATTAGCCAAGAACACCTCAAGCGCGCGACCTGGCAGACTCCTCATAATCGATGAGATTATAGGAAGCGATCCGATTGAGCTTGCCGCCATTCAATTAGCGGTCTTAAAGAGAGTTACCGAGAAGGGCGCAAAGGTGCTGTATAATACGAACCTGCGTTACGGCTTGAATCAGATCTGCCAGCTCGAGGGATATACTGGATTGGTTACGGATTCTGAATTTGACCCTCAGAATGACTCGATAAAACCATTATTTACCGTCAGTTCATCTTCTAATCTTGAGAACATAGGATACGGACTCAGCATGGTGCGGTCACTATTGACTCAAGAGCAGTACCAACGAGCATCAGGGATTTATCATGCGCTTCAATAGTTAGCGCACTATCTTTATCTCTCCGCCAGTCTATAACTCGTACTACGCCCACCCCCTGAGTTTTGAATAAAAAGCCCCCTTTTCTTTAGCTCTTGAATGTCTCGTAAGGCTGTGTCGTTTGAGCATTTGGCTAGCTTCGCGTATTTCGAGGTATTCATAAAACCCCGAAAATCCTCGTCCAGCATGCGGTTTATAATCAAACGCTGGCGTTCATTCACGGGGTTCTGATTAATTGTATCCCAGAGCCGCGCCTTGTATAGAACATTCCCAAGCGTTGTTTCCGCGTTAGAGATCGCTCGTCCTAAACAATTAAGAAACCATAATAGCCACCCTGTAATATCAGGGGTCGCGCGTTGCTGTCTTTCAAGTTGCCGGTAATAGTCTCTCCGCTCCGCCTCAATCTGAGACGATAGGCTGTAGAAACGATCTCGCGAGCAATCAGCGCGCGCCAAAGCCATATCTCCGATGGCCCTGGCGATACGACCATTCCCGTCCTCAAAAGGGTGAATCGTTACGAACCAAAAATGTCCTATTCCTGCCTTAATTACTGGATCGATATATTTCCCGTTTTCAAACCATTTAAGAAAAGCCCGCATTTCCCGCTCCAAACGATCGGCGCTGGGAGCTTCGAAGTGAACTTTTTCTTTACCGAGGGAGCCGGAAACTACCCGCATGGGGCCAGCTTTTAAAGTACGCCAATTTCCAACGGTAATTTTATGCATGCCGCTACGCCCCGCTGGGAAGAGCGCGGCGTGCCAATCAAGTAGACGCGTGCTTGTTAGAGGCTCAGAAAACTGCCGTGTGGCGTCTAGCATCATCTCAACGATGCCTTCTACGTCCCGGTTCGCTGAGCCGATTCCAGCGATATCAATTCCCAATCTCCGTGCAATCGAGGATCTGACCTCGTCTGGGTTAAGCTTCTCTCCCTCAATCGCTGAGGATTTAACTACATCGCTCGTGAGGGTGTTAAGACTGGCCTCACGCTTTAGCTCAAAGCCAAGGCTTTCCATACGTCCAAGCAGCCGCCCTTGGGCGTAGCGCACATCAGCTAACTTGGGCGCTACAGCTTCCACATCCCAAACAAAATTTGGCCAATTTCGATGCTTATGAATCCACATGCTAATCACCGCATATTTTACGGTGATTATAGTGCCTATTCACCGCATGAGCAACATAAACCTTACCAGGCTACTATCGAAACACTCTCTGCAAAGCAGAGCCTTAATAGAACAGGTCTCGCGAGATCGATGTACGCGTGCCCCATCAAGTACCGGAGACTTTCTTTCAACACAGAGGACGCAAAGGACACAAAGGGGCACTCAAAAGACTCAAAGGACTCAAACGCAAGCTCAAGAGACACCAGCAGCCACCACCAACTCAAAATTATTCGCTCCGCATTCCGCCTCTGATGGCTCAGCAAAACTAAAACTCTGAGATACGTTACTAGGCGCCGAAGATCTTCCAGCATTAACCAATCTATCGATCCCCTTTACTCTGTAGCCGTTATCAAGCATCTCAAATAGAAAAGCATAACTTGGCAGCAAATCAGCGTGATTGCGCTCAATATATCTCTTAGCGCAGATATAACGTTTAAAGTTTTCATCACCGTGAGCGTATGTATTATTAAACGAAAACACCGTCGCCGCCTGCCGGGGATAAGCTAGATCAAGATACGAAGCGATAAATACATCACTCGCCGCGACTGACTGCGGAGCGCTCTTAACCATTTCCAGAACTCGTGGCAGGTTGCTTATCTTACCCATGACTGTTTTATTAGCTTTAAATATATAAACGCTCTGATAAATAAAAACTCCGAGCGCGAGGGAGAGCCAAAGGTTCTTAGTCGCACTTCGTAAATCTATAACGAGCGCCAGCAAGAACGCGCACACCACCACTCCCCAATACTGCTCGTAGTTAACCGGCGCCGCGAAAGCGCCACTTATTACCTGAATGTTAGGTCCAACCCAAGTTGATACTACTAAGATAGGCACTATCTTTTTAAGCTTTTCTGGAAGGGCGCGGCGAATAAATAAATAAAGCGCTAATGAGGCTACACCGGTAAAGGGAAGCATCGGCAACCTTGATGCGGTGACATACCAAGCAAGCCGCGGATCGCTCTTCACACTTAAGAATACCCCCATCAGCGCCCCCAGAGAGATCCACGATATGATGCAGCTACGGCTTAAGTTTAAACGCTTAGCTATTAGTGAAGCTATCGCCACAAACAAAAACGGCAACCTAACGAATGAATAAAGAAATGGCGCGACGATAAAGGCGCTCAAGCGTAGCCACCTTGTTCCACCTAATAGAGCTAACCAGAGCGTGACAATAAACCAAGATAACTGTGGTTCAGGGCTTCTAGCGAAGGGGAGCTCCGCGTTAAATGGCACAACCGTCCAGGTGATTAGACTAGGCGCGTAGTGCCACAGATCTAGCGCTTTGATCAAAGGGTTTGTGGGATTAAAAAAGAAAGCCCCTAGAAATGTAAGTAAAGCTACTCTTCTGGCGCTGGCAGCTACGACATTGCTCCTCTTTAAAGCGATATAAGCGCAGACAATAACAAGCGGGGTGATAATCAGATCAAATAATAAGTTACAGTAGCCTCCTGATAGCCCCAAGTTATGCAGGTCGACCACTAGGTGGCTTAAGATTCTATGCGCGCCCATGTTACCCGCCGTATACGACGCGAATGGATACGATAGGTAGCTAGACTCATCTATCCCGTTTACATAAAACAGTGGGCCTCCAGTTATAAAGAATTGATATATCGGGAATGCGATAAATCCGCACACGATCATCGCGATAGATAAAACGAAGGCGCGCTTTGATAGATCCCCTCTATTAACTTCAAGCTCAGATCGCATATAAACTTACGCGCTCTCCTCGCGAATAGGCACTATAGGTATTAAACACATACCCGGTATTGAGAAGAGAAAAGCTAAGATGTAGAGATTGGTGTAACCCATAAACTCAACTAAACGCCCCGCTTCACCACCTATAATCGTTCCTGGCACCGACATAATCGCGCTGCCAACTGCATAGTGAGTGGCGCGATACTCTTTTGAGCAGGTAGATAAGAGAAAAACTAAAAGCGCCGCGCTGCCCAAACCAGCGGCGACCTGCTCAATCGCGTGAACTGTGGCGATGCTTGAGATGCCAAAGGTAGTTGTCGGATCAGGCTTGGCGATCGATAGCCAGACATACAACCAGATATTTAAATTCATCACTAAACTTAGTGGCCAGAGCGCTTTTCTTAAACCCACTTTATTGATCCACCAACCTCCGGCCATCGCGCCTAAGATAGTGCCAGCCGCTCCAACGATACCCGCCACCCAAGCGTACTGCTCTGTAGAGACCTTTAGTTCGCGGGTCATAAATGGAGTCACCATCGAGAAGAGCACCTCATCACCTAATTTATATAAGATGATGAAACAGAGGATCAGATAGACCTTAGGTTGGCTTAAGTAAGTGGCGAATCCACGCTTAAAAACCTGGTAAGCACGAGCAAGAGGTTTACGTTCAGTGAACTTTTCAGCTACGAGTCTAGGGAGGACCCAGAGATGCAAACCAGCCAAGCCAGCCATGACTACACCTGCAACAACGAACGCCGGAACCCAACCGAGCGCTGTTGAGTTCCCTGCCACTCTGGCAGTTGACCACGCTACTAAACCGACTAGACCGCTGCGCGCGAAGACCATTGCTAATCGGTAAGCTAGCACCCTGTACCCCGACAAGAGCGCCTGCTCTTCTCTGGCCGGTATCGCCTCAAGATAGTAACCATCGATCGCGATGTCGTTCGTGGCGGCTACAAAAGCCATTAAGAGAAACACTATCGCGATTGAGCTAAGATAGGCGCTGCTGTCGGGTGCTACTCCAGCTAAGTAAGAGAGGTACGCCAGAAAGAAATTTAAAACGCCGATAATTAACTGTGTGGCGATCTGCCAACCACGCTTTGTCCCCCACCCGTCTATGATTGGGGCCCAGAGAAACTTAAAGTTCCAGGGGAGTCCTAAGTAATTTAGGTATCCAAGATACAGCTCCCTGACTCCAAGCTGGGTAAAATAGAGGCTAGAGAGGATCCGCACGATCATAAACGGCAGCCCCTCAGCGAAGTAGATAGTGTTAACCCAGAGTATCTTTGCTAATCGTGGGGTTGATTGGGGAACTTGGCTGGTTTCTGAGATTTGTTGCACAGAAAGAAGATTACACTAGGGTAGATTGGGCCGCTAGGTATTTGAACTCCCCCTCCTTACCTAGTATTCTCCCCCTATGAAAAAGCTAAGTTATATCGTCACTCAAGCATTACTATTACTAGCAGCCATACTAGTTATTACCCCAACAAACTCACACGCCCAGAGTAGCTTGGGCGCGCCTTCTCAGGAGACTCAACAGATCTTTATTTCTATGCACTCCGCGCCCATAGATGATTACTGCGCGCCGTGTATCACTTCTGAGCAGATGCTAAAGGCGGCTAACTTGCAGTACCGCAAGATCCTTGAGCCGCTCGGGCCGTGGCCTTGGTTTAAATTCACTGATCAGAAGGGTAACCAAACCTCAGTCAGAGGTGGCTTGAATGAGGGCGATATCGAGAAACTAAAAAAGGGCGAGCTACCGAGCAATCGATAGCCCGCCTTTTTTCGCGAGGGGGGGGGGGTATTAGAAATTCTTCCAAATATTCTGGTTCGCGACCTCGTGATGGAAAAGAACCTCACCTGTCTTAACCATAGTGCCTAGCTCGCGTGGACAACGATCTGCTGAAGCGATCTTTCGCTCAATGAACTTCTCTTTTGGAAGCTCCCCCAACATCTCAGTCACCCACTCACTACCCTTACAGAGGCGCACCGCGTCGTAGATACTGCCAGGTAAGAAGCGCGTTCTTGAACGACGATTCTCAGTTACTTCCTGCTCATTCTTTGGACCGTAGAGGCCGGTCTGTAGAATAGCTAGGAAAGCTAAGTAAGGATTGGCGTCCGGAGCCACAGTACGCACCTCGATCCGCGCTGACTTGGCGTTACCAAGCGGGATACGGATCATCGATGTGCGATCCACTGGGGATGAGCGGATCTGATTCGGCGCCTCAAAGTTTGGATCAAGACGACGATAAGCGTTTACACTTGAGTTCATAATCAAGCAGATGTCGTTCGCGCTATTAAGCAAACGATCAATAAAATCCCACGCTGCAGGCGATAAGTTATCCTCACCCTTAGCGTCAAAGAAAATATTCTTACCGTTCTGCGAGAGAGATAAGTTTGTGTGCATACCGCTACCGTTAATTCCGGCTATAGGCTTAGGAAGAAACGATGCCGTAAGTCCAGAGTTAGCGGCTATCTGCCTCGCTGTGAGCTTATATAGCTGCACCTGATCGGCCGCCAACAATGCGTCGCAGTATGTGTAGTTTAACTCAAACTGCGAAGGCGCTACCTCAGGGTGATCCTTCTCGTTCTCAAAAGCCATAGCGCGTTGCGCCTCGGCGAGTGCGTCGATAAAGATCTTTAGTGGATCACGTGGCAGTGAGTTGTAGTAACCGCTGCCTGATACTAACTTAAATCCGGCGAACTCATTAAAGCTCTGCTCTGAATCGCGCCCCTCAAAGAGGAACCCCTCACACTCAACGGCGATATTAGCCGTGATCCCCTCTCCTTTATAAAGCTCATCACAGAACACCTTTAAGCGACCGCGCATATCGGACGCGTAGAAACGCCCATCGCGATCCTTAATGAGGCTAAACACCATCACTTTGCCTGGACCAAAAACATCGCTTGGCAGCCACCTAAAAGATCCCCAATCGATCTCAAGGCGCAGATCTGACTCCTTAACTACAGAGAAACCACGGATAGAAGATCCGTCGAAAGTTAGGTTGTCATACGACTTAATAAGAAACTTTTTGTCATAATCGAGCATATGGAAGCGGCCTTCGATGTCTGTGAAACAGACCGTTACGGCCTTAATGCGCTTCTCCTCTTGGAGATATCGGATGTAGTAATCCTTTAACTCATCATCGGAGGTACGGCGCGCCACCTTCTCTTTAGCCTCAAGGTTTAAATCCTCAAGCTCGTCGTAAGGGATCTCTAGAAAATTCCGCAAGTTATCCATAAAGCCTCTTTGTGTCCTGTAATAAAATATGAGTGCTTAGATTAATTCTTAGCTAATTAAGCCTAAGTATCTCGAAATTAAGCTTAAAAAGCCAGATATTTATTCTATTAGAACGATGATTTGTCTTAGAGAGCCGCCTCGATAGCCGCTTTTAGCTCTGGGGATTCTGGGCTTACCGAGGACGGGAACCGGCCAACGACCTTGCCCTGGCGGTTAATCAGAAACTTCTCAAAGTTCCAACGCACCTCGGCTCCACCACTCTGGCCGACTAGGAATCGATACACCGGATCTTTGGCTTGACCGAGAACCGTTACCTTAGAAAAAAGAGGAAAGCTCGCGCCGTATTTACTAGAGCAGAAGCTTTTAATCTCAGACTCGCTTCCCGGCTCCTGTCCACCAAAATCGTTGCTCGGGAATCCAAGAACCACAAATCCGCGATCCTTTAAGCTCGAATAAAGACTCTGAAGCCCCTCGTATTGCGGGGTGTATCCACAACGGGAGGCGACGTTAACAACTAAAATCACCTTGTCTCTGTAAGAAGAGAATTGAACATTTTCACCGTCAATTGATTTAGCTTCTAGCTGAAAGAAGTTCTCTTGGGCCTGTGATGTAGAGGTCATAATAAAAAATGCTCCGGTGATAATGAGAAAAAGTCTTAACAAAATAAATCCTCAAAAACGCTCTGTAGTTCTTACATTCGACTCTGCCTATTCTTTGAGCACGAGGGCGTCTAGAAAGATAGATAACTCGCGATGAGCTGTCCGGCAACTGAGAAAGTACGCCTTCTGGGGAGCGGACTTCGTTCTGGGCTTTTTGGGGAATCTTTTCGGCTCATCCTGCTGAACGTTTATTACTCATCACAACATGTCTCGGAACGGCATGTTTATCAGGCGCATTCATCTACCTTTTGGACAACGGATAGATTAGAGGTGTCTTTGCTAGCAAGAAACGTCCAATCTTCGCTTAAGCGATTTTTCGGCTCGCATCATCCGCAAAATAACTCCTCGATAAACGCCCTGTAATTTTTACATTCGACTCGGCCTATTCTTTGAGCTCGCGAGTCTCGAGAGAGATAGATAACTCGAGAGGAGCTGTCCAACAACTCAGTCAGTCCATCTTGCAGGGAGCGGACTTCAATCTCATCTACCATCTCAGTCGACTTAATCTCAATAAAAAGCCGCTCCTTACCTCGCGAAAGGATCAGATCAACCTCAAAGCCATGCTTCGAGGAGTAGAAACTCAAGTCATACTCCGCCTCGCTGTAAGAGCTCATCCGATATATCTCTTGAATCACGAATGCTTCAAAAGTATCGCCATATAGAGAGGTACTTGGGCGAAGGTCAGAACTCGCCAACCCGGCTAATTGCCGCTGCACTCCGCAATCGAAGAAGTAAAATTTGGGGCTTAGAAGCTGACTCTTACGTAGGCTCGGGTGATGAGGCCTTAGCAAGATGCCCAGATATGTTTCTTCAAGAATCTCGATGTACGACTGGATCGTTTTACTATCCACGCCGACATCGCGCGCGAATTTCTGGTAGTTTAAGAGCTTCCCTTGATTTTGCGCGAGAATTGAGAGAAATCCACGAAATGGAGGAAGCTTTCGGATAAGCTGCTCCACCAGAATCTCTTCCTTAAGGTATGTAGAGCAGTAAGACTTAAGGTAAGACACCCTTTCTCGATCATTTCGCATCCGCATCATCTCCGGCAAGGTGCCCCATTGCAAAGCATGCTGAAGATCAAAATCCTTTCCCAGCTCGCGAATGGCTAATGGAAACATCCCGTAGCTATTTGCTCTTCCCCCAAGAAGATTAGCGCCACCTCGACGGAGCTTCCTCGCGGATGACCCTGTTAACACAAAGACGACCCCGCAACGCTGAATCCACTTCTGCGCTATATTCAGAAGACGCGGAACTCGCTGGATCTCATCGATTACAACGGTTTTCGGCAACTTACCCGAGGCCTTCATCTCCTCCAGCTCCGCATCAAGTCGCTGCGGCTTGAGCGAGTATCTCTCAAAAACATCCTCGTCTAGGAGATCTACCCATAAGGTGCCAGCCGAAGAGAATCGCTCCTGAAGCCACGAGGTCTTACCCACTCCACGGGCACCGAAGACAAAAAAACTTCGAGATATTAAGGGGTTAAATATACGCTGGAACATACTCCTGATTTATCCGCTATTTCTGGAGCATGGTCAAGGGCTATTAGCCAGATCCAAATAAGGGTGATTTTTAAACTTTCGGGGTTCTTCCCACCCACCCCAACACGATAAATAACCTCACCTGCCGCCTCATCGATAAAATTTATGCCCCTCCTTCTTCTTGTTGAGCCGTTAAGAGCCAACTCAACTTTAAAAAGAAGGCGTATATCAGCTACTTACTGCATGTGACTGAGAAGTCGGTGCCGTTTCCTTAATTTTTACAGAACAGTTATCATGCTCAGACGTAAGAACATACAAATCAGCCGGAATAGCAAGGAGTGAGGGGGACAAACGGGTAAGATAGGCAGCAGAGAACGCCGCTTTCCTATTCCATCGCCCCTAAAATAAGTGGTGTCGTATAGGAATGAGTACTACCGTCACAGTTAATCCAACATCGCATAACGAGCCACCTTCTCCTAATTTAGACCTCACCGACATCAGTGTCGGCAGAAGCCCTGCGATACGCATCCTCGTTATTACTGATAATTGGCGTGATGAAGCTCAGGCGGTTTTACAAAGCAACGGCGTAGAGATTCAGATTAGAGCTGTCAATGACCACGAAGAGGCTCTTAACGCTCTCAAAGAGTGGCAAGATGCAAATCTATCGGTGGATTTAATTACTCTAGATTGTTATCGGCTTGATGATATAAATAATCCGTTGGACCAGCGCCCGGTTGCCTTGTGTTATACAGAGGCGATACAGCGCTGGTTGAATGAAAATTGGCAAGGCGCCATACCAAAAATTTTTTGGCACTCTCTAGGACCGAAGCCCCGGCTTGGACGCAACGTGGGTTTTCACCATACAAGCGAGCTTTTTTTCTTACTGGACTTCAACGTTAGCCCACGTACCACTATTCGGGACGGGAATTCAGTTCTCCTAAACTATCTAAATGCTCATTGGGGCACTGAGATTCCCACCAACGAGGAACAGCTACGCGACTTTAGGATTAAAAAAGGACTACTGCCTCTTGCTGATCTCACTGAATTAGTTAGAAAGGGCCATTATACTGAAGCTGAAGCACTTAAAGGGATCGATCCAAGCTGCCTCATTACCATGTCACGGCTCGATACATCTGGGTTCACTGGAGAACCCGAGGCGTTTACCACCCCAACTAATCTAGCGACATCTGGCTCGCTAGCTTTTGATAAAAGTCAGGTGGATCAATTGCACAGAGAGGGTAAACAAGTAATCCTCGCAGTCGAGAAATTTTTGCCTGCCCATATAGTTCTCCTGCCAAAGCTCTCAGGCCTTATCGTGCTAGACGGGGATACTGCCACGGAGCATATTGCAGTCATTCTTGAGACTCATGGCATAGCCGCGCTGATCGGTGACTCAAAAGAAGTATTTAAGATCGAGCCTGCTGATGGTGGGCACGCGCTCAAACGCTGCGCGCTGGCGGGCGATGATACGAATTCATGCACCATAAATTACGGTGATGGTGTTTCGATATCTGACAGCCGCCTATATCCTGCTACACTCCCGGTTGTATCGAGTCCCGTAACGGCGGATGAGATTACGATTGCGTCATGGGCAAGGAAGTTGTGTGCAAGTAAGGGCCTGCAGGTCAGAGCTAATGCTGATACACCCGAGCAGATTGAGACAGCGCTGCGCAATAAGGTAGATGGTATCGGGTTAGTAAGAACTGAACGTATGTTTCTTACTGAGCAGGGCTTGGGGGTGATGCAGAAGCTCCTTTTAGAGCCAAATAATCCGGAGAATATCGAGTTATTTAGGAAGTCGCAGTGTGATCGATTTAAGGCACTTCTTCTCGCCGCCAAGCAATCTCATCTTCCTATCACGATCCGTTTGCTCGATGCGCAACCCGTTGAGTTTCTGAGCGGAGATGAACTCCAGATATTTCACGCGAGGACAAAGAAAGGATACGAGCACGGCGCGCGGTTTGGCGCGTTATATCCCAAGGTGTATCAGGCCCAACTCGAAGCTCTTGCCGAGGCTGTCAGAGAGACCAGATTTTTAGGGCAGCTAGAGGTGCTGGTTCCGCAGGTGTACTCAGCAGATGATCTAAAAGCGATTAAGGATCTCTTTCTCCTAGTAGCGCAAGAGCCTGGCCTTGAAGCTAAGAACTTCCGTTTTGGGGCGATGATCGAGACGAGTGAGGCAGTCGATAATTCGGAAAGCATTGGCGCGCTGTGTGATTTTGTCAGTTTTGGAACCAAGGACCTTACTCAGTCGATCATTGGGTGCAGGCGGCAGGATGTCATGGCAATTGACCGCTGGATGCGGGACACGAAGACTTCAACGAGCCCGTTTACACGTATCGCGCCCCAGGTTCACGAAGCTATGGAGCGTTCAATACAGTCGCTCAAAGCTGGCAATACACATATCTCGATTTCGGTATGCGGCGAGCATGTTTCGCGCGACTACCACTCCGTGCAGCTCTGCGTCAAAGCTGGAGTAGAGGCGATCTCTGTTATTCCGACCGATAGATCACTTACGACCGCGTGGATCATGGCAGGCAAAGCGTGTGCTGAAGCGATGACACAAGAGCAACTCGGCGAGCAAGCGCCGGGTCAGCCAACACATGTTGAGCACCCACTTTTTATCGAGATGAAGGGACTGCTGAAACCCGAGTTTACAAAGCTTCTGACGGAAAAAAATACTGATTTGTCGACTTTTAT
The DNA here is from genome assembly GCA_044356215.1 of Bdellovibrionota bacterium. GTDB lineage: Bacteria > Bdellovibrionota_C > UBA2361 > UBA2361 > OMII01 > OMII01. The sequence goes on along the minus strand of JBIKWQ010000031.1, from coordinate 20,532 downwards.
TGAGCTTGCGAGCACGCTGTTTATTCAGAGTGTGGCGGAATCAACCGATGAGGCTCAAAAGAAGGCGATCCAACAGTTAATTAAAGATGGCGTGTCTATTTTTGTTGACGGAAAAGACGGCGCGGCGCGCTACAACGCTTCGAATGAGTTCTCACTTAGAGTTGATCGACTCTCGAGCAGCGGCACTTCGAGCGAGTGGATTGAAAAAAGGATTCACTTTGCAAATAATCAGACAAACAATTTGATATTTTATCTAAGAAGGGCCTCGGATGATAAAACTAACGATCACGATGGCGCGCTAAAAAAGGCTCGAGAAGCATTCGACGTGCTATTTGGGGAGTTCCTTAGGACTGCATACCTATCCGACAGAAAGATGCGCATGGAGCGCCTGAAACCCATAGTTGCTCACGGGCTGCTAATTGACGCCGACCTCTTTTCATACTATTTAGATGGCGTTTTCCGCGGTGATAGTTGAGGAGGAGCGGCAAAACCAGCTTCCTTATCCCTACTCCCCACCCACCCCAACACGGTCCATCACCTCGCCTGTCGCTGCATCGATAAAAGCTATCTCCTTAACGTCTCTCAATCCGTTTTTAATTAGAGCTTGCTTTAGGCCAGTGAAGAATTTCTCTTTGGCGAACGGTGGCATCTGCGCCATCGGGAAATCAGCGAACTTTAAAGTAATCGTGCCGTTTGGCGCGTACTCGTAAGATTTAAACTTTACTCCCGCTACAGGATTAGCCTTGATGCTCTGAATAAAACCATTAATGCCGGTCTCTCCTTTTTGCTCCACTTGAGAGTCTCTTGGCTTCACTTGAGCGACATCTTTGTCGGCGTCACCTAACGATGAAACAAAAGAGGCGAAACGCGCCCTGGCATCATCTGAAGGGGCTAAATTTAAAGCATCCGCTCCGACAGCTTTAGCTTTTGATGTCTCACCCTTCTGCGCGTAAGTGATCGCTAGATAGGCCATCGCTGGGAAATTATTCGGATCACTCTCAAGCACCTTCCCCAATTCGGAGATCGAATCATCATAGCGCCCCAAGAAAGTTAACGTGCTCGCGTAACGAGCTCTAGCGCCGAGATCCTTTGAATCTATCGCTAGATAACGCTCATAGAAATCTAATGCTTTTGTGAAAGCCTTCTGATCAAATGACACATCAGCCATCATCACTAGGGCCGCTGGATCATTTGGCTCTCTTTGAAGGATCTTTCCATAAACATCAATCGCCTCAAATACTAGATCTGATGAGGCACCTGGATTCTGGCGCAGGAGATCGCCTAACATTCCGGCAAACGCCTTTAGCTTCTGCAAATCTTCAGGCGCGGCTTCCACAGCTTTGCGCATCGCTACTAATTCTGGCGATTCGGCGGATGGGGAACTCTGAGCTACCTCGCTCTTAGCCGCTCCTTTGGCTCCACTTGGATGCGCTGCTGGGGCTGCTCGTCCATCACGGCCGATCATCTGCAAGCCATAAGCCACGCCAAACAATGCTACCGCCACTCCGAGACTGTATTTTAAATATCCGGGTCTACGAGACGATAGCTTAGTTCCGCATCCTGAGCAGAAGCGCATCTGATCGTTTACCTGGCCACCGCATTTACCACACGCCGTTATACTGTTCATAAGTGTCGTCCCTTCCTTTTCGTAGATAATCCGCTATCTTTTGACAAAGGTCCACACTCTTACCTCCCGAACACGGTTTCCCCTGAACCGGTATCTTTTCGCCTTGCATCAGTTAATTGAAGGGCCCTCTAATATGGGGGTCAGTGACTAAGGACGTATCTATTCAGCGAATGCGGCCGCAATAGCGCTAGCCCCTATTAAGGGGCGGCTTTGCGGAGCAAAGCGGGGTAGAGATAATAACTACTCACCAGAAAAAGGCACCCCCGACTAGGGGGTGGCAAGAAAGAAGATCGGCCAAAATCAGCTCGTTTTAGTGATTAAATTGCAGCGACGATCTTAAAATCCGGTGAGTAGTTGACTAAGAACATTAGGATTACCGTGACTAACCTACCCCCTAACGTAAGGACGCCCCGCAACCGCGAGCCGCGTAGCATCTCAATAGTTATCCCGTGCTACAACGAGCAGGAGGTACTACCTGAGCTGCGCCGCCGCCTCAAAGATGTGGTCAAACAGTACACATGCCCAGTTGAGGTGGTCTTAGTGGACGACGGCAGCAAGGACACCACCTGGCCCCTTATCCAGCAGTACGCCAAAGAGGATGGCTTTATTAAAGCTATCCGCCTCTCAAGAAATTTCGGACATCAAACCGCTATAACTTGTGGACTAGACCAAACCCGCGGCGAGGTCGTTGTTATTCTAGACGCTGACCTACAAGATCCACCTGAGTTAATCCCGGCGATGATCGCCGAATGGCGCGATGGTTACGATGTGGTTTACGGACAACGCCGAGTGCGTCACGGGGAATCCATAACTAAGAAGTTTTTTGCGTTCTCGTTTTACAGGATCTTTGAGAAGATAGCCGGACTTAAAGTACCGCGAGACACAGGCGACTTCCGCTTGATGGATCGTCGCGCAGTAGACGCCTTACAGTCACTTAGAGAAAGGCATAGATTTGTTCGTGGAATGGTGTCGTGGATCGGCTACCACCAGAAGGCTTTGCCTTATGATCGTCCAGAGCGATTTGCTGGAGTTACAAAGTATCCGTTTCGCAAATCTCTCTTCTTAGCTATTGACGCGATTACTTCGTTTACCTACGCGCCGCTACGTTTAGCCTCGTATTTAGGTGTAGCCACTTCGGCTTTAGCTTTTACTTATATCTTAGTGGTAATTCTGCTTAAGATCTTGGGAATCAACTTTCCAGGTTACACATCTATTATGGCGTCTATCCTCTTGCTAGGCGGTGTTCAACTTACCGTACTTGGAATCCTGGGCGAGTACGTTGGTCGTATATTTGAGCAGGGCCAGGGACGTCCACTATATCTGATCGATACGATTGAAGGTGAGCCTTTGTCTAAAGGCGCGACATCGGCGGCAGCTAACTAGTTCAACAAAGAATTGAGATTAAATATATGTCACAGCACAACACCAACTCATCTGAAGTTATCGTTATCGGCGCCGGATACGCCGGCCTCTCTGCCGCTTACGATCTATGTAAAGCCGGACACAAAGTAACTATTTACGAGAAGGACTCAGACATCGGCGGGTTGGCCGGAACATTTGAGCTTCAACCCGGGATGCGCGTTGAGAAGTTCTATCACCACTGGTTCACAAACGATGTCGATGTTCTTGGATTGATTGATGAGCTGGGTCTAGGACACTTAAAACAGTACCACTCATCTAATACTGGTCTCTACTTCACTAATTCGATCTTTAGATTAGCTAGCCCCCTTGATCTCTTATCGTTCCCGGGGATCCCTTTTATCGACCGAATTCGCACTGGATTGATGGCTCTTATCGCACGTCGCGTAAATGACTGGAAACCTCTCGAGAATATCTCCGCTGAGGATTGGTTAGTTAAGATAGGCGGACGTAAAGCATACAACGCGATTTGGAAACCTCTAATGCAGGGTAAATTCGGAGTAGAGGCGCCTAACGTGTCTGCGGTGTGGATGTGGAATAAACTAAAGCTGCGCGGCTCAAGCAGAAACAAGAAAGGAGGCGAGAGCCTAGTTTATTTTGGTGGTGGATTCGGAGCTTTAACTGATGGCATCCGCAAATCGCTTGAATCCCTTGGTGTCACGATCCATTTGAATACCGGCGTAAAGAAGATTATCACTGAGAACGGAAGAGCGGCCGGAGTTGAAACAGATCGCGGGACACATCCCGCTAACGCTGTGCTCTGCACAATTCCTCTGCCGCAGTTTCTTCAGATGACACCTGACCTACCAAGTGACTATAGCTCTAAGTGTAAAGAGATTCGTTTCTTGGGTAATAGCTGTCTAGTACTGAGGCTATCGCGCTCTCTATCTAGCACTTACTGGCTAAATGTCGCTGACCCTAGCTTTCCATTTGTTGGGATCATCGAGCACACTAATTTAGACTCAAAGGAGAACTACGGGGGTGACCATATCGTTTACCTCTCTAAGTATCTCCCAACGACGGAGAAGCTCTTCTCCTTCACAACCGATGAGATGCTCGATTACTGCGTGCCTTTTATCCAAAGGATCTTCCCTGAGTTTGATAGATCTTGGATCCTTTCGCACCACGTCTGGAAGGCGCAGTTTAGCCAGCCAGTTATCACCAAGAACTACTCAAATCTCATCCCATCTCTTAAAACGCCGATTGATGGACTCTGGTTGTGCACGATGGCTCAGATCTACCCTGAGGATCGCGGAACTAACTACGCTGTTCGTTACGGAAGAAGGGTTGCCAAAGAGATGTTAGAAAGCTTTCATAACAGCGCGGGATCGAATGAGCCCGAGGCGTTGCTAGTCGGTAACCGCGGAGTTGGAGTTTAAGTTTATGTCAAAGCAAGCTAATCAGAGCCCGAATAAGGGCAACGAGCCACGTGAGGGTACAAGCGAGATCGCGTGCCGCGATTCACAGAGCGAGTGGGTCAGATATTTTACTCCAGTACAGTGGGCGCTCTTCGCTGGAGTTGTTGTCCTAGGGCTTATCCTGCGCTGGACTATGCTTGATATGCGTCCGTATCACCACGACGAGTCGCTTCACGGCATGTACGGACGATACTTTTACGATTTCCCGAACAACAACTATTACAAATACGACCCGATGCTTCACGGGCCGATGCTCTACAACTCTATGCGCTTCATCTACGCGATGTTCGGTGATTCGCTCTGGGCGGCGCGAACTCCTGTGTGCATCATGGGTTCTCTATTTATGTTAGTGCCGTTTCTTTATAGGCGCTACGTATCCCCGACTACTGCCCTATTACTAACCGGATACATAGCGTTCTCTCCGACCATGATCTACTGGTCGCGGTTTCTCCGTGAGGATTACTGGGTAATCTCCGGCATGTTGATTTCCCTCTTTGGATTTACCATCGCTTCTCGCGGTTGGAAGGCGTTCTTTGTGATGGCTGGTTTAGTTATCCAGTGGTGTACAAAAGAGAACGTTTTTGTGACGGTAGCGGTCGTCGCTGGTTTCTTTGTTTTTGAGGCGTGCTTCCAACTCTTCATTATGAGAGAGCGGGATACTTACCTAAGGCGTATCTGGCGATTTATTAAGGCTAACTTCCCACTCTTCTGCGTAAGCCTCTTGGCGAGCTTTCTGATATACGCTTGGTTCTATGGGGCCGGTTTTAGGTACCCGAAGGGAATTATCGACGGCTTGGGAGGTAAAGCCATTGACTACTGGGCGGCGCACCACAAGATGGAGCGTATTAAAGGGCCGTTTAACTTCCACGTTTATGTTACCGCTTGGTATGAGTTTCCTGTATTTATAGCTCTTTTAACGCATCTTGTTCTGTTCTACAGACGAGCCATGCCGCAGATTCAGTTTGTCGCTGGGTTAGTAGTGATGGCTATTATACTTTCCTGTGTGGCGACTGATGCTCAAACGATTGAGAGCAACGCCCTTTGGAAACAATTTAAGCTAAAAAACCACCTCGATATTATCGGGCTCTTTGTTCTCTTATTCCACGCGCCGATCGTCACAATTCAGCATTTTCTAAGACGCGAGCGCGCGCTAGGAACTGCCGGATATTTCTTCGCCGCGACGTTCTTTGTCTATAGCTACCTAGGAGAGAAGGTTCCGTGGTTATCTGTATACCCACTAGTTTATTCGCTTCCATATCTGGCTCTATTCTTTGAGGACTACTTTAGAAAGCATCCATTTAACTACAGGAGTGTTTCCGTAGCGGACACCTTTCTCTGGATCGGATCTGGTTCGGCTATATTGGGGTTCGTCTTCATCGCTGAGCAGTGGAGCGACGCGTCTCAGAGATTATCAGGAGAGAACTTATCATTTGTTGTCTTCGGCGCGCTCTTAATTGGAGCCGCGCTACTCGCCAAAACTGATGCAGCAAGACGCAGCTCAAATTCCACATTCTTAGGCACAATGCACCTAGGCAGATGGGCAACGGTTATTACCGCTGTGTTTCTTCTGCGCGCCGCTGTGCAGACAAACTATCTCTATGCCGGAAAGGAGACTGAGTATCTAAGCCAAGTTCATACAACTTATGAGCTAGCTGAGTACGCAAAGCACATAATCGATCAGATTCACTTTGAACGAAACGGCTTTAAGCCAAAGGTTTACGCGACCGGCGAATCCACCTGGCCGCTAACATGGTACTTTAGAGTTATTCCTCAAGAGTACAAATTCTCTGTGAAGGATAAAGAAGAGCTTAAAGATTTCGCCTATATATTTATCTCCTGGAAGGAAAAGCACGACCCATCTGAGATCCCAGAGGGGTATATTCAGAGAAGGATTAATCTCCGCGGTTGGTGGGTACCTGACTTCTCGCAAGTTTCGCTAAAGAAATTTCTGCGTTACTCGATTAATCACTATCCTTGGAATACTTCAGGATTCTCGTACGCGACGATGCTGACGGCTAAGGATATGGAGAGGTTTAGGAATTAGGGGGAGAGTCGGTCATATTAAAAACTCGCGCAGGAACCGAAACGCCTCCTCCTGCATGGCTACATCAAACTTATGGTGCCCTTCATAATCAAAGCTACGGAAGGCCGCATCTCTTGACGCGGCTCTGTATATATCAACAAGCCTATTATTGGCGTGTCGCTGGCCTTCTCGATCAAATAGCGGATCCTGATTATTGTTAAGGCAGCACAAGCTTTTTGCCTTCGCTCCGCTTCCCACAATATCTGGCCATTCCCAAGTTGGCTCTCCAGGGATATTAGGAGGATAAAAAAGCCAGCTATGCGTCCACCACGCACCAGATTGCCTTAAGCCAGAGTAAGTTCCCATCATGCCAGCGATCACGCCGATTTTAACGGCGTCATCAGTAGCCAAAAGAAGACCGGTCCGATTGCCACCTCCAGATAGACCGATAGAGGCGATCCTCTCGGGATCCTTCACTCCGGGTAACGATTGAAGAACCCGAGCTGACACACGGTCCTCTAAATTTACCACCGCAGCGAGCGATGAACCGATTGAGCGCAGGAAGCTCTCAACATGCGGTTCGAAAGTGGTATCGCGAGCTAGATTCGCGGACAATTCATCAAAATTCGCCGCTCGCGGGAGCTTGCTTCTGAATCGATCATGAGATCCGAGAATCTGCCCCGCATCGCTAAAGAAATCCGGAATCACACCTTCATCGAGTCTCCTGCTGCCCCATAAAAATGTGTCAGGAACAAGTACGACATACCCACTCTTCGCAAGCTCGTTCGCGAACGCGCGTCCACCGTAAGCGTTATCACGATAGCGTTTAATCTCCTCAGGGGGACCACTATTATCATCAGCGATCTTCTCCTTGCCCAATAATTTAAAATTACCGTGACAGTGTAGAGCCATAACTCCAGGGAGTGGCGCTCTGTTGTTGGAGGGTCGAAGAACATATGCCTCTATCTTGGGTCCGCCTAGTGGCGATGAGTAGGAGATCAATTGCCCGTCTACTCCATCGTGACCGCTCCAAGATCTAACGACTTGGATGTCAGTTGGAAGATTTGGCTTTATGCCCGGCACTGATAACGCCCTATGTAAATTATCTCTGAAGGCGTCACTAATGACATCCTCTGGTGAAGGTCTAGGATGCTCACCAAGCGCCCGTGTTAGATTGGAAAGCACGAGCCCCTGCACCTTTTGGCGTTGTCTATTTCTCTGGGCCATGCCAGTTGTCTCACTTATCTTGAGGGTCGTTTTACTCAGCTAACGGCTACTTACCTTGGTTATACTTTATATGCTTTCCCATGTAGCTTATCAGACTATGATGAGGCGCGAGCTTCCTCAACTGCCGCTCAGAAGATTATTCTCGATTATCTCTAATTCCATATTCTTGAACTATCCTGTTTGGCTCGACCCTAAACATCTCCACAAAGCGTACTCATTACTAGAAAGAACAGTTAAAGAGGATGAATTCAGCTATTTACCCAGAAGGCCCATAAAAAACATCCGCGGCTCCCTGCTAATGCGACGTCAGCCCCAGTTTTTATCATAACATCTCCGGTATCCTAAATAGGACCCCTCAGATGGAGGATATCAGAAAGTGGCTGTCTAAAATAGCTGACTCGCGGTTTCGATACCTATGTTCGATAGTTTTCACAAGAGATATGACCAAGGGCAAACGAACAAAGCTCGGCCTTTGGTCGCTCAACCGACTCTCGCGGTTGATGCCCTTCAAGGGTGGTCAATTTGCAGCGGGCTACTGCATACCATCGATCATTTTTTAGTCAGTGCGGCAGCGATGCCGCAAGCACCTCTTGAAACGTCCGAGCTAGCATGCAGTTTGGTTTCAAAGATTGAGAAGAAGCTTACTTTGCTTGTGGACGGAAAATACTGGCAATCAGGAGTGAGCGAAACATCGGAGGCGCTGATTCTGCGACACTACAAATCTATCGATGCGTTTTTGCTTCACCAAAGACAGGTCGCTTTTCCGGATTTTTACTCCAGAGATGGCACGCCCCGCCAGGCCAGCGATGTGCCAACCCCTCATCCCTTTTCGCTGGCAGTGCTACGACACCTCGCTAGTGATTCTGTTCGTGCTATCGATCTGTCGCCATACGAACTTCCGGCCGTTTATCACGACGAATTTAGCGTCTATCCAGCTATCGCCTTTGGGACATTCTTCGGTATTTCACACAGCATCTTCAATTTTTTATCTCCTAGGTGGCGCTATGAAACCTTACTGCACGAGGGGGCGCACCATCTTTTGTTCTCATTAGCCGCAAGCGGAAATGATTGTCCGACTTGGTTAAAAAACTCACTCAAAACCGCTCCGAAGTTGCGTTATGCTTCGACTGACCTTCAACAGAATAATCACGCGACGCTGTATGCTGAGGTGTTGGCTAACTATGTAGTCTCAAAGGGAGACCCGGCAGCAGCAGTTCGAAAAACCGCTAGTACCTACCCAAGCGAGTGGAAGAATCAGTTTACTGAACGCTTCCCGATCGCGAGGAAGATCTCGCCAGAGGCACTAATTGCTGGGCTGCAGCAGTTGACAGAAAGGTATCCAGCAGCCACCTGGAGTCAACTGCAAGCCCTCGAATATAATAACAGTGCTATTTCTCAACTACTTGCGGCACCGCAGAGTACCACAGGGCGCTAATAGAGGGACTGACGCCGCTAATTTACTTGCGCTTATTCTATAACGACACCCCAACCCTTAAAGTATCCTTAGAAAGATATCAAAACTTGTTCGATGAAGCTCAATACCGGATTCAATTGGACGTGATTTGGGATTGCCTTTTGTAGCACAGCGATTAACGAGGGCGGAGAGCGTCTTTTGTGCCTCACTACTCGCTTGGATTATTCTTGCAAAACTCAGTGCGCGCTTGCTCAGCAAACAGGACGTCGCAGTGTTTTTGGTAAGCTACTGGGATAATTAGTAAAATATTTTTACCACAGAGGACGCAGAGGACACGGAGAAATCCCCATAATTGTCAATAAAATGGCCTATTCTCTGTGTCCTCTGCGTCCTCTGTGGTGATAAAGAACTGCGACGCCCTAATTTAACATGGCGGAAAGCCCGAAAAAATTCGCTATCCTTAACCTTCGCTACGCTCCGTGAGGCTGCAAAAGCCGAAAATGAGTCGCGAGCCATGAAAGCCATCAAAGTCGGCAGCACTGCTTTTTCTACTGCCTTACACGCCTACCCCTAACGAATTTAAATAGCGCCCAGCGAGCTTGATTACCCGCGCAGCTCGCCTCTCTCTGCCCTAGTGATCTACAAACTCTTTTGACTCGCGACTTGTGTGGTAAACAGCAAGAATATTGATTGATTCTCCAACTATTTCGAAAAAAATCGCGAATGGAAATCGTTTAACCAACGCACGGCGATATTGCTCATAAGCAATGGGAAAAATTTCAGGTGATTTTCTGATGTAACTGAGTTTAGCCTCAACCATTAAGACAAATTGAGCACCAAGACCCTTCCGTTGCTCTTCGTACCATGCCGCAGCATCAACAAACTCAGCGCGCGCTTGCTCAGCAAATCGTATCTTTCTCATTGCTGGATTTAAAATGCTAAACTTGCCTTAACATCTTCCCACAGAATCCCTGAATCTGGATCCTTTTTTAGTTTTGTTGAGCGTGCGTCAAGTTCAGCTTTTTGTTTTTCACTAAGAATAAGATCATTCGGTATCTCCGCAATGCTGTCCCAAATATCTTGGACAAGCTCAATTCGCTCTGCTACAGAAAGGTCGAGAATATCGGAGAGTTTTGGTCTAGGCATACCCCTATGTTACCATCTCGAATTTGATTATACCAGGAATTAGATTTAACAGGGCGAAAAGCCGGAACAAATTCGCTACCCTTAACCTTCGCTACGCTCCGTGAGGCTGCAAAAGCCGAAAATGAGTCGCGAGCCATGAAAGCCATCAAAGTCGGCAGCACTGCTTTTTCTACTGCCTTACACGCCTACCCCTATCGAATTTAAATAACGCCCAGCGGGCTTGGTTACCCGCGCAGCTCGCTTTTGTAAAATCGATCTCTCCAGCGATTCCCCTATACTTAACGCGCCGCATACTTAAACTTAACGCAGTGCGGTCTATCTTGGCGGCCTGCGCGATTGTCCGCACCGCCTCATACCCAGCATACGCCTCTAAGATCGGCTCTAGATTAAATCTAGCGATAAATTTATCGCGAAACTCTAAAGAGACCTCTGGATCAACGACATAGACCCCCTCAAGCTCGGCACGCTCGCGCTTACTGCCAGCTAGCATCTCTAGTAGGTTATTGGCGGCTACTAATGGCTTACTGAAACCCAACTGCCTCGCTGCTTTAACTAATCCTTCTGGCTCATGCGCGAAGAAGATCGCGTCAGGAGTCTTGGAGATCATCTTGGTTAAAGCGGTTTTAAAATCTGGCTGCCACTCATTGTTTACAAACGTATCAACCACCTGAACTCCCCGCTTCGCCGCCAGCTCTCTCCATATCTGTAAGTATGCCTGCCCCCAACCGGGCTCATCAAAAGCGACTAATCCAACCCTCTTGACCTCTGGATGGAGCTCAAAGAATCGATCGTACGCCGGGGCGCTTTCCTTTACCTGAGAGGACATCGATACGAAATTACGCGGAGCGCTCTTGCAATACATCTCCTGTGGCAACCAGAGCGCTAGCAAGGGAGTGTCATACCTCTCTACATGGGGAAGTAGTGGAGCTATAACGAGGCCAAAATCATTGGCGATTAACACGTCGACCCGATCTAACTGCCTTAGCTTATTGTATGCGCTGATAACCTTTGTTGCTTGAGTCTGCGAGTCCTCAAAGACTAGATCGATATCAACCCCTTCTCGCTTAAGATCCTCAACGGCCAGCTCCATTCCTTTGTTCTGGAAAGCGCTCCATTTGGCAGCAGCTCCCGTTAGACCGCTGATAACTCCAACTTTTAGCTTAATCTCATCAGCTTGCGCTTTAAAACTTCCGTGACCAAAGAAACCGAAGGAAGCGACAACAGCTATATTGAAAATTAGAGCTCTAGTGCGCAATAAGTAGGTGGACATTGTTTTAGCATTCATACATCAAGGATCCCACAGTGATTAAGATTAGGAAATCAGGCGATCGCGGTCACGCTAACTACGGCTGGCTAAACACACACTACACATTCTCTTTCGCCGACTATCAAGATCCCCGGCACGTTCACTTTCACACCCTTAGAGTAATGAACGAGGATATTATCGCCCCAGGAAGAGGCTTTGGAACTCATCCGCACGACAACATGGAAATAGTGACCTACGTGCTTGAAGGCGCGCTTGAGCACCGAGACTCGATGGGAAACGGAGCGGTTCTTAAAGCCGGCGAATTTCAGCACATGTCGGCGGGTAGCGGCATAACTCACAGCGAGTTTAATCCTTCGTCTACTGAGCCGGTGCATCTTTACCAGATCTGGCTCTTTCCGAAGATAAAGAACATCAAACCGCGCTACGATCAGAAGCATTTCGACCCTAGTGAGCGGGCGAACGAACTTCAACTTGTAGCCTCACCAGATGGAGCTTCTGGATCTTTAGCTATCAATCAAGACGCGCGCATATATTTAGCCGATCTAACTAGCGAGGGCTCAATAACCCATTCGCTTCTTAAAAATAGCCACATGTGGATTCAGGTTCTTCGAGGAGCTGTTACCGTAAATGGAACCCAGCTAAATAGATCTGACGGGGCGGCGATAACTAACGAAGATACTATAAAGATCTCAGCGAATGACGCTGGGGAGATTATGGTGTTTGAGTTAGGGGAACCCATACCAGGCCCCTCGCCCTTGTCCTTGGCGCTTTAGCAGCCCTCTCTTTACTAGCTCTGATAGCCTAGTTTTCACGGTGGGTCGCGGCGCGCCTGTGAGGTCTCCAGCTTCGCCGGTTGTAATTCGGCCACGCAGCCTGGCTGCCTCAAGGATCGTCAGAGCATCCGGATGCAAGCCTTCTATTTGAGGCTCTCGCGCGATCTTCTCAGCTAACTTTGCGGTCTGCTTCTTTAATGATCGCAGAAAGAAGATAATCCACGGCTCAAAATCTGGTTCCTTCTGTTTGAATGTCGCCTGTGTCCGTCTTAAGGCAAGGTAGTAGCCTTCTTTATTCGCCTCAATCACGCTCTCAAGAGAGCTATACGGTGCGTAGCCATAACCTGCCTGCAAGAGAAGAAGAGTAGTCAGCACTCGCGAGAGGCGACCGTTGCCATCTTGAAACGGATGTATCTCTAGAAATACGACGATGAATAATCCAATAACGAGGAGCGGGTGCCACGCACGATCAGTCAACGACTCACGCGTCCAAACTACCAGCTCTTGCATACGGAAAGGCGTGTCGAAAGGCGTTACCGTCTCGAAAACAACTCCAACACTTCTGCCATTAGCGTCGAAGGCTTCAACATTATTTGGAAGTTTTTTATACTCACCCCTATGCCTTTCATCCTTACTTGAATGACGCAACAGCATCGCATGAAGTTGTTTGATGTAGTTTTCGCTGAGTGTAATCGATTCGTGAGAATCAAAGACGACATCCATGACTTCGGCATAACCAGCCACCTCTTGCTCATCGCGATTCTCAAATGATTCCTGCTGTAAGCGGCCAAGAAGCTCCTCCACCTGGGCGTCGCTAAGCTTGGAACCTTCAATCCGTGTTGAGGATCCGATACTCTCTATAGTAGCGACACGCTTTAAGACCGCTAATCGCTCGGGGGCCAGGGTCGTTAGAGTCCGCCAGCTCCCTTTAAACTCGTCGATCTCTCCGATGAGCCGGAGCATCTCTGGAGAGATCTTTAATCTACCTATCTTCATTGAATATCCATTTGCCTATCTATTTAGGTCCATAAATATCCATTTATATCCATTTATAGGTAATGTGCAAGCTATTTACGCTGTTGTAGCGGGTAAAACTGCGCGACTAAGCCGTTTTGGAAATCTAGCCGATTATTATTTCATCATATCTGATAAAATAATATGTATTAAGTGCTTTAAATTATCATATATGATACAATTACTCCATGAAAGCCGAACTGTTCTCTCTCATGACATCGACCGAACTCATTGCAAATGTGGGACACCGCGTAGAGGCGCGGCGAAAGTTCCTAAAGCTGAGCAGAAAGGAGCTGTCTGAACGATGTGGCGTCTCAACATCAACAATTAATCGACTTGAACACCGAGGAATCGCCACTTTGCACGTGCTAGTAAAAGTAGCGCTTGCCTTAAAGTCGATCGACACATTCGAAGATTTATTCAAGAACCCAACAGCTAAATCACTAGACGAATACGTTAGACAAGTGGAGACCTCTCGGTGAGAAGACTAGCGGCGTATTGGTATCAAGGCAAAACCAAGAAACGTATTGGCACTCTACTTGAAGCTCCACGAGGCCTAGTAGTGTTTGAATGGGATCGAGATTTTCTTCTGACTCCTATTGAATTATCGCCGCTAAACTTCGCTAAGTCTCCCGAGGTGGTCGAGTTTAAACGTGATTTATTTGAAGGGCTTCCTGGGCTCTTCGCTGATTCGGTGCCTGACGGCTGGGGCAAGATTCTTCTCAAGAGGGGACTAGATAAGAGCGGGGTTACAACTAGCGCGCTTTCTCCCCTTGATGCTCTCGCCTATATCGGTGACAGCGGAATGGGAGCTCTATCGTTCGCGCCGGAGATGCGCGAACCAAATGAATGGGCAGATGGGAAAGTCTCTCTATCTGAACTGGAAAAAGGAATTAAGCCAATCCTAGAGGGTACAGCAAGCAAGGTATTGGAGACATTTATCGCGAACGGCGCGTCACCAAATGGAGCGAGACCTAAAATTATTCTAAAAGAGTCTAACGGTAAGTTTTATTCCGCCAACAGCTCGGTCAAAGGTGATGAGTGGCTGATTAAGTTCAAAGCCACATCAGATCCTCAAGGAATTGGACGGCTCGAATACGTTTATTCTGAGATGGCGAGGAGATCGGGGCTAAACATCCCTGAAACACGCCTTTTTAAGAGTGAAGGGAAGTTTTACTTCGGAGTGAAACGTTTTGATCGAGTTCCGGAAGGACGCATTCATGTTCACACCTTAAGTGGGCTGCTACATGTGAACCCTGGGAATTTTAGCATCGACTACAATCACTACGCCAAAGTCGCGCAAATGCTTACTAATGATGTTCGGGAAGTTGAAAAGGTCATAAGACTGGCGGCTTTTAATATTTTAGCCTGCAACCAAGACGATCACGCTAAGAATGTCGCCTTCACGATGTCCCAAGGAGGCGAGTGGCAAGTCGCGCCTGCCTATGATCTTACCTACCATGTGAATCCCTTTAAGGAGCATAAAATGCTCTTAAATGGCGAAGGGCGTCCTACTGAAAAAAACTTACTTGCATTCTCTCAATCATTCGGAATATCAGCGCGAAAGTCTAAGATCCTGATCGATCAGGTAAAAGAAGGGGTTTCTACCTTCAAAGAGCTCGCTTCTAAATTCGATCTTCCAAAAGCACTTGTTAAGGAAGTTAACGCGGCGATTGAACCAAAAAAGAGCAGAGAATAAAAATCTCGCGGGTGCTAAGTCTGGCAGGCGAAAGCTCGCGTAAGCACGGTTTCGCTGTTTTTACCTAATTCCCATCAACCCCATACAACGAATACCCACCACGCTGCGCTATCGGTCTTAGACACGAGAAGTCTAGATTGGCTACCTCGGGATGCTTCTCGCGCTCTAGACTTCCAACTACGATGTACTTAATCCTCTCCTGTTGCGCTAAGCGCTTGCGCTCTGCGCAATCTGTGCTGGTGTAGATCTGCTTTGTGAGCCCCTCACGTCTTCCGATCTCTCCACCTAAACGGGTCAAGAGATTTACGTGGTTGGCCCAACCTAAATAAGCGGGATGACCAGAGAGTGTAGATACAAAACAGGTAAAGCTGTACGGCCGACCCTGCGCCTCTAACACCCTCCCCTTTGGTTGTACTCTTAAAGCTCTAATGATCGCACCTGCTCCCGGATATTTTCGATCCGCTAGACCAAGTCCTTCACGCCCCCACTCAGGCGCGCTCTGCATGACCCGCATCGGCAGCACGTGGTGATAGAAGCGCCAAGTGCCAACTCCTAAAATTAGTGTCACTAAAACTACAACCATCGTCGACAAGCCAGGGACAACCGAATCAAGCTCCTTGCCTCGATTAGCGGCTAATCGCCCAATAATCGCCACGGCCGCTAGTCCAATTAAAGCCCACGCAGTCGTGTAGACCTTAAATATCGTGTTCATTCGCTCGATCTCTGGGCCGTACGCGTCGTTTAGAAACACGACCTCTGGAAGAAGGATTAATCCTAAGCTGGCGATAATTAAAGCCTCAGAGAAAACCTCGCGCCAATCGCCGCCCTCTTCGCGATCACGCACTATCCTGACTAGCTGGATGCCGATTAACGCGTAGATAAACAGAGCGCCTTTATCAAAGAATAAAGTGCACGCTAGAAACGCCCACATGATCGCTGTTTTTAAACTGAAGCGATTAAGAAAGAGTGAACCTAATGCCACGAGTGCGAGCTGCCACCCCCAGTGAGCAAAGAGCTCTGCTGTTGTTGTAACTGGAATCGGACTGCGTACAAACTCAAGCTTTCCGCCCTCTGGTTTTATGTGCCCGCTTGATAATTTAAGAACTACAAATAACAGCGCCCAGAAAACTCCCCAAGCGATATCACGCCTGGCGAAATTTATCTTGGGAAAACTAATTTTCTGAAAAGCTTTATTTTTCGGAAAAAAGAACGCCGCGAATGCTGCTGCTGCGATCAATACAGATATCGAGGTGCCTATAGTTAACGACTCGCGCTTTAAAACGACGATCACCGCCGCGGCTAATAAAACCGCCGCGGAGGATATCTGCTTAAAGAGATCGAAGCTAACGCCGCTAGCAGGATTTTTACTATCAGCGCTATTACCTGAGATCGCCTTGCGTAGAACCGGAATGGATAGATGCGCCCGAAAGACTATTAACGCTGTTAGCGTGGCGATCCCAACCATGCCGGCCCACATCGGAACCTCCCAAGCGTTGCTGCCCATTAAAAAGAGCGCGCCCGCTATTACCAAAAGTAGCGCCTGTATGTAACGCCTAAGTGGCTTAGCTTCGCTGGTAACGATTCGGTAAAGAAAAAGTATTAGAAGCGGAAATGTAGCTAGGTTGAGATAGTGCGGATGAGCATCACCTAAAACAAATGACCACGCTGGGAACTCATCGATCGCTCCTTGGATTACACGCGATGGACCCCACCATCCGTTATCGTGCTCAAAACCGCCATCTTTGCTGCGTGTTAACGTAAGCATACCAGCGATATTGGGGCCGAAAGGGATGAGCAATGCCGCTAATGTCGCGAGCCACGGCCGCGCTCCTAAAACAACTCTAACGATCTGAAATATAGCTGCCGCGTAGAAAGCTGCCGAGAACGAGATAATCGCATGATACGTATCCCAAGCAGGCATCGCCAGGACAGAGCTTAACATCGCACCGAAGCGGTACCAGAAGACGTAATAATTTAAAGTAGTACCCTCCATCCACGGCTCGCGTGGAACTACTGGAGAGTCGATCGCCGAGGCTAGTAGCGCGTAATCACGAAGCCTTTCACCTAAGTCGTAAAAATCAACCCACTGCAAACAGAGAAAGTAAGCGATTAGATAAACAGTGGTGAAAGCGATGAATGGATAGAGATCTGATCTCGTTAAACGCTCCTTTCTTGGGCCATAGAAATAATAAGCTGAACTACTAACAACCCCGAAGCAGAAGAGATAAAAGAGCTGCTCAACTCCGCCTCCAACTATCTCGCGGCCAAAAACGCCAAGGAGTGAGGCGATAAGAAACTTTAAAAGCGGGGTTAACAACAAACTAGCCGCGACGAATTCAAATAGTGGCAGCGCGATAAAAGATCCAACTAGCGCCACTACCGCGATTAAAACAAGAACGATCATCGACCCTCTTTACCCCCATATAACGGATTGTACTTCGAAAAATATGTCACATAGATACTAGTTTTGCCGGACTCAAATACCTTGGTAAAAAGCTCCGGATGATCATCAAACTTAGACTGATCAAGTCGACGATATGTATTGCGTTCCACCGCGCCAACAACTACAAAGTCGACGTTATAGTTTAGAAGTAGCTGCTTAGTTAGCTCGATATCCTCGTGCGTATAGATCGTCTGAATCGCTTTACGACGATCTAACGCTGACTCGTGAGAGAGCCCTCTCTGCCGAGCGTGGTGCTCCCATCCAAACACAACAGGAATTCCTGTGTGCATGCAGATGCGGGTGAACTCTCTGTATCCATCACCTTGCGCCTCAAGAAGTACCGGCGTGCCAACCACGTTCCTATTAAGCCACTTAACCGCGGCTCCATCGTCTGGGTTTAGATCTTTTAAATATGCTATTCCATCTAGTGTGTATGTGCGCTTTGGAACTCGCTTCATCTTAACAACCGCGTAGACATTAACCGCTGTGCCGAGAAAAAGAAGCGCTACAAAAGTGTAGCCTGTCCATTTAGCGACGCGCCTAACTCTTGTTGAAGCAAAACGCGAGAGCGCCTGATACGCAAAGAACGCCGCTACAACCGTCGATACACCAGTAAGCATCCAGACAGCCATGTAACCCTTAAAGAGGGTGTTCATGCGATCGAGAAGAAAGAAGATCTCTAATATAACGATTAACGAGGCTGCTGATATCATAAACACCGCGAGCGCCTTAAGCTCTGCGCTCTGACGTTGACTCCAAACAAAGATGTAAACTAACGCCGCTAAAAGCCCGCAATAAACAAAGGTTCCCCAGGGATGCAGATCAAAACCACGCGCGCGACTTAGCACACCAGGCACTAAAGCTAATCCAAATAAAGCCGCGGCGATTAATGTGCTAGGCACTGAGACTGCGACTGCCGACTTAGCTCGCGCCCACGCGATTACAACGACCGTTACAAGCATGCCCACTAAGTAGTAACCTAAAACTCTAAAGAGCTTTCCTGCTGAGTTAAACTCTGGTGATGCAACCCAACCCCAACCACCAGCGGGTCTAAAATTAACACCCAGTCTGTAGAGATAAACAACTAAAGCGGCGCTTGATCCAAAGAGAGCTAGATCCCAAACCAGCGCGAATGCGCGCGACACACCCGTAACTAAAACAACTTCGCCCAGCGCCGGTGTTCCATCTGGATTAGTCGGCGGTTTCCAAAAGTTTGGAATCTGCGCCAAAACTATCAACAGACCAACCACACCACCAAACGATATAAAGTCCCAGGTGTTTAAACCAAAGAGCGCGCCAACAACCGCGCCAAGTGTTAGCCTTAAAACGATTCCGTGCCCAGTATAACGCGACGCTCCATCTAGAAATAAGATAGTCGCCAACGCGAGCGCCGTTACCGTAAACGGAATCGCTATCACGTGAGCGTGCAAGTCAGCGAAGAGAAGTGACCACGATGTGTACTCCAGGAAAGATGGCGAGGTGAATACACGGGTCGATGGCCAGAAAGTTGTATCGAAATTAAACTCCTTTCCTGTAAAGAGATTTAAGATCGAGAGTCGTAAAACTTCCGGATTGCTCGCCAGTACAAGTGTTACTACCGCCCAGAGTGAGAATTTGCGGTTTTTTGTAAGGGTGACGCAAAGCGTAAAGAGCGCGCTGCCGATCCAACCGCCGAGGGTGGCCATGGCTAAATTGTACCCGATAGCTGGGGAGATCCCGGTTAACTTTAAGAGCGCAGCTACTACATAGACTCCAAGGTAGTAGTAGCTCATTGGGCTCCCGGCCGCCCAAGGGTCCTGTGGAGGAAGGGTCTGATTGCGGGTAAAGAAATTTAAGAACGTTGAGTCCATCGGTTTCTCGCCCCAGAAGATCTCTGGGTTAAGGAAGCGTATTATTCCGAAGAAGAGCGTCAGCCCTAAAAAGATCCCTTCGACGGTTCTACCATAAGTGCTAAAGAGCTGTTTTGCTTGATTAATTGAGAGCCAGCCAGAAGAGTAGCCGCGGAAACCAACCAACACGAAGGTAGCGAAGGTAGCGTAGACTAAGAGGTTGTTATCTGAAGCCAGGCCGGCCAGGGAGCAGAGCCAGGTAAGGATTGCAAAGAAGAAGACCCCCAAGACCTTTGAGAGTCCGTAGCCACGATCCGGAGCGGTCGGACAGATCCAAGCCACATAAGGCAACACCGCAAACGAGAGCGCCTGCACGACTATTAGCCAGTAAATCAGCTCTAACAAACCGTAATTACTCACCTTAACTCTCCGCTTATAACCTTAAACCTATTAGCGTCTTGGCTCTCAGGCCAGTGGCTTTGTCTCAACACTCTCTGGCGATATTGTGCAATCTCTTTAGCCACCTAGAAAGGTGCTATGTAACTACTCACCGGATTTTTGGGTCGTCGCAGTCACTTTAAGCCGTTTTTGGGATTATCGTATTTTGCCTTTTAGAGGTTGAAACACTGTTGTTTAAAGTGCAGAATCGTGGAGTTTTGGAAGCTCCTCTGTTAATCAGCACCAGCGAGTTGCCCAACTTTTTGATGCAACAACTTTTTAACTACGCAACCCCGCCGCATGATTCACTTTAGGTGGTTAAAACAGGTTTTCAGACGCTTTACTGTAGGTGGAGCGCTTTTGGTTATCGGGCTCCTTTTTTTAGCGGTTTTACCGAACACATCATCTGCCGCGCCTCGGGAGTGCCCCAACTGCATCAAAGGACCCCTTCCGTGCCCCCCTTGCCACAACGCGTCTACTAGCTGCTACACCTGCGACCAACTTCAGGGCAACTACGGTAGTTGCTTTGAATGTGAGCAGATGCGCCCGTTTTTACAGATGAATTGGGGATATGTCTGCCCCACCAGCAGTAGCTCGACCGGCTCAAACGGCAGTGATGGCAGCGACGGCTCAGATGGCAGTGGTGGCAGCGACGGCTCAAACGGCAGTGGTGGCAGCAACGGCTCAAACGGCAGTGGTGGCAGCAACGGCTCAAACGGCAGTGGTGGCAGCGATGGCTCAAACGGCAGTGGTGGCAGCAACGGCTCAAACGGCAGTGGTGGCAGCAACGGCTCA
>JBIKWQ010000091.1:0-11054 GCA_044356215.1 Bdellovibrionota bacterium | reverse complement strand
TGAACGTAACTTTCTCATTGAGTGGTACTCCTTATTTAAGGTTAGTTTCTGTATTGATAACAAGCTATTAGCCTATTATCGATTACCACTCAATCTCTTAATTTCAACGGGAATTAGGACATCCTCTTGAAGGAATAATAAAAAATCCCGAAATTCTATTAGAAGAGGGTTTCGATTTGAGCCAAAAATTAATTCCGCAGATGGTCGAATTAGCTCGCAAAACGAAGGAAAGTCTTAGCGGTGCTCCAGGGTTTTTAAGTACCTCTTCCGACGGCGATAGAGTTGCTTTGGTAATCAGCAATAATATCATGCAGTTCGAAGTAGCTCAGGATGGACAGCTTAATTTTGTTGGGAGCACGCCTGTGACGGGAGAGATTGTGTCTATAAAAGCTCGACAAAACGATGCTATTGCGGTCATTAAAGAGGAAAGTGGTCAACTCGTAATACGCTCTACGGCGCAAACATCAGATCTATTAAAGCTCGAGCGTGTCCGTGATGACAATGAGGACATAGTTACAGAAAATAGTAGAATCGCCTTTAGCAGTGACGGAAATCGAATGGCTCTGGTGGCCCCGACCATCCATGGATTTTTGGATGCAGCGCTCTATGTTATACCTCAAGGCCTGAAAGCCGATGCTTGCCTAAGAGCAATAGAATCCTGGCAAGTTCAACTTCCTAATGAGTTGATAGACAGTATGGCACTAAACAATGACGGAACTAGATTGCTTTTGTCTATGAGGAACAAGCATGAGCTGAAAACCGTAGAGTTCGGCCCATTGGGACAGAAAACAATCGACTGGTCAGTTGAGAATTCCTACACCTCAACCATGGCATTTTCCAGTGACGGATCTTTGGTTTTAGATAGGGTTAAACGGGGCGAAGGCAAGAGCTTCTCTGAATGTACTGAGATTATCAGGCTGACTGACCAATAGAGATAATTTGTCCCTAGTTTGGGTATTCCTTCAAGCTGCATGGGTAGACGCTAAATCTCCGCATGCAGCTTTTTTCTTGGAAGCTGTATGGAAACTGGGCAGACCGCCCTCTCGACTTATTCAATCAGCAGGTTGTTTGCTCATATTGTTAAATGATTTTCTTCTTAGCCCAGCTGTCTCAACTGGCAATATTCACAATCGAATCAGTATTAAGTCACATATATTTTATAACCTCGCATAACTGTTTGCATGACGTGGGTGGCGCTACTAAAAAGTCGACCAGCCGACTTTATATTGAAGATCGTAATAGTAAAATTTATAGAGAGGTCTTATGGGTAGTTTTCGTGAAGTTTGGGCTGATATATCAGGAAAACCAGAGCTGTCAACACCGCCGGATCTGAAACCTCCTGCATATGAAACCTGGAAAAAAATCAACGAAAGGCTGCAGGAGAGGAATCCCGAGGCTCATCCAATTATTTTGGAAACATATGAGCAGACCTTGCAGCGAGTCGGGTGTGGGCGTCCTAACGGCGCGCCCACCATTCACATTCGCGTTGGCGATGATATCCTTGGTTCTGTGTCCCATGGCTATTATCAAGGTACCCTTAGGTTTGATATCTCTTTACACAAAGACCTTCGGGGACTTGGATTGTATCATGCGTGCCTAGAACATGTTCTGTCTATGTACGAGACCAAGGGAGATAGTGTCTTTAGGCTTCCAGCTTTGATGCACAATGATTCCTCTGCCACGAGCCGAGCCTTTTTTAATAGTCTTCAGAAAAAATACGACAGCTCAATCTCCGACTTGCTGAATAATCGGCCATCTGAGTCGGGACAGGCATTTGCATTAAGATGCGATATTATTGAGGCAGCTAGCGAACTATCAATCACTCACGTGCGGCGAAAATGCGGATTTGGCAACCTCTCTGCGGTTACTGTTGTTCCTGATCCTTTCAATGGATCAAGTCCTAATCATGGGATATACCTAGAATTTTTTAAAGGTGAGCCTTTGGAGGCATCTCAAGTATTCGTAAGATTGTTGACGCAGGATACAGAAACTGACGAGACGCAAAAGTTAAGTGAGCAGGGGTGGAGAGGGGCTGAGCTTTTGTCATATCCAATTCTTCCAATGGAAGAGGCAACATTAGTTGAACTTGGAAATAGCGGAGGCGCGTCTGAAATCACGAGCTGGGACTCTAGTAGTATTCTTGGATCATACAGCAATATAAATATTCCTAGAGGGACGTCGATGGACGATGCATGGACAACAGAGAAGGACTAGTCTCCTTGATATTGCCAGAGTCTAAGATCGATAGTTCTCAATTGCTCATGAACAACACCCTCGAGTTAAACGGTTCCGAGCTTAAGTTATCCGCCACCACGGGAGACAGAGTATTGATATATCGGGCGGTGGAATAGAGGCAGTAAGGTCTTGCATTCGGAGCGCGGCGCGCCCGTGGAGCCGGGGAGTGAAGCACTATGGATTGATTGCTGGGATTTATTGCTTGCAGCTCCTTTTTTTTTAACCCAACCTAAAATTTCTTGCTCTATTTTTTAAGTCGGGTTAAAATTATAGGAGTAATGCGCTATTTATCTGAAAATATTAAGAAAGATTTGACTAGAAAGATGGTTTTTCTGGCTGGACCGCGGCAGGTGGGCAAAACCACCCTGGCAAGGGAGCTCTGTCAGGATGTGGATCTCTACCTCAATTGGGATATACCAGGCGACAGGGATCTAATCCTGCGGAGAACGCTTCCCTCTTCGGGGCTCCTAGTTCTCGATGAAATTCATAAATACCGTCAGTGGCGTAATTACCTTAAGGGCCTTTACGATGAACGTGGTAAAGAGCTGCGCATTTTAGTTACAGGTAGTGCGAAACTGGATGTCTATCGATTCGGAGGAGATTCGTTGCAGGGAAGGTACCACTTGTTACGACTCAATCCTCTTTCATGTCGCGAGCTGGGGATTAGCTCTTTAGAGGGCCTTAATGATCTTATTGACCTTAGTGGTTTTCCAGAGCCTTACTACTCAAAGGATCGAGTCTTCGCGAAACGGTGGTCGATAGATTACAGGTCGAGATTGATCTCGGAGGAGATTACCTCACTTGAGCAGATATCAGATCTAGGTAAGTTAGAGCTGCTGGCTTTAAGACTTCCCGAATTGGTGGGGAGCCCACTGTCGGTTAATGCTCTACGCGAGGATCTTCAGGTAGCTCATACAACTTTAGCCAGGTGGCTGGAAGTCCTTGAGAGGTTCTATTTCATCATTAGGTTGGCTCCATTTGGATCTCCCAGGATCCGAGCCATAAAGAAAGAGATGAAGCACTATCATTTTGATTGGTCGGTGGTTCAGGATCCCGGCGCTCGATTAGAGAATTGCGTGGCTATACATCTACTCAAGTGGGTCCAGTATCAACGGGACACAAGAGGATTGGAGCTGGAGCTAAATTACTTTCGTGATCAGGAGCAGCGTGAAGTTGATTTCATTATCACCGAGCGGCGGAAACCTGTGGTTGCCATCGAGGTGAAGCTTAGTGATAGCGACCCAACGAGATCTTTGCGGTATTTCAAAAGTAAATTTCCGGAGGTAGACGCTATTCAGCTTTACTTATACGGAGACGGATTAAAACAAACGCCTCAGGGCTCTCGTGAGTATCAAACTAAAGAGGGCATAAGAGTTTTACCGTGTCTGATGTATCTTAATGGATTAGTGTAAGGGCAGGAACATATTTGAAGGGTATATTTTTAGAGCTTAGAGCAAGTCAAAGTGATCTATCGAGTAATCTCCAACTTCAGCCATGATTCAGTAAGCCTAATCAAGCAGCTATTTAGCCTGGCTTGGTGGACAAAGGACCGAGATCTCGAATCGATTAATAAGATGTTGCAAGGTTCCGTGTGTGTTGGCGCGCGCGACTCAGAGGGCCAATTAGTTGGATTCGCGAGAGCGATAACGGATGGCGTTTTTAAGGCTATTATTGTTGACGTAATTGTGGCCCCTGAGCACAGAAACAGAGGGGTGTGTCGGTTGTTAATTGAGGCGTTGTTGGAGCACGAGGAGCTTTCACGAGTCTCGGATTTTGAGCTCTATTGTCAGCCGGAATTAGTAAGTCTCTATCGGAAATGGGGCTTTCAGGAGGCGCCAAATGGAGTTGTTTTTATGAGGGCTGGTCGTGGTGCTTTACAAAAGAGAGGCATAACTGCGACGTAGATTAGACGGCCTCAAAGAGCATTCCTCGAACTATCCAACAATATCCCCACTCCAGAGACGCGATAGAAATATCTCCAAAGGGAGACCCTCTACGCGATTATCAAGAGTGGGGTGTTTGCCTCGGTAAATGACAAATTCGCGTGAGAGCTTCTTTTCGTCAATCAGACAACGCAATGCCTTTCCGTAATCAGAGCGCCAAGTGGGTGAATTCTTTATCTCTATGCCAATCGCCTGCTCACCTCGTTGCCAGATAAAATCGATCTCAGAGCCACCGCTCGTTCTCCAGTGGTAGATTTCGCCACCAAGATTTCGGTATGAGTTCGCCGCTCTTAGCTCATGAAGAATAAGAGTCTCTAGGAGGATCCCCTTTTCGTAGTCACGAGGTTGCTCACGCGCGAGTCCCTGCAGAGCACGCGCAACGCCACAATCGAAGAGGTAGAACTTAGGCTGCGAAATCTCGCGAACCTTTGCGCGAGGTTGCCACGCTGGAACAAGAGTCGCAACTAGCGTGTCGACTAGTATGTCAAAGTAGCGCTCAACTGTAGTGCGCGCAACTCCAGCATCTCTCGCCACGTTGCTGAGAGACAGGATCTGTCCATTAATAATAGAAGCAACACGCAGAAACCGAGTGAAAGAAGCGATGTCTTTAACGAGCGCTTCCTGTCTGATCTCCTCTTTTAGATAAGTCGCCACGTATGCTTCAAGCATCTCACTAGCAATAGCTGGCCTACTGACGATTCCTGGAAGGAGGCCGATTGATATTGCGGATTCCGCGGAATAGTCCGCTCCTAGCTCCGAGAATGTGAGTGGAAAAAAGTTTCGTTGGATGACCCGTCCAGCAAGTAGATTAGAGTCCAGTCGGCGGAGCTTTCGAGCACTTGAGCCGCTTAAGGCAAAATTGATCTCGTCGCCGCGGAGCGAAATTATGTCGTGCACATGATTCAGAAGCGAGGGAGCCTTCTGAACTTCATCAATGATAACCCAAGACCCTGCAGGAAGCGCATCAACCTGCGCCCGAAATTGAGCCTGGCTGGTTAAGATTGGGATCAGCTCCTCATCTAGGAGTAAATTCACCCAAAGCTCGTGCGCGGGCCGGAGAGGAAAAATGAATGATTTCGGGGGTTTAGAGATCTGTGATACATCGTGGTTAAATTGTAATGCAAAATAACCACGGTATGTAAGGGCTTTGTTAATAGGTAAGACGTATCCGACTAGAAATTATCTTCACCCCGCGATGGGCCACAAAGCCGCCCCGGGTTGCAGCACTAAGCCAAAGCATCATTTCCCCAACAAAAACAAACAAGGTGACTTATCCAAGGCTACATTTTCTAATCGCCAATCTTTAATGGCTTTAGTTCTAAAGGGGCTAGAGCATTGATATACCCTTATTGTGGACGTAATTGTAGCCCTGAGCACAGAAACAGATGGGTGTGTCGGTTGCTAATTTAGGCGTTGTTGGAGTACGAGCTCCGACCTAGATTAGACGGCCGCGGGCTGACAAATAAGTATATTCACCTCGATTAAACGTAACGCATTAGAACTAAGATGTCGTTTGGATGTCAGGGCTTATAAGTCTTAGAAATGGTATTTTTTTAAAATCAGCTCTGTTAACTGAGGCCATGTGGGGGATCCCGTTAGCGATTGCTATGCTTGCTATCTCGTAATCATGAACCAGGAGGCCCCTCACTTCGTGTTCAAGAATCAGATCGCACATAATTTTAAGAGATTTATGATCGGGATAAAGTACGCGGCAGTGGGTCAAAAATACTTTAATGGCATTGATGGCTTCATTTACTTGTAGAGCCGGACTAGGGCCGCGAGTCAAGACGCACAGAAACTCAGCTAGATTTTTAGAACTGGTAAAACATGTGAAATTGTCATCTTCAAAAAATCGTGTAGCCCAAAAGTGAAACTGAGACTCCTTGTCTAACGCATAAATTAAAACGTTAGTGTCGAGCAATACGGGCCTACTCATACGCATGTGCCCGTATGTCGTCTTTGTCAAACCTGCCACCGAGGTTGTATGTGTTCAGCGGTTTCTTCTCGGGTCGTCGATCAAGCAGCGACTTAAGAAAAGCTATAACCTTATCGAACATGGATGCTGTTTGCTCGCCGGAATTTTTAATTATGTAATCTTCTTTCAGTTTGGTCATCCGAATCGCCTTTTATAGAGCAGATAGCGATGAGGATATCATGCGGTAGGTCGATACTCTAGGGCTAAACCTAAGGAAGGCCGACAAACCCTCTTCCTACTGCGAAAGCGGATCTTGAGCTGCTCTTCGAGCTTTCGAGATGGGAAAAAATCCTCAATGTATCACAGACTTCGGCGAGCTCAGTCGAGTCGAGCTCGCCGAAGTCAGTCGAGTCGTGGATACACTTCCGACCTTCGCTAAAGCTACGGCCGGCGAGATAATGTAGGACCAGACGTAGCCTTGGCGGAGTCTGGTGCGGTTTTTTCCCATCTCGAAAATCGAATATCAACTCAACCTCCACTTTCTCGCTACGGGTAGGTTTTGCCGGCCTTCCCTAAGAGTGAAAATCGCCTATCACCTTCCCAACAAAAACAAACAAGGTGACTTATCCAAGGCTACATTTTCTAATCGCCAATCTTTAATAGTTTTAGTTCTAATATATTCCCGCTCAGTAGTTAGGTCGCGAGCGACGCAGAGGCGGGTGGCACTCTGACAGCAGTTTAGGATCTCTTTAAATAACTTCTCATTTCGATACGGAGTCTCCATAAATATCTGTGTCTCTCCGTTCGTTAGAGCGCGCTGCTCCAGGGCGCGTAGCTCCTTGGCTCGCTTATCAGCCTCAATCGGTAGGTACCCAGTAAAGCGCCACGATTGGCCGTTAAGACCAGAGGCCATTAAAGCTAGTGTCATAGAGCAAGGGCCAACTAATGGGATAACTCTGAAACCGCGTGCGTGAGCGCGGCTTACAACGTCACTTCCAGGATCGGCGATCCCTGGACAGCCGGCGTCTGAGATAATTCCTATACTGTGACCGGTTTCTAAAGGGGTAATTAATTCATCGATAACTTTGGCGTCGCTATCTTTGGGGATCTCACGGATCGATAGATCTCTAATCTGCAAATTAGGCGCGAGCAACTTGATTAATTTCCTGGCCTCCTTTTCGTTCTCAACCAGGAAGAAGCTTAAAGTCGCGACCGTGTTATATACTAGCGAGGGGAGGGAATTATCAACGGGGGTGTCCCCGAGCAGGTTCGGTATCAAAAAGATAGCCGGCGCATCCGTGCTCTTGTTGGCGGTCACTTTAGTCGACTCGTTGTGGCACGTCCGCTGTGTGCTTCCACGCGTGGTAGGAGCTCCGCACAAACGGGCCTGACTCAACAAATTTAAATCCGCGCTTCATGCCCTCTAGCTCATAATCCTTAAATTCCTCAGGGGTGATGAAAGCTCGTACAGGGATCTGGTTATCGGAAGGTCTTAGGTACTGTCCGATCGTCATTACGTCGATCTGTGCGTCACGCATATCGTCCATTACCTGTAAAACTTCCTGTTTTGTCTCACCGAGGCCAACCATTATGCCGGACTTGGTGACAACCTTTGGATCAATCTCTTTGGCCCACCTGTGTATCGCCAAGGAGCGAATGTATCCGGCCCCAGGTCGAACCTTTTTGTAGAGCCGTGGAACGGTCTCGATATTGTGGTTAAGCACATCTACCTTGGCGCTAAGGATCGTTTCTAGATCAGGACGAGATCCCTTCAAGTCAGGTATAAGCAGCTCTACCTTGCAGGTAGGGGCGTGTTTTCTGATCGACTGAACAGTTTTAAAAAAGTGGGCAGCTCCGTTATCAGCTACATCATCACGATCCACCGAGGTAACAACCGCGTGGCGGAGCTTAAGCTCTTTGACCGCGATGCCGACTCGCTCTGGCTCGAATGGATCTAGCGCCACTAGTGTCTCGGACGTTCCTTTTTTTACTGAACAGAAGTGGCACTTGCGAGTGCACAGGTCGCCCATGATCATAAAGGTCGCTGTGTGGTGAGACCAACACTCTCCGATGTTGGGACACATCGCCTCCTCACATACGGTGTGTAGCTTTAGATCTTTAACGATCTTCTTAGTCTCTAAGTACTCTGGGGAGCCGGGTGCCCTGACCTTTAACCATGAAGGCTTTACAATCGTTGTAGCGTTGCGAGGTACTTCAACTGCCATAGGCTTTACACTCCCTCTAGAAGTGGCGCATGTGCGCCAGTTTAAGACATCAGAAGAGCTGGCAGCTCAAGCGCTTCCTTAAAGTGCTTAAGGAATGTGCTAGCCATAACTCCGTCGATGATTCGGTGATCTACAGATACTGTAACCTTCATCACAGATCCGACAACGATCGCGCCACGATAAACAACAGGCTCCTCTTTTACCGCGCTTACCGCGAGGATTCCGCCCTGACCTGGGTTGATAATAGCCGTGAAATTCTCGACATCAAACATTCCCATATTTGATATGCTAAACGTTCCACCTGATAGATCGCTTGAGCTTGGCCTGCCAGCTCGGGCTCTGTCGATCGCCGCGCGTGCTTCGAACACAACATCCTTAAGGGACATCTGATCCACGTCTTTCAGGACAGGGATGATTAGCCCCCCATCGATTGCTGTAATGATTCCGATGTTAATCGAGGCGGGCTGGTAGATCTGTCCATCTCTCATAGCAGCGTTAACGCGTGGCTCCTTAGAGAGTCCGTAAGCAGCGGCCTTGATTACAAGGTGGTTCATCGAGATACCCTTAAAGTCAGGGCGCTCTTTGAGCGCTTCGCGTGTGCGCATAGCCTCTGCCATATTGATCGACGTCGTAACGTAGAAGTGCGGAGCAGTGGTCACGCTCTCCTGCATTCTGCGAGCGATCGTTTCACGCATCTTAGATAGCGGCGTTAGGGTTCCCGCGCCGGCGCTAGCAGGTGTTGGAGTTCTTGGTTGCTCTAAGGCTGGGGCCGCTGGCGTGTATGCTGGAGCGGCAGATGTGCCGGCTGCTGCCTCTACATCCTTTTTAACGATTCGGCCATTTGGGCCTGTCCCCTGAAGGCTAGAGAGGTTTACTTGTAGGTTCTCGGCAACCTTCTTCGCCAAAGGGCTGGCTTTAATTCTTTCTTGAGAGCTAACGACTGTAAGTGGAGCCGAGCAGCTAGCAGTCGGGGCTACAGGAGCTGGTTGCGCTTTTGGGGCGGCAGGAGCGGCTGCTGCAGGGGCAGATGGTTGAGGAGTCGCTGGGGCACTCGAGCTCGCTCCGATTGACTCTCCAGGTTGTCCGATTACAGCTATCGCCTCGCCAACTTTGGCGGCGGAGCCGGCTGGAACCATCACCTTTAGAAGTGTGCCGTTAAAAAAAGACTCAATCTCTAAGTTTGCTTTGTCTGTTTCCACTTCGGCGAGTATGTCGCCGCGCTTAACTGAGGCACCTTCGGTCAATTTCCAGGTGAGGATCTTACCTGAGCTCATCGTATCGCTAAGCTGGGGCATCTTAATTTCTGTGGCCATTTCGGATACCTTGTCAAAGAAAGTTAAACGCGCCTTGAATGGGCGCTCAAACAGTGCCGAAGTATAGTCCAAAATAGGGACTTTTGCCAAATCACCACAAACCGGCGTAAATCACGCGGTATTAAGGGGAGCTGCGGAAATTAAGTCTGTCGATATCCGGAAAGCTCGATGCACCTGGCCAGATTTAGCGCAATAGATAATCGCCTTAATCGGAAGAAAAATACCATGTGATAAATTAGAACTATCTAGCTGATTTATCGCTCGCCTGGGTTGAAAGTGATCGGCAAAACAGAGTAAAAAATGCGACCGGCAATTCGCCGCGTGCCGTATATAATGTAGCGTGTGTGTCTTAGTAAATGAGCGTAGCTGAGAAAGATTCAACAGCCTCGAGTATAAATGGCGAGGGTACGACGAGAGTTGTGGGGCCCGCTATTAGAAACGGCAGTGGTGCCTCTAATGGCAAGGTGAACCACCTGCCTGCTTTAAGAGAGCGCCATGTCCTTAGTCATCAATTAACTACTAAGAGTTATATCAACGATCGTTCGCTGGACCTCCGCGCCTTTGTAGCGCCTTTAGAGGGAAAGGTGCGTGCGGCTTTTAAGTATCGTGCGCCTAAATATAAGCGATCAGTGAAAGCTCAGGCCAAGGTGGCGGAGATCGCGCTGGATATAATCAGACAACTGGCGCACAAGGAGACGGGAGTTTTTAACTTAGAGGCGCCTGTTACCAAGCTGCTAAATTCTTTATTCGCCGGATCGGTAGAGTCTACCATCGTCACTGGATTGGCGCGTCGAGCGCAGAAGGCGCTAATAGCGCGCGAGGCGTACGAGCGTGGCCTGAACAGCGGAGCTGAAGAGAGCGGGCGCGCCTCGCGGGGTCTAGGTTACGATATCGCTAGAGAGCTGGCGGAGCTCATGATGCTCCTTAAGTGGTATTCGCGGCGCAAGATGAGTATGGCGGTTCTTGAGGTAGACGCGATCACTGAGATCTCCGATATTGATGGTAATGGCGCGATTCTAGGGGACGATCGTGACGCTCTGTTTGGGTTGGAGATCACACACGACTATCAGGAGTTTGGAGTTAAGGGGTGTTTGGTCAGTTGTGGCTTGAAACTTCTAGGGCGAGATGGCCAAGCGCTCTGGCTGCGAGTTTCCGCTAATGAGCATGGAGAGCCAGTCCCGGCGCGACCCGAGTGGTCTAGTTGGACTGATCCAGGTGAAGGCGCTGATGTAGAGATCCTCTCGGATCGCGCGCCCTTTTGCTCGCTTGTACCGATCAGACCGAACGCTCAACAGGTCGTTGAACTAACCCGCTTGCGCGGAGGTTATGTTGAGAGAATTTGCAATCCTGCTGGTGACGGCGGGATTTTTTTATTCTGAAATCAACAGGTGTCGCAGTCCCAGCCCGTCCCCGACCACCCGAG
>JBIKWQ010000126.1:0-3139 GCA_044356215.1 Bdellovibrionota bacterium | reverse complement strand
CAATTATGGGGTTTTCTCTGTGTCCTCTGCGTCCTCTGTGGTAAAAAATATTTTACTAATTGTCTCAGCAGCTTACCAAAAACACTGCGACGCCCTAGTCCTTGACGCAAATCTCTCACCAACGTTTTACCATCTCCTCCCCAACCTATCGACTCTTGGCACGCCTCTCAACAGGTTATGCTGGCTGAGTAGTTACATGCTGTTCACCGTCAAGAACCGCCCGGTATCAGCCAATGAAAGCATCAAAGAAAGGAAGAAATCCGGTTCGCTTATAACTACAATATCTCTACAAAGGAATCACCTAGTGAAATTCTGTAGTCACTCAGCCAGCCACATCGGCACCCAACGGATGGCTAATCAGGATATCTTATTGGCCGATGCGGATTTAGGTGTATACATACTCTGCGATGGAATGGGCGACACCGAGGCCGTTGACGTAGCTGCTACGATCGCCTCTAAGGCAGCTCTCGATCAACTAAGACACAATTCCTCCTTAATTAAACAGATTGAGCGCGGCGCACTACCCGCAAAGCAGCTAGCCGACCTCGCGCATGCAGCCGTATCCGCCGCGAATCAAGCGGTGTATGAGCACACACAGAACGACCCTAGACTTCGCGGAAGCGGAACCACAATCGCCTTGCTTATAACTGCCGGAGATCGCGGGGCATGCGCGCATGTAGGCGACTCAAGGATCTACGCTTTTAGGAGATCTAAACTTTTTCACCTGACAAAAGATCACTCTCTGGCACAAGATCTTATCGACCGCGGACTTTTAAAAACGGAAAACCTCAATAACTTCGCTTTCAAGCACGTACTCTCTCGCGCTGTTGGACTTCTCGCCGCAGTTTCTGTCGACACTCTACATTTTGACATCTTACCAGGGGATCGATTTCTTATTGCAAGCGACGGGATATCTCGAAAGGTGGCTAATGCTTCAATAGAGGGTGTTATGGCGCACCATGACCTTAAGGTCATTCTAGAGGAGATTATCTCCATTGCGAGAACAATCAGCGGCGACGATGATATCAGCGCCATCTTGGTCGAATCAGACGCTAGCGATCACGAAAAAGCAACTCAACAGGCGCGCTCTGATGAGGTAACCCTAAAGACAGACGTTTTGGCCGACATCTTCCTCTTTAAGGCCTTAGACCATAAAAATATTCTGCGGATAGTTAATGCCTCATCTGTTATCGAGTGCTCCCCAGGACAAGAGATCGTCAAACAGGGAGAAATAGAAACGAGCCTTTATGTCATCTTAAGCGGCGAATTTGCGATTGAGATCGACTCAAGACCGATCTCTACTATTAAGCGCGGGAACCACTTCGGCGAGATGGCGCTTTTAACTCAACACCCGCGGTCCGCAACAGTACGAGCGGTATCGCCAGGACGAGTTTTAAAAATAAGCTCTGAATCGTTCCAGGATTTCATCAAAGCGCAACCACACGACGGCGCTAAGATGTTAGCTGCCCTAGGGAAGGCAGACAAATCAGTTTCTCTCTCAGCGGTCATAATTGACTAAGTTCCAACCGCTAGCCTTGAGATTCGCGAACTCGCGCGACGCCTCTTGTGATTCCATCTGGTCGATTGCTCTCTGTTCGCATCTTAGACACGAAACTTCATTACCAGATAATCCAGGCGATTAGTGCCGCGCAGAGTCCAAACTCAAAGTCCCGCCAAGTGAGGTCAAAGAAAACCCCTAATCCTCCCGCACAGCTTTGTAATACCGCGACATAACAAAACCTCCGAAGATTTCATCGAGCTTGGGAATAAACCTATCCAGCCCTCTATCATTGATTTTTTCCAGGCTCGTCTTTTCGCTTGAATCAATGGCGCGACCGTGTCGCTCGATTAGCGATTCATACTCTGCCTCAGGAATCCTTCCGGCTGTGAAAGTGTCGTATCTCTCTAGATTGTAGGCTAGACGTTTTAGGTCAGCTAGTCCGGCACTATATGAGGTTTGACTCAAATGATGCTCCTCAAAACTTCCATCAATCTGCGAGGCCTGTATATTGCCAGTTAACGATGGAGTAGCCAGTGCTAAAATTAAAAATATTGCGAATACAAACTTGACTAACAAACGATTCATCGCGGAAATTTCCAGTAAACTCCAACTAATTCCAACAGGCGGTAAATGCAAACCACCTCACCGTTGAGTCGTAGGGTAATAAATGTGCCCGACTAGGGAAACATATTCCATGTTAGAATTCTGTTGGATATTTGTTAGCGCTCGCCCAGTCTAGCGCCGTCGTTTTAAGACTCACGCCCAGCTCTACATCAATTCGTCAGAAACATTTGCTATGTCATCCGCGGATCCTATCTCTGGATTCCCCCCGCCAAGAAATACCACCAACACCCAGGCAAATGAAATCGTGGTATAAATCACCCGGAACTGCTCTGGCAATCTCCAAGCCAAAACGGATACAGCACCACCCCATATCTCGAATATAGGTAAGCGATCGTATACATAAAACTGATAGGCGCACGCTATTAATACCAACGCGACCACAGAGGGAGAGAAAGTGATCTTGACGCAAAACACGAGCGTCATAAGAAGAATTCCCAGAAAAACCTCCCAACCGACAGGTGAATTGATGACCGCCGCGATAGCAAGCGCAACAAATATGGTGACTATGGCCAAGAGGTAACCAGCCTTCAAAGACCCAGTTGGTCGATTGTTTGTCATCTCACGCCAATAGCGGCGCTGCCTCTTCGCACAGGCGATTAGCAAGAGTCCTATAAACATTAGAACAGGTATCTTTAGATATTCTGTCATACACTTCGTCCTTTAAGTCTTAATATTACTCCTTGGATCTTGAACAATGCGGCTTCACTACTCAACCAGCCAACCATTAGTTTTTTGTTAGGAATTTAAAGCCGGCTGGTTTTTCTCAATAGCAGTAGGTCTGCTATGGTTCATTCTTTTACGAATTCACCTGATACCACTGACAGGAGAGCTTCTAAAAAGTTAGGGTACAGCCCTCACCGAATCCCACCCTGATAGCTCTAATATGCTTCCGACCCCCAAGAGTTAAGCGAACTCCGGTAGCTGACAGTCCAATTTACCTAGGGAAGGCCGGCAAAACCCCTCCCTACTGCGAAAGCGGATCTTGAGGTGCTCTTCGAGTTTTCGAGATGGGAA
>JBIKWQ010000030.1:0-37842 GCA_044356215.1 Bdellovibrionota bacterium | reverse complement strand
CGCTTCTTAGGGTCATGTGTTGAGTACTTGTCATTAAGAGCTTTGTTTAACCCCGATCCACCATCTACAATAAAAAGAAGGCCATGAGCAGGGAGCCCTCTTCTTTCTAGATCGTTAAGTAACGCAACCGATGCACGAAGATTCGGAATGCATTGACGCTCATTGAGAGCATCTCTGCTGCTTCTTCCGCTGTGATTAGCTCTTTGGTTTCCATAACAAGCAAAACCTAGTTAAAACCGACGCTCGCCAAATATTTCAGAATCTGCTATATTTGGGTAAGCATCATTAATTGCATTAACTCTATAATTGCATATCTGCAATTATGTGTCAATATGATGTTCTATTTTTGAGTAGATTTTTTATGATCAGGTTTAACCTTCGGAAACTACTAGGTAAATTAATCGATCTTTCGGGTCGAGACTGGAACATGAAGGATGTCGCGAAGGAGAGTGGCCTCGATCCCAGCACTCTATCTCGATTAATTAAGCACCCTGAGATGTCACCCTCTACTGCGGTTATAGATAAGCTCTGCCAATTCTTCTTCAAAGAATTTAAGAAGTGCCCCGACCACATCAAAAGTCAAAAATACCTAGGGAAAGAAGCTGTTTTGATGAAGGAGATAATATCCGAGCTGGTGTGCGTCTTTCCCGACGATCAAGAGTATTTGTCAGACCTGCCCGAGGTAATAAGGAAAGATCTCGATCAATCTTCAATTGATGCCATGTGGCAGATTTACGATAATGCAGCTCGAACTAAGGCAAAGCTTATCTCTTCGCTTCCTGCCGAGCATCTTCCTGCTATTGAGCAGGTTGGTGGTGGTCTGGAAGCAATACTTGATGAACTGCTTCAGAAGCGATCGCAAGAGCGACAAGACACCAAGCAAAAAAGTAGTTCGATGAAAAAGACACCTTCTAAGGGTTCAAAGTCACAATCTCGCAAGAAGACTAAAGACTAGGCTCAATATTCCTTTGCATCTCCTGCATCCACTTTCCCAAAAACCCGAAGATGCATTTGCAGCTCGTTTGCATCCAATTGCTGAAATATTGTGAAATTTCACTAGTTGTCAGAAAAGCGAAAGATGCACGAGCGATACTCGAAAAGAGTAATGAATAAAACAAATTGCTGGGGTTATTAACAGCTTAGAGTTTGAAAATCACAAACATGCATCTTGCTGCATCCATGCTTGCGAAAAATGGGGTGGCTAATGGGGATCGAACCCACGACACTCGGAACCACAATCCGATGCTCTACCAACTGAGCTATAGCCACCATGTCGAAATTTTCCGCCAGCTGAGGCTGACAGAAATAACCCTCTAATATTAGGGGATACTTAAATCGGAGTCAATATAACAGAGGTATTAGCTAGTTAGCTGGCTGATTACGGAGTGTGCTTACTTAAGGAAGGCCGGCAAAACCCCTCCCTGCTGCGAAAGCGGATCTTGAGCTGCTCTTCGAGTTTTCGAGATGGGAAAAAATCCTCAATGTATCACAGCGGATACACTTCCGACCTTCGCTAAAGCTACGGCCGGCGAGATAATGGAGGACCGGACGTAGCCTTGGCGTAGTCTGGTGCGGTTTTTTCCCATCTCGAAAATCGAATATCAACTCAACCTCCACTTTCTCGCTACGGGTAGGTTTTGCCGGCCTTCCTTAACGGCCACCCCCGCGGATAAAGGGGCTTTAATAATTACTCGGTGAGCCGTAACATTACCGCACTCTAAAGGTAACTTTATTCTATGCAAATCCGCGCCGACATCCGCTCGCCTAACTTCTCTGATCTGGATATCCGGGTTGAGTTCGTGGTGCTCCACTATACCGCCGCTTCTCTTAAGAGAACTTTGGAGCTGTTTTCCTCGCCTAAAACTGAGGTTTCTGCGCATCTGGTTATCGATCGTGATGGTACGGTGTACGAGATGGTTCAGTGCTTAAACGGCACAGCTAAGAGGGCGTGGCACGCGGGGCGAAGTCGCTTCGGTGTTTTACGTGATGGTGTTACAAAAGCAATCGAGGGTTTTAATGATATCTCTGTAGGTATCGAGTTGGTGAATCTAAACGGAAACGTTTTTTCGTACACTGAGCAGCAATACGCCAGCCTGTTCGGCGTCATTGAGCGATTAAAAGGGGTCTATCCGGCCCTGGCGTCACCTGGTGCCATCATCGGACACGAACAGATAGCGGGGTTCCGGGGGAAATCAGATCCAGGGAGGCGCTTTGAGTGGCAACGGCTTTTCTCTGTTTGTTATCCGAATCAGGGCGCTCCTGAGCGGTCGTTTCGGTGCTCTGAGTTGGTGGCGCAACGGATTAATGACTTGATGGGTGTTATGGGGGTCGTTGAGGGGAGAGACGGGGCGATTTCGATCCCTAACGGTGTGCCAAATATGTTCTTTGGTCAGGTAAGTTCATTTTTAGAGGCTGCTCTGTCAGACAGCGACTCCTAACCCGTTGACATCTGAGCCTTACTGTTTAAAGATCCCCCAGGTAGCTCGGTCATCTGAGGCGCTAAATAGTGCTTGGAGATGACGGGTGCTAGGTCTTAAAATTTTCGATTTAAAGTTTGGATATCATGGCTCAAAAAGGTTTCTTTGTAAGACTCGCTTCATTAGTTGTAACCGGTGCTGCTCTTTGTTTCGTTTCAGGATGCGGGCCACGTGGTGAGTCTCATACTATTGAGCAGATCTTAACAGATGCTCGAGTGTCGTATCAGGATGTAGCGGCGCAAGCTCCGGCTGATACAAGTGCGGCTTTAAAGTTCCTTACATCTTCACTCGACAGAATCGCTGGTATCGGTGGTGGTGGAGACGCTAAGGCGATCTCTCAGGAGATTGCAAACTCTCTAACTGAGTTAAGTGTAAAGGCTGGTTACCCAGCAAGGCCAGCTATGGCTGAGCTAGTAAATCAGTACAGAACTGTAGCTAGCCAAGAAGGAAGCTCTGTTTCAATCGGCGCGGCTAACTTAAAGCTTCTCGCAGCACGCACTTACTCGTTAGTAGCGAGCGAATTAAAGACAACTCAATTTAAGATTTCGTAATCAAAGAAGACGCTAAGTCGCGTCTCTTAAGATAAAGTTTACCTTGTTATCGATGTGGTCGGTGACCCAGCTTTGGTCCCACCACTCGTTTGGCGATACAGGTACGCCGTGAACGCGGGTCTCAAAGTATACCTCTTCTGATTGAGCGAATCCGGTGTTGCCGGTGCTGCCGATCTCCTGTCCACGTTGAACAGATGCGCCACGCTGCACTCCAACATTGGATAGGTGTCCATAGACTGTCGCGAGTCCAAAGCCGTGGTCTATTACGATCGTATTTCCGAGTAATCCTAATGTTCCGATAAACACCACCGTGCCGGTGTTGCTCGCGACTACTGGGGTTCTCTTTGAAACTGGAAAACGAACTCCCGCGGAGGTTCCTCGGACTAGCTCCTTGTCATTAAGGTAGACAATCCTCTGGTCTCCCGCGGAATTAGTTGGAGTAGCAGAGACAGGTGTCAGAAAAGCCTCTTTCCAAAATCTCTTTGAGGATGTTTCAGCGAGCGCGGTACCGATAAAGCCCTCATCACTTAAAGCTAGGACCTTAAGCAAGGATTTAAGATCCGTCGCTAGATCTCCGCTGTCTTTATAGGCGAGTTTCTCCCGTGTGGCGTAACTCGCCAACTCGTCTTTAATTGCCTGGCCTCGCTGCGATGATAGCGCCGCGCGATATGATGACCACCTTCGTTGCTTAATCCTGTAGTTAAACGATCCCGACGCCGAGTTGCCTAGATTATCTCGCGCTATTACACGCATCTGCTCCTTGGAGTCGTCAAAAGACGCGGGCATCGGATAGAGAGCTAGGTAAACAGATGAACGGTTCTTAAACCCATCGTTCCAGCCGCCAGCGTGGAATCCATCGTATAGTGTTCCTTGCGAGAGAACCCCGTGGGCATCGGGAGGTTTCCCCGCAACTCGGTAGAAGACCATCTCAGTTCCGCCCAGGACTCCATTCTGCTGAGGAGAGAGGGCGGTTATCTGTGGCTTTGAGAAGTTCACCTCAACTATCGCAGATAGGCGCGCGCCGTTATTCCAGAGCGCTTTGTCGAAAGCTAGTACCTGCAACTCGGCATTGCCTTCTTTTAAGCCTAGTTCCCGAGAGTCAACTTTAAACTCGACTGTATCGTTTAGGATGGGCCCTGCTTGGAAGCTCTTTCTCGCGAGCTCGATCGGCTGGTTCTTCTGTGATATGCGCACCACAACTTCATCCAAGCCTGAGCTATTATCAGACGCGGTTAAGCTAATACTCGCTGCTTCCGCCCCAAGTCCACGTGGCACTTCATGCCAAGTTAGAGTAGGGGGCGTATCTTCTAGGAAACCAGGAGAGATCGGGTTTGTATGGGTGAGCTTTGTGAATGTGACTAATCCAGCGCCTAGTATGGATATCCCGACAAGCAGAAGAAATACGGTGTACACCGCTCCTCCCCTCTGGCCAGTTTTAAGGGCTACCGTATGTTCAATTCTACTCTGCATCGACGCGCTTTCTAACAACCGCTAGAGCCTCATCGATACTAATCCGCTCCTGCTTTGTAGTGTCGCGATCGCGGATAGTTACCGTGTTGTCTTGAATCGACTGGTGATCAACTGTTAAGCAATACGGGGTTCCTATCTCATCGTGGCGCGCGTAGCGCTTGCCAATCGACTGCTGTTCGTCATAGCTGGCGTTAATTCCGGCTTTGAAGAACTGCGAGGCGATCTTGCGGCCCATCTCGGGCATCCCTTCCTTCTTTAGTAGTGGTAGTACCGCTACTTTATAAGGAGCTAATCGCGGGTGCAGCTTTAGCACGACACGCGTTTTTACAGCGCCATCGGCGTCTACTCCTTCTTCCTCGGTGTAAGCGTCGCAGAGATAAGCTAATACGGCGCGGGTTAATCCTGCTGCTGGTTCGATAACGTAAGGCATAAACCGCACGCCGGTCTTTCCTGTGGCGGGATCTGTTTTGCTCTGATCAAAATATGAGAGCTTTGACCCGGACTCCTCAGAGTGTTTACTTAAATCGTAATCAGTACGAGAAGCGATACCCTCTAGCTCGTCCCATCCCCACGGATATTGATATTCGATATCGCAGCACGCGTCAGCGTAGTGGGCCAACTCATCTGTCTCGTGTTTGCGAGCTCTGAAAGCGGTCTTGTTGTTGGCGTACCTCTGCCACCATTTCATTCGCTCCTCTGTCCAGTAGTTATGCCAGTCTCCCTGAGTTCCGGGTTCGCAGAAGTACTCCATCTCCATCTGCTCGAACTCGCAAGTTCTGAAGATGAACTTCTCTGTAGTGACCTCGTTTCTGAAGGACTTGCCTTGTTGAGCGATTCCAAAAGGGACCTTCATCGACATAGTCTGTTGTACGTTTAGAAACTGAACGAACATCGCTTGAGCTGTTTCAGGACGGAGGTAGATCGCGGTTGTTTTGACCGCCTCGTCTACCTTTTCGCGTAACTCAGCACGAGAAAGCTCTTTGCCGTGAATCTGGTCGAGTAATCCCTCGATCGGATCTACTGGGCCGATCGATGTGCGAAACATTAAGTTAAACTGACGCTCTCCAGAAAGCTCTGAACTTCCACAGTGAGGACATACATAACCACACTCTCCAACCTTTCCGGCAGCTTTCTGACCACCGCTCTTGCCACCTTTGACCCAAGATATATCTGTTCCCGGAGTCATCTGCGGAGCTTTGTCGGCACGAAAACGCTCTTTGCAGTTTAAGCAATCAACTAAAGGATCTGAGAAGCCCGCGAGGTGGCCGCTGGCCTTCCAAACATTTGGATGCATCAAAATAGATGCGTCGATCCCCACCACATCTTCGCGTTCATGCACCATGCACTTCCACCACTCAGCGGCGATGTTCCGTTTTAGCTCAACTCCAAGAGGGCCGTAGTCATACGCGCTCTTTAAGCCTCCGTAGATCTCGCTGCTCTGAAAGATAAAGCCACGACGTTTGGTCAGAGAAACGATCTTTTGGAGGATTTCTGATGTGCTCATAGGAGTTAGGTCATTTAATAAAAGTAGGCCCTTAAATTACTCCTAAATAGTCGCTTTCTCAAGATATATAGCGCTGGGAGGATAAATAGGGGTAGGGCTGCTGGTGTTTTTAATGTACGCTCATGAACAGTTTGGATTTGAGGTCGCGGATTTTTTGCGGCGACCGCCTGAGGTGTTTATGAGGATAGCTATCGTTGGTGGGGTGAGAACGGCTTTTGTTAAGGCTGGTGGTGTATTCGGACGCTATTCGAGTTTGGATCTGGGTAAGCACGTCGTTGTATCCTGCATTGAGAAAACGGGGGTCGATCCGAGTTTGGTAGACGAGCTTTATTTCGGCACAGTTCTCCTAGATCCCCGTTATCCGAATTTGGCCCGCGAGATTATTCTGCGTTCTGGGCTCCCTAAGACGATGTCGGGGCACTTTATATCTAACAACTGTATTACAGGACTCGTAGCAGCCAACGCCGCGTGTGAAGCGATAGCAAGTGGTAGAATCAGAGCAGCGATAGTTGGTGGTGTGGAGTCGATGTCGTGCCCAACTCTAACCTTTCCGCGACGTGGAGAGGAGTTCTTTATCCGCTTAAGTAGGGCGAGGAGTCTCAAAGATAGACTTAAAATCATAGCTAAATTTAGACCAGGATTCTTGGCTCCCCAGGCTCCGAGCCCAAAAGAGCCTTCGACAGGTTTGACGATGGGGCAGCACTGCGAATTGATGGCGCAGGAAGCTGGTATCGCTCGAGCGGATCAGGATGAGGTCGCTCTAAGAAGTCACAAGAACGCGTTGGCGGCCCGTGAGCGGGGGATATCAAAAGAGCAGATCGTCGCTTTTGCGGGTATCAGTGAGGATAACCTGGTAAGGGGTGATACCTCCCTTGAAAAGCTAGCTTCACTGCCGGCAGTATTTGATCGAGGTCCAAAAGGTACCATATCGGCGGGCAACGCGAGCGCGCTAACCGATGGCGCTTCGGCTGTCTGTTTGATGAGAGAGGATCTCGCGCGCCAGAGTGGTTTGCCGATTAAAGGTTTTATCGACGCGATCGATTTCGTGTCAGTGCCACCAGGAGATGGTCTCTTAATGGGGCCGGTACTAGCTTTGCCTAAGGTGGTTAGTCGAGTGGGATGGGATCTCGCGTCGATCGACGCGTTTGAGATTCATGAGGCCTTTGCGGCGCAGGTGTTGTGTAATTTAAAAGCCTGGGAAAGCGGATCGTCTAGATACCCTAATCAGAGACCTCTAGGTGTAATCCCTAGAGAGAAGATCAATATCTTTGGTGGATCGATAGCGCTCGGACATCCATTTGCCGCCACG
Source organism: Bdellovibrionota bacterium (assembly GCA_044356215.1). Classification (GTDB taxonomy): domain Bacteria; phylum Bdellovibrionota_C; class UBA2361; order UBA2361; family OMII01; genus OMII01. The sequence continues at coordinate 30,531 of JBIKWQ010000030.1, read as the reverse complement.
GGAGGCAGGTTGCTTTTAAATGCGTGTGATATTTTAAATTCGCAAGGGGGCAAGCGCGCTGTAATAAGTGTGTGCGCGGCGGGAGGCGGAGCTGCCGCAGCGGCGGTATCGGTTTAGCTAGGGAAGCAAGGCCAAAGCTCGCTTACGCGAGCTTTAGCTGTTCTTGCTAATAGTTTCTCGCATCAAAAAAACCACTAAAACGGGCGATTCTGGTAGTTTTTGTGACGCCGCGTCACTAGTGCTTTGCCTTTCTAGAGATCAAGTCACATAACTACTCATCAGAAACAGGCACCCCCGACCAGGGGGAATCAAGAAAGAAGATGCACGAAAACAGCCCATTTGGCGATGGAATGACTGCAAGGATCTGAAAATCCGGTGAGTAGTTACGAAATCACTCAAGAAGATTCACTTTACAGCCGTATAAAAATTCATCAGGGAAACCTGTTTGTCTCTGAGGCGGTCGCCGTATCTCAATTCAGAGACGCGCTTTTTGTAGTACCAAGAGCGAGCCCTCGCTCAAAAGTTCGGTTGTTCTGTAGTTACTTAATGTAGTGCCGTAGGGGGCCTATCTCTCAATAACGAGAGGTGCGTTGTCTCTGCGGAATTAGGTTGTGGTTGGCACCGCGGTCCCAGGTACTCTGGAGCTCGTCTAAGGAATGACGGGAGTGTCGATCAACTTCAAGGAGGAAATAGTATGGCAATTAGTATAAATTCGAATCTGGCGTCAGTTAGAGGCCAGAGACTTTTGGGTCAATCTTCTGATAGCTTAGGTAGGGTTTTTGAGAGGCTCTCATCGGGTCTCCGAATTAACCGACCGAGTGATGACGCGGCGGGTCTTGCGATTGCGGGCTCTTTGCGACTTAACTCGCGGATTGCGACCATGGCTATGAGAAACGCTCAGGACGGTATGTCAACCGTAGCTGTAGCTGATGGGGCACTCCAGTCCATTCAGTCGGTACTTGGTAGGCTTTCTGAGTTGGCGACACAGTCAGCAAACGGAACTTACTCGGCGGTTCAGCGATCTGCCATACAGTCTGAGTTCTCGGTGCTTGGGTCCGAGATCGAGCGTATCGCTGTTACTACCGAGTTTAACGGAGTTCAGCTGCTCTCTGGATCTCAGGTGCTCGATTTTCAGATCGGGTTTGACGCGGCTTCAACGTCGCGTATCTCTCTGGATCAGAACGGTGGCGCCACGTTGCAGGCCCTAGGTTTAGCTAGCTCGGGTTCTTCAGCGTTGACGTACTCGGTTTCAGGGGCGACGACCGCAGATGCGCAGTCTGCGGCTCAAAACGCGTTGGCGGCTATTAATAGTGCGGTTGTTTCGCTAAACAGCTTGCGCGGTACCTTAGGTACTGTGGAGTCAAGACTAGGTAGCGCAGTACAGAACCTCTCGGTTACTCGGGAGAACAGTATCGCGGCAGAGTCTCGTATTACTGATGCGGATATCGCGTCAGAGGCTGCTGAGCTGACGCGGTTGAAGATCCTGCAACAGGCTGGCGCGTCCGTCCTGTCCCAGGCTAATCAGTCGCCGCTATTGGCGGTGCAGTTACTGCAGTAAATGGTACCAAGATAGCCTTAGCTTCGGGCTAAGTGCGTTAGTTAGCGCCGGGATTCATGCTCTTTCTAGCCTCTCTGGCTAGGCAATCGTGATTCCCGGCTTTTTTTGTCATCATATGGCAGTGAGTTAGAAAAAAAACGGCATTAAATAAATTTTTAGAGGTGTTTTCTCAAGGGAAGATGGTTCTCTGCCGTAACACCCTCTAAGGCGGTTGAAGGAGTAATAAACGCCGAGTGGTAAATATGTGAATGCTGTGCCCATCTAGGTGAGTTTTCAGTTGTTCGTAACTTTACCCACTCAGCAAATTAGTCAGGAATAGACCGCCTTAAAGTAGTTGTGACGGAAGTCCGGCTAATCAAGCAGGAGCGGATCGTTTTAGGTGTAGTTCAATGAGGAATGAAGTATGGCTATTAGTTTAGGGATTAATCAGGGTGCCCTTCGGGTTAATCGTGAGTTGTCAAAGACGGCAAATGCGCTTAGTGATTCTTACGCGAGGCTAAGCTCTGGAAAGCGCATAAATAGATCTGGAGAGGATGCAGTTGGCTTGGCAATTGCAGATTCTCTGTCCAATTCAAACCGCTTAATGCAGGTCGCTCTCCGCAACGCAAACGACGGCATATCTGCCGTAGCGGTAGCTGATAATGCTCTCTCTGAAATTCAGAATATATTGCAGAGGCAGTCTGAGTTGGCGCAGCAGGCCGCAAACGGCTTCTATACCTCTTCTCAGAGGTCCGTAATTCAATCTGAATTTAATGATTTGGGGTCCGAGATTGAGCGCATTGCGACAGCTACGACTTTTAATGGAGTGGCGCTACTTTCAGGTGGAGCAGCGGTAGTCTTGCAGGTGGGCACAGACACTACAGACCTTTCTCAGTTAACCATTAATGGTGTTCAGGGTACTTTGCAACAGATTGGATTAGCTGCCGCGGGCTCCTCGGCGATGATATATTCGCTCTCTGGAAGTACCGCGACTGAGTCTCAGAGTGCCGCCAGAAGCGCACTTACCGGGGTTTCTAATGCCATCTCGTCTGTTTCTCAGCGGCGAGGGTCACTTGGAGTTATGGAGACACGACTTCAGTCTACAATTAGTAATTTATCGGTAGCCCGTGAAAATCTATCGGCGGCAGAAGGACGCATCAGAGACCTAGACGTGGCGGAAGAGGCTGCAAACTTAACTCGCCTCTCGATTCTCCAGCAGGTTGGTGCTGCAGTCTCTGCTCAAGCCAATCAGTCTCCACGAATCGCACTCAGTCTACTTCAGTAGGCCCTTTATAGGCGGGGGCGCGAATACAAGCCGCCCCCGCCTTCTCTGCACTGGGCTGTTTCAAACTGCGTTTCCTCGTTTGCAAACTGCCGAGCGTTCATTATTTCAGCTAGTTACCGTCGCTCTATAAGCCCCCATAGTCTCCAAAAGAGAGGCCTTATCTCATGCCTCCGCATCCTAACTCCTGTACAGTTCGTATGCGCGAGCATTAGCCGCATGCGACCGGTTTATGGATTAGAGCCGATGAGGAAACTCGGGCAATTTTATTTCGTGATTTCATTATTTATCGGGGCCTCGATGTTTATCTTAGCTCGTCCGGCATTGGCCGGAGAGGCGAAGATATATGTGATTAGGGAGGCCGATGGAGCTATTAGGTTTACAAATAGGCCACCGGGAGCCGGACAGGCCGCTGAGATCTTTACATCAACAGGAGCTGGGGGCCGTTTTTATCGGGCCAGTAGTGCGATCCGATTGGGATCGGGCGACCGGCTCTTTCAGGGGAATAGGGCCGCGCTGAGACTCCCTATAACAGCACGCGCTAAAGCTATGATTGGGAGGAAGGGCTCTTTATATCCAGAGATGTTCGCTGATGAAATAGATCGTGCTTCTTTAGAGCACGAAGTAGATCCAGCTCTCGTGCGGGCTGTTATACACGCCGAGTCTGCGTTCAATCCGTATGCAGTGTCTCCGAAAGGAGCTCGAGGTCTTATGCAGCTTATGCCATCAACGGCGCGGTGGCTCGGCGTTAAAAACTCGTTTTCCCCGGCTTCTAACATATGGGGAGGAACAAAATATCTCGCCCAACTACTGAAACGCTTTCGCAATGAAGCTCACGCGGTTGCCGCCTATAACGCCGGGTCGGAGCCTGTAAATAGGTATAACGGTGTGCCGCCGTATTCGGAGACTAGAGAGTATGTAAGGCGTGTACTAAGCCTTAAAAAGCAGTATACTCTCCAGGCAAATGGCTGATTGGTACAAAAAAATCCCCAACTGGTTGACTTTTATTAGACTGGCTTTAATACCGGTCTTCGTAGCTTTTTTGATCGAACCATCAAGAGCCTCGCTAAACATAGCGGCAATTATCTTTGTACTCGCCGCTATTACAGATTACGCGGATGGAATTATCGCGAGACGGTACAAGGCGATCACTGATTTCGGAAAGCTATTTGATCCTCTGGCTGACAAGATCCTGGTCATGGCGGCTTTGGTAATGCTGGTAGCGGTTCGAGATGATCAATGTATCTCCTTTGTCCCGGGTTGGATGGTTGTTCTGATTTTGGCGCGAGAGTTCTGGGTGACGGGTTTGCGGGCGTACGCGGCTAAAGATGGTAATGTGGTGGCGGCTAAATCAGGTGGTAAAGTTAAGAGCTTTCTGCAGATGGTGGCGATCTTAGCTTTACTGCTACACGATTACTCGATCGGATTTATGGGCTATAAGGTTACCTATCAGTTAATCGGCTTGAATATCTTGCTTGTGTCGTTAGTTTTCTCTTACGTGTCGGCCTTTGACTACTCCATATCCATCCTGGCGCCGCACAAGGGAACTCTCTCCAACTGCATCAAAGACCTATCTCGTCAGGTAATCCCTGGAGGTGAGGTGGACACGCAGGAAGGAAGTGAGGCGCGCACCGTAGGGAAAGAGGGAGACGAGCCTGCGGGTTGCGGGGAGAGCCCCAAAGCAGATTAGTTGGGAGCAATCCACTAAATTAGGCCGAGTTGTTACAGTCTACAGGACAGTAATGTGCCGTGGCTGTTACGTGTCAAGCCTAGTTAGCGATGGATCTGCGACCTCACTCTATCCAGGTTTCTCGGGAAAAATAGTGCTTTCTTGCTTTAACAATGTTAAAGGTAAAGGGTGTTCTTACGTCTAGGGAGTTTGTCTCTACTTCTTCCAGCGGCGAGGGCGCGTATAACGTCTTGTAGTTCCATAATAAAAGATGAGAGTTGAACGGTTAGAAGTCTTCGGTTTCAAGTCATTCATGGAGCGCCTCGTGCTCCCTTTAGAGTCGGGAATCACCGGCGTTGTTGGGCCAAACGGGTGTGGCAAATCAAATATTATCGACGCGTTGCGTTGGGTGCTAGGAGAGACAAGAGCGTCTCAGCTTCGTGGTGGAGTACTTGAGGATGTAATTTTTAACGGAACTGAATCGTTAAGGCCGCTCGGGTTGGCCGAGGTGTCGATCTTTATCAGGGCGGACAAAGATAACCTTTTGGCAGACCTGCTTGCCTACTATGAAGCCGCGGAAGGTGCGATGATCGCCGCTGCGGGAGGAGTGCCTCAGCTGCCTGTTAATAGTGACGTTGTTGAGATAGCAGAAGTTGTTGAGGGATCTGAGAAATCTGAGGCTGTTACATCCGACGCAGAGGAGGTGTCGAGTGATGAGAGCCAAGTCGACGCTGCGGAGATGTCGAGTGATGAGAGCCAAGTCGACGCTGCGGAGGTGTCGAGTGATGAGAACCAAGTCGATGCGCCGCAGACCTTCATGTCCGACATCAAAGCATCGCTATCAAAATATTCCTGGCTGCAATCAGTAAGCGAGGTTCAGGTAACTCGGCGTCTCTATCGCAGTGGTGAATCTGAGTTCTTCATCAATAAGGTTCCCGCGCGCTTAAAGGATGTCAAGGAGCTATTCCGTGTCCTGGGGCTAGCTTCTCGTGGTTATACGATTATAGCTCAGGGTGAGATCGGCCGCATTATCACAGCGAAGCCCGATGACCGCCGCCAAGTCATTGAGGAAGCCGCGCATATCGCTGGTTTCAGAGAGCACATCAACGCGGTGTCTAAACGGTTAGAGGATACCAAGGGGCAGGTTCTTCGTCTTGAGGATGTAATCAAGGAAGTTACACGCCAGGTAGCTAATCTAAAGCGTCAAGCGGCTCGTGCCGCGAATCGCGCGGAGCTAAAAGAGGAATTAGCTACGTCCGAGCGGGAGCTCTTTACAGATACGTTTGCTAGATTACGCAAGCGCATTCGCGATGTCTCAGATCGCGCTGAAACCTTCGCGCAAGAGGAGGCTCAAGCAGCGGCGGCTCTACAAGAGGTTGAACAACAAGAGCAACAGGCGCGTGATCGTTCGATGCAGTTCGATGTAGAGATTGAACAACTACGTCAGCGGCACGACGCGATTAAAGATGATCTTAGCCGCCGCAATCGTGAGATCGCTCAAAAGGAATCTAGAGCTCGTGAGATTCAGTCGCTGATTAACGCCCGTAATGCCGAGGTAAATCGCTTAGAGGAACGCAGAGTAATGCTCTGTCAGCGAGCTCAGGATTCAAGCGACGCCCTAAGTAAATTAGAGGCTCGGGCTAACGAGCTTGAGCAGCAGGTAGGAGCCCTAGATCTCTCAGGAGAAGAGGAGCAGCGCTCTATCTCAGCCGAGTTGGGAGTTCTGCGTGATACGCAGAGACAGCTCGATCGCGCGGTTCGCGAGGTGCGTGACACACTTGTTTCCGCGCAGAGTCGTCGTGACGCGCTGCAGTCTCAAATGACAGCGGCATCACCTTTGGCGCAGCTTAAGAGGGCTTTGGGTGGAGAGGGGCAGATTCCTCAGGAGATCCGTGGCGACTACAAACTTCTGGTTGATGGAATCAAGGTTCAAGATCGCTATTCGAAGGCTCTGCAGTCGGTGTTAGCTGAGCGCGCTACATTCCTAGTGGTTGACGAGGTTTCTAAGGTGGCACGTTCGTTTCAGGAGTTGGTCTTGAAGGCGGATCCATCGAATAAGCGTGGTCTCGGGATCGGGCTTTTCGCCGCCATTCCAGAAAGCTCAGTTGAGCTGCCAACTCGCGACTTCGCGGGTGTGACTCCTCTTTTGGCGCATGTAGAAACGCTTCCTTGGAGTAAGGGTCTGGTTACCCGTCTTCTGTCTAAGGTTTGGGTGGCAAGTGATCTGGATTCGGCTCTAAAGTTTATCGACCACGAGATCTCAAGCGGTACTCCGGATGAGGACACAGTCGTTGTAACAGAGAGCGGAGATCTGCTCTCTGTATGGAGCTTCTATAGCCTCCGTCACGATGGCGGAATCATCCAGATTAAGAGCAAGGTTGATGAGGCTATTAAGACGATCTCTGAGAATCAAGGTCGTTATGACGCGGTGGCTCAGGAGCGAGACGCGGTGCTGCTCTCGATATCTGAGAAGGAGCGTCGGCACGCTGAATTAACACGACTTATTCATGAGTCTCAGAGGAAGCTGCGCGAGTTGTCTAATCAGCAGTCAGAGGCGCGCGGTAGGATTCAAAGTGAGAATAAGATGCTCTCTCAACTCCGTGGTGACGTGGAGCGTATAGAGCCGCAAAAACAGGAGATCCAGTCGCAGATATCGCAACTTGAAGATGCCGTGGCGACAGTTAATGGTGAGATCGAGCAACTCCGCCAGAGGGACAATTCTGAGTTAGAGGGTGCGTTGCAGGAGATCGCCGCATCGCTCAAGGAGCTCGAGGATAAGCGTCGCGGAATGCGTGACGAATTCGGGCGCCTTCTTCGCGATATAGATTCTAAACGAAGACAGCATGAGGAGAAACGCAACACGGTAGTTCGTGAGCGGATGACCACAGAGCGAATCAAAGGAGAGCTTCACAGCACCGAGACATCAGCTAGGGAGAGATATGGAGGCGATTCCCTTACGGCGCTACTAGAGATCGCCGAGAAGGCGGAGCTAATGGCTAATGATCTCCGTAACCAGCTAGAGCAACGTGTTACATCGATTAAAACTCGGCTCGATCGAGAGGGGGAAGTTGACCCGGGAGTAATCGAGCAGCACGAGTCTGAGAGTAAGCGTCTCCAGGATATAGAGGCGCAGCGTGAGGACCTGGTTAAGGCTAGTGAGACCTTAACTCAGACCCTAGCGGAATTATCAGAGGCCTGCACAAAGAGGTTCGTCGCGACTTTCGAGGCGATCCGGACAAACTTCGCTATCTTTGGGCCGAAGCTTTTTGGAGGAGGCTCTGCTGAGCTTAGATTGGTTGACCCAGCCAATCCGCTCGAGTCGGGAGTTGAGATCTTGGTTCGCCCTCCGGGCAAGAAGCCAAAGAGTATTGACCTGCTTTCAGGTGGTGAGAAGGCGCTGTGCGCGATCGCTCTCGTATTTAGTATGTTTATGGTTCGTCCGAGCCCGATCTGTGTATTAGATGAGGTTGATGCTCCGCTTGATGAGGCTAATGTTCAGCGTTTTGTCGCATTTATCAAAGAGATGAGCGCCAGAACTCAGTTCCTGATGATTACCCATAACAAGGCTTCAATGGCCGCGGCTGATACTTTGGTGGGCGTAACTATGCCAACACCTGGCGCATCGAAGATCCTTACTGTATCGCTTCAAGAGGCTGAGCGTCAGGTCGCGTAGGTAAGCAATCATTTTGTATTAATGGCCAGAGACGGCTTTTTCCAGGGCTGAAGGGGACGGGATGTTTGAGGATGCTTTAAGAGCGCTGCAGGTATACACAGAGGCGGTAATTTCGTATGTCGGCCAGAACCCGGAGGAGAGCGTTGAGTTCGCCACGTTTTTAGTGGTCCTAGGGCTTGGGCTCCTGGCGCTACTCTCAATTAGTTTGAGGGCCAGTCAAGCTGAGATAAGCCGATTAAACACTGAGTTGGGAGCGACGCGCGAGGATCTTCAGCGTGCTTTGGCTAAATCAGTTGTTGTTGAGAGTGAGCCTGCTTTGATAGAGGAGGCCGCTAAGCCCTCCGAGGTAGCGGTTGAGCTGGAGGCCGCAAAGCAGGTTGAGGTAACTCCTCAAGCTCCTGAGAGAGAACTTGAGGTAGTAAGGCCTTCCGTAGCGCCCAGTGAATCAGCGATCTCAAAGGGACTAAAAAAAAGCAGGGTAGGTTTACTTGAGCGCCTAGGGAGCTTCTTTTCAAGCAAGCCTGTTATCGACACAGACACCCTAGATGATCTTGAGGAAGCCTTAATTTTAAGTGACGTGGGAGCTAGGTGCGCGGCTGATCTTGTAGGAGAGGTAAAAGACACAGCCGCCGCTTCAAAAGATGGCCTAAGTTCGGAGAGTCTAAAAAGCTTACTGATCAATGGAATCAGGTCTCGACTGGTTAGCGCCGAGGCTAATCGCGAGATATACGAGCCAAAGAAGACACCCCTGATTGTGCTTGTGGTGGGAGTGAACGGCGTCGGCAAGACCACAACGGTCGCTAAGTTAGCCACGAAATACAAGGCTCAAGGGAAGAAGGTTATAGCTGTAGCGGCTGATACCTTCCGAGCGGCCGCAGTAGAGCAGCTTGCAGAGTGGTCGAATAGGGTTGGTTTTACCTTAGTGAGAGGCGCGGAGAACGCGAAGCCGAGCGCGGTCGTGTTTGATGGTATGTTAGCCGCTAAAGACGGCGGATTCGATGTTGTTTTAATTGATACAGCGGGTCGGTTGCACACAAAGTCGAATTTGATGCAGGAGCTTGAGGGGGTGCGCAACTCTATCCGAAGACATTTTCCGGATGGACCACACGAGACAGTTCTGGTGCTTGATGGTGTGAGTGGGCAGAACGCGCTTATTCAGGCGAGGGAGTTTAATCAAGCTGTCCCAGTATCTGGTATAGTGGTAACCAAACTGGATGGAACTCCTAAAGGCGGCATCATAGTGGCGATCTCTCAGGAGCTGAACCTACCTGTGTTCTTTATCGGGGTAGGCGAAAAGGTTGAAGACCTGCTGCGATTCGACGCTGACGCGTTTGTTAGAGCCCTGTTCGAAGAGGATGTAGCTGGAATGGGAGTTTCTAACAAAGAAGAGGTTAGAGTAAGTAACGCGTAGTTTCACTCACTAGCAATGGAACAGTCCCGAATCATCCCGGTAGAGATCTTAAGGAGTTTCGATATTCCCGGTGAATTGATCTCTATTGAGGAGCTGAAGCGCGGCCATATCAACAGAACGTACGTAGGGATTTGGGATATTAAAGGCCGGCGGCGGCGTTACGTTCATCAGGTGGTCAACCACCGAATATTTCCTGATATCCCAGGATTGATGGAAAACCTGGAGCTGGTCACTAATACACTCAGGGAGGCTAGGTATAGAGGATCTTTGCCCGCGGACGAGGTTACCTTGACGGTCATTAAAAGTCGCGACGGAGCCGGATTTATAAAAGATGAACAGGGAGAGTTCTGGAGAACTTTCGAGTTTATTGAGGACACAGTCACCTATGATGTTTGTCCCTCAGCGGCAGTAGCGGCTCAGGCTGCCGCTATACTGGGGCGCTTCCAGCGTTCTCTAAGTGTTCTAAATCCGAGCTCTTTTGTAGAGACGATACCGCACTTTGTAGATGGACAGAGACGCTACAAAGCTTTCTATGAGGCGGTTAAAAACGATTCCAAGAAAAGGGCCGCTACCTGTCGGGAGGAGATAGATTTCGCCGGAACACGGAGTGATTTCGGCGGGTCTCTAATCACAGCGGTACGCGATAAGACCTTGCCTTGCAGGGTGGCTCACAACGATATGAAGCTTAATAACGTCTTGTTTGATGCTTCTGGAAAGCGCGCGATCTGCCTCCTTGATTTAGATACCTGTATGGCAGGAACCGTAGTTTATGACTTTGGTGATCTAGTTCGGAATACAGCTGTGCCTTGTGCCGAGGACGAGCAGGATTTTTCGAAAGTTGTCTTTGATATGAGCCTTTTTAAGGCGATCTGTGAGGGATATCTCTCAGAAATAGGTGATTCATTGGTTCAGTCTGAACGTGAGCGACTCGTCACGGCGCCTCGTAACTTAGCTTTAATTTTAGGGGTTCGTTTTCTGACGGATTATCTGCAGGGAGACCCATATTTTAGGATCCACAGGCCTTTGCAAAATCTTGAACGAGCACGCACGCAGTTCCAAATAGTTCGTGTGATGGAGGGGCTTGAGGAGGAGATGAGAGAGCAGTTTTAGGTTTTAAGCCCCCTCCACAGTGTCTCCTTTATTGTCATCACTGTTGTCGATGCAATCAGCGAAATCAGATTCAGCTTCGGCTTTTCCTCGTTTGTAGTGACGATAGATAAATATCGCGGCGATTAGTCCGATCCCCACAAGAACGTATTTGAGATCTCGCATCCACCTAATGATAACTTGGTAGTTATGCGCGAAGACGTATCCTAGCCCCATCATAAGCGGGGTTGTGATTAGGGCGGCGATGGCGTCCATCACGAGGAATCTGGACAATGATATGCGAACCGCCCCACACATCAAGAAGGTCGCGGTTCGGATGTAGAAAAGATGCCGCGCTATAAGTATCGTTAGCATGGTGCGTTTATGGAGATTGGTGCGCATCGCCTGAAGGCGACTCGTTGATATATGCTTTCGAAACCACTTCTTTCTAAAAAGAGTAGGACCGGCCATCCAGCCGATTCGGTAAATTATTAAATCGCCGATGATAAGCCCCAAATAGCATGTCAGCCCCATCACCCACATATTCACCTGGGATAGGCTGCAGAGTATCCCGGCGGCGATGAGGGTAAGGTCTTCCGGTGCTGGAATACCGACGGACCCCGCGAGCAGGGCAACCAGAACTATGACGTAGGCGAATAGGCCATCAGAGCCTATGATTAAATCGAACATAAAGTTAACTGTTTAGATCCGGCGTAAAACCGCGCCGCATAGTATTCTCAGTGACTACCCGCGGCTCCATAAACTGAATAAGGTAATCTCGTCCCCCAGCTTTAGAACCGACGCCAGAAAATTTAAATCCACCAAACGGTTGTCGACACACAAGGGCTCCGGTGATCCCGCGATTAATATATAGATTTCCCACCCTGAAATCCTCTTTGGCTCTAGCTAGATGTTCTGGGTTGCGGGTGTAAACTCCGCCTGTCAGCGCGTACTCTGATCCATTAGCCATATCTAGCGCATGGTCGAAAGATTTGGCTTGAGCGCACGCTAAAACAGGAGCGAAGATCTCATCGCGCCAGATAGTGTGAGTGTCTGGAACATCTCTAAAGACCGTTGGAGCTATGTACCAACCCTTGCTAGCTATATCATCTGAAAAGGAACCTCGCGCCAGGATTGTGAGATCTATCGCGGAGTTTATTGCCGTGTTAATGCGATTGTAAGCCTGCTCGTCTATCACGGGTCCCAAGAAACTTGACGAGTCTTTGGATGGGCCGATAATTATGTCCTTAGTTGCCGCCGCGAGACGCTCTAAAAACGGTTCATACGCGGAGCCCACAATAATCAACCTTGAACACGCCGAACACTTCTGTCCAGCATAGCCGAAAGCTGATGTAAGCACTCCGCGAATCGCGTCATCAAAATCAGCGTCCTCGTCAACGATTATGGCGTTCTTACCACCTAGCTCGGCTACAACCCGCTTGATCCCCTGTTGGCCAGGATGAGCCGCTGCGCTTGAAATAATCTCAAGCCCAACAGGTCTTGAGCCCGTAAAGACGATCATCGAAACTGCTGGATTCTCCACAAGGGCGCGCCCCACTTCCTCGCCCTGCCCTGGGAGGAACGCTAGACATTCGGCCGGCACTCCGGCTTCAAAAAAGATCTTGGTCATTTCTTGACCTGTCGCGCTACTTTGTTCCGCTGGCTTGAAAACAACGGTGTTACCAGTTACCAACGCGGCCGCGACCATTCCACATGCTATAGCTAAAGGGAAGTTCCACGGTGCTATCACCGCCACTACACCACGCGGTTGATAGAGATAGTAATTCTCCTCTCCGAGTACCTGCTCGGTGAGGGTTGGAGGCCCTAATCGACGCATTTCGGCGGCGTAGTAGACACAGAAATCGATCGCCTCAGCGATGTCAGCGTCTGAGTCGCGCCACGGCTTTCCTGCCTCCTTTATCACTAAAGAGGTGAAGTAAGCAGCTCTTTCGCGGATAAGATGCCCAGCTCGTTCGATTATCGCCGCACGTTCCTCGAAGGTTCTAGCGCGCCAAGCAGGGAGAGCTTTCTGGCAGACCGCGACCGCACGGGACGCCTGCTCTACGGTCGCGTAATCCACATTGGCGATGATTCTGTTCTTATCGCTGGGGTCCTCTCGTGACACTAATTTTCCGTGAGGTTCCGGAGCTCCGTTAATTATTGGTGTTACCTCAAATGGTTTGGCGGATAGTTGCCTCTCTAGTGAGAGCAGATGGTCTTGTAGCGCCGTTCGAACGTTAGCTACGCTGAAATCAGATAGAGGGTGATTTTTAAAGATATAAGGGGTCCTCATAATTTCAATTACTTCCCTAGTAGTCTAGATTTAAAACAACCGAGTCGTCTCCAGCATCACCTAGCTTTACATTAGAGGGGGATGCTAAATCGCTAAGATCAGATGTACCTTCGTGGGGCGATAATCCTGAGTGGTCAGGATCCTTTAAGAGTTTAGCCACCTCAGAATGCTCAAAGAACGTGTGTCGCAAGAACGACTCATTTGAGGTGTTCTCGAGTAGGCGGCGAACTAGGTATCCCATGCCTGGCAAAAGCTCTCCTAATGGAACATACATCCGGGTCAGATACCCACGATCGGCGAAGGCCTGAGCGATTGGCTCGGCCATTCCGTAGAGAACCTGGACCTCAAAATCTTTTGGAGTTAGGCCCTTACTCTCCGCGTAGCAGCATGCGTGCGACAGGGAGCGGATATTGTGAGAGCCGAACGCTGGCAAGCAGATGTCAGTGTTGTCTAGAAGTATGCGTGTTAGTCTCTCGTATGAAACATCGGAGAGCCTCTTTTCATCAAATAGTGGAAAATCCCAGTGGTTTTGCGAGCTGATGACACGTTCGTAATCCCAATATGCTCCTTTAACGAGTCTGACGGATATCGGACGGCCACGCGAGCGGGCGAAGTTAAGCATATCCTCGACTACAGTAGCCGAGTCGCGCGCGTAAGCCTGTATAACGATACCCGGATACGGGAAATCAGCAAATTCGCTCGAGCTAAAGACTCGCTTGAACGTTTCGTAGATGATCGGGTTGTTGCCGCAATCCTCAGCGTCCACATAGATTAACGCGCCAAGGGTTTTCGCCTTGCGGACTATCTCGCCGAGTCTCTCTGAGAGAACCGCGACGCTACGTTCAAAATTCAAAGATCCGGTTTGAGAATATAGCGCGGTTAGTTTTACTGAGATGCATACTGGGCTGGCCTCGCCTGGATGGCCGCTCATAAGGGCCCGTCCCTCTGGGGAGTTTGGGAGAGCCTGCCCGAATGTCTCAAGGGCCTCCATGTAACGCCGCTGATAATCGAGCGCCTCGCTCTCGCATACACAGAACTCTCCCAAGAGATCAACGGTGAAGGAGAATCCGCGCCTTCTTAAATTCCTCAGAACTGGTAATGCTTTTTGGGGTGTTTGACCAGCGATAAGGAGGTTCGCCATCTGGTGAACTCCAAGCTTTACCGCATTGGCTGCGCACCACCCGCCGACTCGATTGTTGGCCCATCCGATGATCCATCCAAGAGCGGGATGGATCTTATTTGCTGGTTCTGTCAGGTAAAGTCGCACATGTTCCCTAATCGCCTCCGGAGTTGTCAGAGTTGGCAGAACGTCAACTAAGCGAAAGAGATTCACCTTAAAGTCAGGTCGCGACATCGACCATTGCATCATCAAGTTGTTCCAGTAACGGATCTCTAAAGGGGATAGCTGATAGTCCTCTAGGTCTCGAAATACTCCCGAGCCAAACTCGAAGATCCGTTGATTTAATTCAGGGGATAAAGGAGCTGAGTCACTCATATGGGCCCACGTACCGGGTTTAACCGGCGCACTAGCCGGATAAGGAGGAGGGGAGCTACCCTCGCATCTTCTATTTGTTACAGTAAGTTAATAACTTATTAAGCCGGACCGCAAGTATCTTCCCGCATCTGCGGCGCGGCTTTATGACACGGATCTCTTCCGGGAGACGTCGCCTATTGGAGAGCAGTACTTCCTGAATGCCTCCTCAATGGCGGCGTCCGCGGATTCCTTACTCTCAGATGGATAAACCAGATCTAGGGTGCGACCTGAAAATGGCGGCTGCACCTGGCCATTGATGCTCATCTTTAGATAAAAATCTCGGATGGCTAAATTGACTAGATCGCCGTCCGAGAACACAGGAGAGAACTCCGCCGCGACGCTAGCGGCATCCTCGGCGCCGATTCGGAAAGAGAGAAAATTGGCTACATTTCCAAAGATCGTTTTACGGATCTGTGGTGGTAGTTGATTTAAGTATTGATTGGCGAATGTGAGGCTAAGGTTGTATTTGCGTGCCTCGCTCAATATCTCGCCAAACGAATCGGTGGCGAAGTTCTGAAACTCGTCTACGTAGAAATAAAAATCCTGGCGATTCTCGGCGGGAATGTCAGCTCGAGACATAGCTGCCTCGTAGATCTTCCACACTAACATCGAACCTAAAAGAGAGGCGTTCTCAGATCCTAGTATTCCCTTGGATATCTTTAGGAGTACGATCTTCCGGTTGTCCATAAACTCGCGGAAGTTAAACATATTGTCTGGCTGCCCAAGGATCTCGCGCATTGTTTCAGTCGCTAATAGTTCGTCGAGTCTATTCAACAACCGCGAAATCGGACCCTCCTCAAACTCCTTTCGTCTAGCGGTAAATTCCCTAAGCCAAAATCTCTTAACCGACTCGTCCCTCGCCTGGCGCACCACCTCTCCCCTGAAGCGGTCGTCAGAAAGCATCCTCCTCAGAGAGGATAGATTGCATCCTGGAATAGTTAATAGGCCAAGAATCGCGTACCTCAGAACATGGTCCATTCCTTCTGACCAGTCGTTACCAAATGTACGCTTGAAAGAATCGATGAAGCTCATAGCGACACGCAGCTTCAGCTCTGGACGGACTGGAGCCATGGGATTGAACCGAGGCGCGAAGTTTGGGTTGCTCGGATCGAATATCACTACATCATCTCGGCGATGTTTCGGAATTAAACGAATGAGGTCATCAATTAGATCACCGTGAGGATCGAGAACCGCGCAGCCGTATCCTTTCTCCATATCGTCACGGATGAGTAACTGAAGGAGACATGACTTCCCAGTCCCGGATTTTCCCAATATGTAGAGATGTCGTCTTCTGTCAGTTCTTTGGAGTCCAAAAGATACCTCTTGGTCTCGATAGTTAGAATGCGCGAAATCACCCACGTGGTTGTCCTTGCGAGTAGTTGGGAGATCTGGGGGTGGCGGCGCTTTTTTCGACAAAACCTGGGCAGTGGCGGCTAGATCGCCTAAGGTTGGTGGGTGATAAAGAGTCACGAGCTCCCTTGCTGAAAGACGAAATCTCTTGTTAAATCGACGTTGCTGAATCTTCCTAATAACCGACTCTCCGGATTCCAGTGGTCCAGTAGTGAACCGGTTGTAGTCAATTAATCCGAAGGCTTTTATCGCATCGGCAACGGTTTTTACATGACTAGATATCCGGTCACGTGCCATCTTTTCGTCGTGGGCGCTGAGCTTGGAGTCAGGTGTCGTAAACGCGGCAACACGATAACTCGTATGGAATAGACGCGACGCACATTTTATATCAACTAGCTCCGCGACGTTGAGTGATAGGTCCTTCTTTAGGTACTTGCGCAGATAAAGGGCGTCACGAAATCTAGCGTTGACCCTCTCGCGCTTTAGATCGAGCTGTGACCAAACTGAATCCCTGATTGGTCGCACTATCAGTTGAACCAGAGCTGAATCGCTGTCTGGGATCTGTTGAAGAGGCATAAGAATCGGGACCATCGAGCCGCCTTTGATCACCTTCCAGTCCTGAATCGGATAAACTTCGCTTCTTTCTAGCCAAAGTTCAGAGCTGTATATGATAGAGTTTTTTGGGATCTTCTCGGTGTAATCCTCAATGTCGAGAACCTGGCTATCACCGAGCCACGAGTAGATTCCTGTGATCAGAACGTCGATTATCTCATCGCCACCCGCCATGCAGAAGTAAATCGTTCGGCCACTAAGAAACATTTCGAGTGAAAATGGCTCCCAAATACTTTCGGAGAGCTCTTCGAGCTGTTGCTCAAAAAATTTTGGATTCACCATATCCCACTTAGTCATGTACAGAGCTTGCCCAGGGTCTACGGCTTGTTTGGGTATGTGAATACAAACTACGCGCATAAAAAAAACAGGTCGCCTTTATATCCAATGTCGTTGAAAACTAATTCATTGATTATAGGACGGAATCGCATCTCTAATCCAAAAATTAGTTAGCGCGCCAGGGTCACATTATCGCCGGCGCTCGCCTCCGTGTAAATCCGGAATTATTAGTGGGAGTTAGATGCTTCTTGGCCTAACAAGGGACCGCTTTTAGGCACAGAAGCTAATAAGAGATGTTAAACGGGCCGAACAATAGTCCCTAGGGGGAATAAATCCTCTCTACAGCCGTAGTTTGGCTGCTAATTCGGGGTGTTTGTTATGAGTCTGGCATCTGATTTACTGCACAGCACGAGCAAGCGACGTGATTCTGCTGAATGGACTGGCGTGACAGGTGGCCATCAGGAGCGCCTGCTACGTCTGAATAACTTAGTGTGCGGGCTTATAGCGGATCACGAGCCAAGAGGCGATATAGAGGCTTCATTGAGGGCTGACTTGAAAATTATGTCGCTCTCAGGCTTGGCTTGTGAGAATGATGCACCAGGAACCTCCTACGTATGTCGCCAGGCTGCTCAGGTAATGGCTGAGTTGCGGCGATTGTTGCCGCGGTGTCGAGAGTAGGGGCTAGTCTTTCAAGACCGAGACTTGATCATTTAGAATAGTTTGCATCTCGAAGTTTATGCCACGGACAGCGCCGTGTCGGTCAAAGGTGTAGCTTGGAAGGAAGCCATCATTGAATTCGCGGTTTTTGAGGTATTCAGATGGGTCCATGCCGCTGTTAATAGCTAGATCAAATATTCGGTAAGCTTCAAAGCTAACGGCAGCTACTGGAAATCCAGAACGTGGCTCCCCATAGCGCTGACGAAATTCTTTTAGTATTCCTTTGCCGCTCTCTGTTACTAGGTTATCGACAAGTGGCAAGTTCGAGAAGATGAAACCATTTAGGCTTTTGCCGAGGGCCTGCCTGGCCACTGAAGAGGCTGGTAGATAAACGGCGTAAAGAGCTCCGTTGAAGTGGGAGGCCTTTATTTGCTTTACGGCTGATATAAAAGAATCATCTGTATTAACATTAATAAAGATCCCCTCTGGCTTTTTGTTAATTAACCTTAAGAGAGTGGTTTTAAGATCTGTATCGCCGTGGATGAATTCATCTGAAACGAATTCGATGGGGTTGTTAGCGCGTTGATTAGCAAGTCGGATACTTCGCTCCATCATTACTGGATACTCGTTCTGTTCGGTTAGGATTCCGATTCGTTTATGACGAGGCGCGAGATAGCTAAATAGCCTTTCAGCACCCCCCACGTCAGATGGGAAAAGGCGAAATATTCCGGGTCCTACATCGCTAACATCACCTGTAGAGGTGGATGTGACCATAAAAACTCCGGCTGAGCTGTAGAGTCCCGCGGTAGCCAGAAGTGTGCTATTGCAAGGGAAGCCAAGCGCGTAGCGGACCTTATGGATGTGGATCAGGCTCTTGGCCGCCGCTACGGCGGCCCGGTTGTCGCACTGCTCGTCTTCAAATATAAGCTCGTACTTTCGAGCGGAGTTGAGGTCGTTCATTAACGTTAGCGCATTCTTGATATCGAGTCCGAAAGCGGCGGCGTCTCCGGTCAGGGCCGTGGAGACGCCGACCTTGATTTGTTTGGAGGGTGCCGCATTTTCAGATTTAGCGAGAGAGATTGAGAGCGCGAATAGTGTTGCTGAGATAAAAAAGGAGAGGAGTAATTTTGTCATAATCTCGCTCATTGCAGGCTCATTAACTTGATATCTCGACCATAACTGATGATTGAGGGCTGATTGCATTATCACTACAGTGGTGTAAGTCGCTTACGACATTTATCCTCAGTTCCTCAAGACTGCTAGCGTTGTGTTGAGTCGAGTGATGCAGATGTGTCTTGCCAAACATCATGGAACTACCGTAAGCCAAATCTAAACAGATAACATCCTCTCTAGCGCCACACGGGCTCTCGAGGCGATCTCTTCTGGTACATGAATCTCCTGCTCGTTGTTTCTTAGAGCGTTAAGCGTATCCTCCAACGTTATCTCGTTCATGTGCGGGCATCTTATGCTGCAAAGTCTAAGAACATCTTTGGTCGGGTTTTCCGCTATAATGTTATCAGCCATGCTGCATTCGGTAAGTAAGAGGAAATGAGGGGCGTCGGAGTTCTTTACAAACTCAACCATCCTCGATGTGCTCTGTGAGTAATCTGACGCGTCAACAACATCAGGAGGGCATTCTGGATGGGCTAAGACTGCCACTCCCGGGAACTGCGAACGGATGTTAGTTATATCTTGTACTGTAAATCTCTCGTGTACCTCGCAAGCCCCACGCCAACCGATCATTACATTTGAGCCATCAACGTTTTCATTGGATTTTGGAAAGAGGATCTGCTTGCCACTCTCGCGAGCTACATTCGCCGCTAAAAATTGGTCAGGTAGGAAGATTACCTTATCTGAGTTAAGTGAATTAACTACCCTGACAGCATTTCCCGATGTGCAGATAATATCCGACTCGGCTTTAACATCGGCGTAGGTATTTATGTAAGACACAACTGGAACACCAGGGAAGCGTTGCTTTAAGGCGCGCACGTCAGCCGCCGTTATGCTCGAAGCTAGCGAGCATCCGGCGACCTTAGCCGGAAGAAGGACAGTCCTCTTTGGGTTCAAAATCTTTGCGGTCTCGGCCATAAAGCGTACTCCGCAAAATATAATCGGGTCACATGTTGTTTCTGCTGCTTTGCGAGATAGCTCAAGAGAGTCTCCGACGATGTCTGGTACGGTGTGAAATAGAGCTGGCTCCATGTAGTTATGGCCGAGTATCAGGGCCCCGCGCTCTTTTTTAAGGCGGTTTATCTCATACACAAGCTCTGCCTTGATGCGTAACTCAACCTCAGGCACGACCTTAGAGAGCTTCTTGCGCATTAGATTTAGGGTTTCTTCGAGGGTATCGGCTTGAATAGGCATAGTCTATCTCACAAACTTACCGGCTCATAATACACATTATGGAGGGAGGATGTCACCTTTCGGCTACGGCTTACCGCAATACACTAAATATCTCCCAGTTTCATGGCAGAGCTTGAACTGGTCGGTAAAGTTAGAGGCTGGTTCGGGTGGGGAGTGCTTTCGCGGCTGCCAACCGGCGCGCCGAAATACATCGCCAGCAGTCCGAAAATTCCTAGGAAGCCGGCTAATCTCCATGTGTCAAAGCTGGCCATAAATCTAAAACCGGCGCAGTGCCTCTACCAGTTCTTTTTTCAGAGTCGCTAGATCACGGCCTGTGGCCTTGCCGTATCGTGATATCTCAATCTCGTCAAGAATAGCGACCAGAGAAATGGCGGAGCTTTTGTCCGCTCCTGAATTTCGAATCGCCGAACGTATTTCATCGAAGGTTGGATTCGGTCGCAATCCTTCCATTCGGCTGTGAGCCCAGCTGCGTATACCGCCCTCAAGCTGGTCGAGATCTTGGGCGCGCAGTATGAATTTAGTAGACTGATGACGAGGGCCGAGACTTCTGGCGCCCTTGCTCCAAAGCCAGAATACGCCAACTCCAAAAACGGCAGCCGCGAGAACCAATAGAGCTAGCGGTAAGCTTACCCGTTCATTGAGGGATTCCCATGTGGTTTTATCAAGGTATGGGAGACGAGAACCAGCTGGTTCGGATGGAGCCTCGCCGATCGAATCGGGTGAATCGACTGGTTGCTGGCTAACATCAACGTCTCCTGAGCCTGAGAGCTGTTTATTTGCTGGAGCCCCCGATACGACCAGAGAGATATCAGCGGATGTCGCTAATTTATAGCTAGTACTTTCCGGATCAAAATACGAGATGCTTACGCCAGGAACCCGCAAAACACCAGGTTGCATGGGGACAACGGAGTAGGTGAAGGTTTTCTCGGTGGTCAATCGTCCAGTGGCTGGATCGTGCTTAACTTTCGTCTGACCATCGTAGATCTTAACACCTGGCGGTGCTTTAAGAGGAAGAGACTTAAGCGGGTTTAGGTGTCCTGAGCTGGTAATAACGATCGATACGTTTTTTGTTTCACCAACTTTTATCGGAGTATCTGAGTAGACCGCTGAGATACTGGTATCTCCGACGATCGTTAGGCCACTTGAAAATCTCATCAACTCAGGTGGCATCGGAGGTAGGGGCTTGATCGAGACGGTAAGTTCATTGGAGGTGAGCTTCTTCTCTTGAATAACGGTCCTTTGAAAGAAGTTCTGAAAAAAATCATCGCTAAAAGGGTCAAAGGAGCCGAGTGGGTCGCTCTTCTTAGTTACAGGTACTTGAACTAATGCCTCACGAGCTGGGATCTTGAGTTCCCCTGCCTTGAGGGCAAAGATCGCTCTTAATATCTGGGCCGATCCGTACTCGACGCCGTTAACGGTCCTCTGGGCATTGTTCCCGTCTGAGATGGTCTCCTGCCAGAATCCATCGGCGGCATCGTCCTCGATACGAACCCCACGTAAATTAATCCGCGTGTAGACGGTTATGGCGTTAACTATCTGTTGACCGACGAAAGCCGATGTCGGCTCGGCTGATTGTTTCATAAAGATCTGATCAGGTTGCGTGCCTTGAGATCCAGAAGGCGCGCTCCCGGCGCCGCCGCTCTTAATAGTTACGGCAATCGGCGCCGCGGAAAGAGTCTGTCCGGCAACAGTTGCTTGAACCTCTGGGGTCTTCAAGGTGCCTTCACGCTTTGGTGTGAGTTGATAAACAAATTGCTGACGTACAAACACCTGCCCGTTGATAATTGATATTGAGCTTTTAGGGCCTAGAAGCTGTACTTGAAAATCTCCGCCGGCAGATATCTGCGGAGCTATACGCTCCTGCTGCCCCTCGTAGGTAACGGTAAATATAAAGAGGTCGTCTATGTGACCTGAGTTAGGGGTTATCTCAGAGCGGAGCGTGCTCTGAGCTATCGAGCCGCTTGTGCTGATTAAAAAACAGATGACGCAAATTATCGCTGACAAGATCCTCCGATTTAAAGAGGATCTGTCTCCGAATGGATTTTGAGGTGTAGCAACTACCATGTCTGATTTCCTTGATTTGGAACGCCGTGGTGCCTCCTGATTAACAGTGGTGAGTCAGGGAGGGATTCTAGCCACGCTTGCGCCTCTGGTACAGCCTGATTAGTTTCCGGTAATGATGTCGCGTTTGGATTGTCTAGCTCCTGAGAGCTCGGGTCTACCGACTCTTTTAGCCGCTCCTCAGGTGTATCCTGGGGTTGGGGAACGGGGGATTCCTGCTCTGATGCAGTTGGTGTCGAGCCGGGAGTTGTCGATCTCTCCTGGCTAGATTGAGGTGTACTGCTCGGATCGGATGGCGAGGAAGAGGCCGCCGCCGTTGGTGAACTTTGAGCCTCAGGGCTAGGATTAGGCGAGTTGCTCTGCTCTGGATTTGGGGATGGAGAACCCTCTCTCTTCTCGTCAGATTGATCTTGATTGGGTGTGGGAGAGTTTTCCGGGTTTGGTGATGGAGTGGCATCTGGACTCGGTTTTTGACTTGGGGTTGGGGTGGGAGTAGGGGTGGCTCTTTGTTGTGCCTCCAAGAGAGCCCTGGCGATACTCAGATTGTGTCTAGCAGCGGCATCATCAGGTTTTACGTCTAGCGCGCTCCAATACGCGTCCATGGCGTCCTGATAGCGTTTAAGGGCAAGCAAGGAGTTCCCGTGATTGTAACGACTCTCAAAGAATTCACGCCCACTCTGGGCCGAATCCGCCAATTTCTTGAAGATCTGTTCGCTCTCCTGTAATTTTCCGGATTTGTAAAGAGAGCTAGCGAGTCCAAACATTAGGGAGCGATCGCCAGGTGCCTTTTTAAGCGCGGTTGAATACTCCTCGATCGCCTTAGCGTAGTCTCCACTCTGATACGAGCTAAACGGGGATTGAAAGAACGCGATCCCATTTTGATTTGGATCTGGCGTTGGCGTCGCGTGAGCGTTTCGTACACTAAAGAGGTATAGGGAGGGGGCAAGAAGCAGGACCAAAAACGGGTTGGCTCTCTTGTTTAAGGCTGAAAGTGAGATCAGCGCCAGCGCCGCTAGAGCTAGCCAAGGTCCAAATTCCCGATATGATCTTATCTCACTTTGGTTTTTAGAAGCTGAGAGATTAAGCGATCCGCCGGGGCGCGCAAGCTTGGCGACATCAGAGTCATCTAGAGTGGCTCTGGTATAGACTCCACCACCTGCGGATGCTAGGGCTTGTAACGGAGCCTCGTTCAGCACACTTGTCACCGGTCGACGTGAGCTATCTACTACCGAGGAGCCGTTTGGAAGAATAATGCTGGATCCTTCTAGAGTTCCGACGCCCAGTACGTCTAGTCTGACTCCTTTTGTTTTGATTTCATTCACCAGTGGAGTCTCGTTGAGGAAATTGTCCTCGCCATCAGAGAAGAGTATTATTCGAGACGATTTTGCAGTAGCTTCATCAACGCGACCTAGAGCGGCGTTTATTCCGGCCTTTAGATTAGATCCTAAGCTACTAACTAAATCCGGGGAGATGACGTCGATGAACTGCTTGAGAACGCCGCGATCTGTGGTAACTGGACAGACAGTGTATCCGTCACCAGCGAAAACTGTAATTCCAAATCTTGCAGCGGTTCCATTCTCAGTTAAGGCCTGAATCAGATCCTTAATTTTTCGTTTTGTAATCTCAATGCGTGATGGTGGAAGGTCCTGCGCGTACATGCTGCGGCTAATATCAACTAAGAATATTACATCAGATCCATGGCTCTCAGTTTTAATGTCCTCGTAGCCCCAAAACGGTCTCACTAAGGCAAAGACCAAGAGAGTGCCACAAGCCATAGTCACTATCGTTCGCGCTAGTCGAGAGCCAGCGAGAGTCACCCCAAATATCTTGGCGGCGGCGGCTCTTAGCTTCGCTCCACGCGCCTCGAACACTATCGCTACAAGAAGCAGGAGGGCGAAGATGGAGTTAACTGGGGTAATCACGCCGTATTCGTTCGAGATCATTATGGGATCCTCCGAAAGACTGTGGCCTGCAATAAGATCGAGGCGCACAGGGTGATTAATGCCGCGCAACACCAAGGTGTGAAAAGCTCATGAATAATGGGCTGCTGAGGTTGCTGGGTTTCGGTTTGGTTCAATTCATCGATCTGGCGGTAGACATCTTTAAAACCTTCTAGCGAGGTAGCATTAAAATATACGCCACCGGTCATCTTGGCGATCTCCTTCAGGGTAGCCTCATCAAATTCAGCTTTTGGCCCCGCCGGGGCCCCTAGAAGTCCACCAAAAGGATCCTGGCTTAGGGTTACGGTTCCGGTTCCTATACCAATAGTGTGGATCTGAATCCCTAGGTCCTTCGCGATCTGCGCGGCCTTTAGGGGGCTGACCTGTCCGGCGGTATTAACGCCATCGGTCATGAGAATTATCGCCTTTGAGCGAGCTTCCACATCCCGCAGTCTCTTGAGAGCCAGTCCCAGGCCATCACCAATCGCCGTCCCGTCTCCGGCCATTCGAGGCTGTAGCTGTTCTACTAACTTTTCAACCAAGAGGGTGTCGTTAGTTAATGGGCTCTGAAGATACGAGGTGTTTCCAAACACAACTAGTCCGACGCGATCCCCGCGCCTAGTTCGCACGTACTCAGCGACCACGGTTTTAACACCCTCCATTCGGGATGTCGCACCAAACTTAGTTGGAAAGTCCTCCCCCGACATGCTGTTTGAAGTATCGATAACGAGCATGATATTTCTGGCGAGGCTCGGTTGCTCAATTATCGTTACGCGCTGCGGGCGCGCTGCGGCCACTGTAAGAGTAGCGATTGTAGCTAACTCAAGAGCTATTAAGACCGGAGCCCGAAGACGCAGGCGCCAGCTGACAGGTAGGCTCTTTAATAGGGACGCGCTAGGTGTGGATACGTTCATCTGCGCGCCTTGGCGGCCAATTAGGCGAAGGATGAAGTAAATGAGTGGAAGCACGAAGGCGGCGGGTAGAGCAAACGTCATATCGGCTTCACCCCCCGAACGAGCGATTCCAATCGGCTGATTAACGCGGCTACTAGCTCTCTTCGCTTGTCTGGCTGGTCATTTGAGCTATTTGGGGCGTACGCTAAGTCTTCCAGATCCGCCAGCGCGGTAAGCCCCGCCGCGATAGCATCGGTCGCTTCTTGATGTTTGGCCTTATATGATTCGGATAGGTGCCTTAGTTCGGTCGATGTTAGGCTCGCGGCCTCCGTCTCAAGGTATGGGGAGATGATTCGTTTGGCTAATCGGATAATCCGCTCAAGACCTCCTTGACGGGAAAGGCTGTCAGTCGCCTGTTTAATTTCAGATAATAATTTTTCAAGAGCGCGATATATCTTTGCGGGTCCCGGTTTTCGAGACCTGAGGAGAGAGACAGAGGCTATGAGTATTGATACGGATAAGAGGAGGATCCAAGCCATGCCGGTTGGTACGAGTGCTCCGGGCCCCGGCTCTATTATATCAAAAGGGGTTGGGATAGGTGTCTCCATATCTATCTTGAGATCCTCTTTACCCTCTCTTTCATAAGTTGAATAAGCGGCCGTGAGGCGCTGTCGGTAATAACGAAGTGATCCGCTCCTGACTGTTTGGCGATCTCCCTTGTGACTGAACGCCGCAGTTCTAGAGCTTTGCCCCAGGCCCGCTGAACTGCCTTGCTACTTGTATCAACGCAGCAGACCTCTCCTGACTCAGCGTCCCGAAATGTCACTAATCCAGCGCGCGGCAGGTTCTCTAGAGATGGCTGAATCTGCGCCAATATAACATCATGCCTTGTGCCGAGTCTTCTCAGCGCATCGGAGAAATCAGCGCACTCAAAGTCAGAGACAACGAATACAATACTCGGCTTCTTTACCGTAACGGAGATGTGATCGAGAGCCGCGGCGGTGTCCGTGGATGGCGCCGATTGCGGATATTCTTCGCTGAGGCTTGATAGAATCCGGCTAAAGCTCTTGGACCCAGACTTGGGTGGCAAGAAAATTCCGGGCTTATCGGCGAAGAGTTGTAGTCCGAGGAGATCGTTTCCCCGCTGAGTGAAGGATCCGATTAACGCGCAGAACTCAAGTGCTTTTGAGAAAGACTGCTGCCCGATCGCCGCTCGCATTGAGGAGCTAGTGTCTACAGCGAGCATTACTCGAAGCTGTCTGTCTTCCTCGTATGATTTAACGAATACAGTTCCGGTTCTGGCTGTAGCTTTCCAGTGAATATGCTTAATATCATCTCCTGGTTGATATTCTCTCAGGTCGGAGAATATGAGACCAGACCCGCGAAATGCCGAGCGATACTGCCCAAGCAGGTCTCCAGTAACCAACTTTCTAGACCTAAGTTGGATTCGGCGTAATTCTGCTGGTAGCGCAAATGAAGGTTGCTGCATGAGATGATCTTTGGGTGGTAAGTTACGGCACCGCTACGGATGCCAGAAGTGTTTTGACAACCTCATCACTGTTGATCCCGCGCGCTTCAGCCTCAAATGTTACTAGTACTCTATGTCTCAGCACATCAGGAGCTATCTCTTTAACGTCGTCGGGCGTCACAAAGGTCTTACCCTTTAGAAAAGCGTGAGCTCGCGCGCAGACCTTCAGAGCAATACTAGCGCGAGGGGAAGCTCCCCATTCGACTAAGCCCTTTAAGCCGTACGAGTCGGCGGCTCGTGTGGCATGAATAAGCGAGACGATGTACCTATCAACCTTGGGGTCTGAGTATACCTGCTGGCACTGTGTCTTAAGCGAACTCAAAGCGGAGAGGGGAATAACGCGCTCTAAGGGAGGTGGCGAGTGGGATTCTTTCGCCGCTAGGTCGACTATTCCTACCTCCTCATCGAAAGATGGATAATCGATTATAACCTTCATAAGGAAGCGATCGACCTGCGCCTCTGGTAGAGCGTACGTACCCTCTTGCTCGAGTGGATTCTGAGTAGCTAGGACGAGAAAAGGATTCGGAAGTTTGAAGGTCTGCTCGCCAATAGTTACCTCGCGCTCCTGCATCGCTTGGAGTAGGGCAGACTGGACCTTGGCGGGGGCCCGATTGATTTCGTCCGCTAGTAGGAGATTGGTAAAAACTGGACCCTTGCGGATGACGAAATCACCACTTTGAGGTCGGTAAACTTCGGTTCCCACGACGTCAGACGGTAGGATATCCGGAGTAAATTGGATACGAGACATCTGAGCGTCTATTACCTGCGTCAGAGCAAGCAGGGTGCGGGTCTTAGCTAATCCGGGAACTCCCTCGAGTAGGATATGGCCATCGGCAAGTAGAGCTACAAGCAGTCGATCGACTAGGCGATCCTGTCCGATGACTCTTCTGCGCAGCTCTCGTTTGATATTTTCGAAGATATGGCCGGCGGTCATTTGCTGAGATTGGTCCATAGAGTAACCCTGTTTTTTATATGCGATATCGAGATGGCCGAAATAAACGGTTCCTGGTGCTCTAAGATAAGTCTAACTGGCTAATTCGACAACACTTCACTTTCTTGATTTTGGTTAGGACTCAGGGGGGTGATTTTTCGTAAGGGGCTTTAGCGATTGGCTATAGTCCGCTTAAAAAGTGAGTAGTATAATCATGGTGCAGGGTTTGTTGGTCGCCGTAGCTAATATGTCAACTATGGCTGTCGGGAAGATATATGCAGAAGAAGCCAGCCGCTAAGAGTGAGCCGGCAAGGTACAGTGTACGGCAGAATGTGCGAGAGTATTTGGACTCGAGGCAGGGGCTTGTCTGGGGAATCACTACGCTTTTGGTGGTGCTTGCCTGCGCTAGCGTTGGAGCCTATCTGAAGGAATACATGGAGCGCGATTTCATAGGGCAGCGAACAAGGCTCCTGTATGAGTGTAGGAAGAATCCCAAGGTGAAAAGAGAGGCTTGTGAGAAACTCTTAATCGATAGGGGCGAGTTAAGTCAGCCGCGGAATGCGAATACGCTTCGGGGTCCGCAGAAGCCGCCGTTTTTATTGTACGAGTCTGATGCAGACCTAACACCCGCACCGATGTAAATTCTGGTACACTGTACCAGTGAGAAGTCGGGCGCCCTTCATCTAATTATGACGGCCGGAGACATGCAATTAGGGAGATCGTTTCCCGCAGAGGGACCCAAATAAAGCACGAATTATTAATAGACGCGGTGACCAGGTCCATTTCTGGCTCCACTTTGGTCCACTGACGGTAAAAGCTAAACAAAGGCAATATACACTGACATTTTCGCCTGTGTTCGCAATTCCGCGTCGATGTGCTCGCTTGGCCTATTGTCCCGCGAGAGTGTTGAGGTAGTAAGTCGCTTTTGGGATAAGTCCTATGGTACCTAGCCGCCACCGGCAGGACTGAATGTCGCAGGCGGCCGCCAAGGAATAAAAGTTCCTGGCGGCCACTCTTGAGGAATTCCATTTCGGAGGTTTTCTGAACATTTTTTATGTTTACGGGCAGTCTCCTTATGATCGGCAATTATTTTTGGGCGCAGCTCATTGTCGGCGCAGATAACGAATATACGGCGCTCTTTTTTCTTGGGCGTATGAGGTCTAAGGTATTGCTGTCTCTTTAGTTTTTCAGCTCCAATAGCTGATAGGCCCTTATCTTCACGTTGTTTAGCCAGGGCCGACTCCTCCGCATACACGGCGGTGATGATTCGCTGTCTTATAGCCTCTACCTCTCTAGGATTGGTAATACCGTAGATTTTTAACCACGCCAAGGGTTGAATAACTAGGTCGTATTCAATAGTACATTTCTTTTCTCTTAGGCGTTTAGCCATTACTTGGTCTTGAAACGGGGAGAGTTTGTTTCCATCTGGTAAGGTTTCAAGCGCAGATGCGGGGGTCCAGTGGGCTTTGGTGATATATTTTGCATCAACGGAGGGCTCGCACGTTTTAAATGCCTGCCATGAGCTTAGGCCAGGATATTGATCGATGCTGGCTACAAGTCCGGCTTTCGCCGGATTAAGGAATAAATAAATTATTCGCTTAATTACATCCTCAAGCTGGGCAACCTTGATGACGCTCGGACGATCTTCCCAGAGCTGCAAGCTCTTTAATTTAGTTAACTTGCGGACAGAGTCAGTAATCTTCTTCTGATACTCCATGTAAAACTTCGTGATTTTATAAGCGTCTGTCGGGATTACGTGTTGGTGAGAGTGGCTGTTCATCTCCACGAAGTTACAAAGGGTAACCTTATCGTCCCTCTGGGTACGAGCAAGTATACCAGCCAGTAGCTGGTTAGATGTCTCAGTTGGGGGGAGGGGCAGCCCCTCTCGCGCTCTAGGAACGATCTCATAGAGAGTATCCTCGCATATGATTCTGATTTGTCTGGGCATGCATAAGTGTTCGAGCAAGGTGGGTGATAGTTGCTTGGGGACATTAGAGAGACGGAGCGGGTTATAAGTCTGTTTTTCTGGGTGGAGCTTGGTATAGTGCAACCGGATAAGTGTGTCCGAGCTTCTCAGCTGTCAGATTGAGGTAATCTAGTATGTACTAGCGGAGAAGCAATCTAGTATGTACCAGCGGAGAAACCGGCGGAGGGCTGGCAGCTAATCATTAAAGTGAAAGCTTTGCTTCCTCTTCTAGCAAATGGAAGTATAACTTGATTGATCTGGCCATATGGTGCGCAGTTCTGGGATTGACGTTCATTTTGGATAGAGATCCATATAATTCATCGGTCAGCTTCTCAGAGGCTCGCATCTCAGCTGCAAAACATTTGAGGGAGTCCATAAATCTCTCCTTTTGACCCGTGTTTACCTGAGGATCGCTCATCAGTGTAATCAAGGCCGGGACAACCGAATCTATATTCTCTTGTTTGTGGGAGATGGCTCTCGAGACTACTCTTAGACAATCTAACGGGTCTGTCTGAAGATTCCGACGTAGGGCTGAAACGGCATCCTCTCCACGACGAGGATCCATGAAAGATTCGCAAGAAGCCGCGACCTCTGGTATGAAGGCTTCAGCTTTTGAATAAAATCGCAAGTTGGGTGCTTGAGAGAATTCACTCAGACGAATGAGTTTCGGCAGCCGTAGATCTAAAGCGCCATTCCTGTTGATGACGTACGTCTTTGGAAGCTTTTTCCAATCTACTCCGGGCAAATATGGCTGAGTAGTCTTAGTAAACATCTGTGGTAAACCCCCTGCTTAAAAACGGCTATGCGCGGCACCGCCACTATAACTTTTTCAGCAAAGCTAACAAACCTCCCCAGTGGGGAGCGCATTTTCCCGGGATATCAAGGCAAGGTAAGGTGCTGGTTATAATCCATAAAACCCGAGGCGCATCATATCCTTTACGCTAGAGCCATTTACAACTCCTCCGGTGCGAGCTCCTTTGCCTGACTGTATCGGCCGAATCTAATGAGCTGTCGAGCCGCTATGCGCCTACACCCGCGAGATGGATCCTTGCGTGCGCAGAGTCCAGCAATCCGGTCTAGCGTTACCTGAAGGTCAGCAATGCGCCCCTGCTTCTTTAAGAAAAAAGACTTCATGGCAAGGAATGCCAATGAATCCGGGTTAATCTTTTCGCCCAGCTCATAGTCGGCAGTAAGCTCAGATGCAGCAACAGGGTTATCCTTAATGACCTTATCCTGTTCCATAAATGGATTTAGGCGTTTGTATGTTGGGATCCCGACACGCTCGGCCTCTGTTGCTTGAATGAATACCATGTACCCATCATCAAAGAAGGCAAGCCTCCATTTAGGGCGTCGCAGTTCTTTTTTTATCCCCCTCAGGAAGTCGGCCATTTGGAGTATTTTTGGGGTCTTAGACGGTTTATTTGGGGCTATCTGACAGGTGGATAGGTGAATTTGGGGAGGAAAAAAT
>JBIKWQ010000090.1:0-11400 GCA_044356215.1 Bdellovibrionota bacterium | reverse complement strand
CATAATTGCCCATAAATTGGCCGTTCTCTGTGTCCTCTGCGTCCTCTGTGGTGATAAAGAACTGCGACGCCCTAGTCAAGGACCAGTTTATTTGTTTTATACAATAGAAAGTAGTAAGGGGGGCGATGACTACTCAAGTTTCCACGAACCAAGTCGTAGCTAGCTGCGGGGAGAAGCGCAGGGAGGGGGCGTTATCGGTTGTCTATTTCGACTCTAGGCAGAAAGCTCTGCGCGCGCTCAAGACAACTTGGTTTTGTCTTCTAATCACAGCGGTGTGTTTTTTGATCCCTGGAGCACATCTTATACTGGTTCCGACGGGCATCATAATTTCTCCCTTTATTGTCTATAAAAAGTGGCTTCAGGATTCAATCATAACTTCAGTTGATGTTAGTTGCGCTATTTGTGGCGGCGAGCTCACTCAAGTAACGACTCAAGAACGATATCCATTATTTGAGAATTGTACGTCGTGTCATAGAGAGAATCGGATAGAGAGAATCAGATAGTCGCTTCTAAAGATCTGGGCGTAATAAAACTCTCGCGGATTCAGGAAACTTCCGGCTTTCATAATTCGAACAATACAGGGAAGGAAAAGTTTAGCCAGCAGGTTTGCTGAGCTATCTGTGTATTGTCTATGGGCTACCACGCAAGAATAGAATGTAGGGAGATTGCGTCTTTCCTGACCACGCGCGCCAGGAACTCTGAGCTCTGGTTTGTTAACAACCGGGAGCTTGAGCAGGCGATCCTTGGTTATGCGGCGCATTATTCTACCCGTTATGGGGTTAGTCTGTACGGATTATCGATTGAGGGAAATCACACCCAGGAAGCGGCGATGTTTCCGAACGCCAATAGGGCTCACTTTATGCGGGATTTTAACTCCTCGGTAGCTCGTGCTGTTCCGCGTTATCAGCCTGGGTACACAGGTGGTAGGTTTTGGGCTAGGCGCTATTCAGCAGAATACCTGGTTGGTCCAGAAGACATCGAAGCCTATTTCTTCTACATAGTTTTGCAACCGATGAATGATGGGTTAGTAGACGATATAAGAGATTATCCTGGCTATAACTGCTTTGAGGATGCGGTTACAGGCACAGCACGTCTAGTGCCGGAATTGTGACCATAAAAGGTCATTGCGAGGGGATGCTTCGTCTATCCTCGTAACGTTCCCTACGCAAATTTTAGCCGAAAAATTGTTCCAACTTGAACAGTTGTTCCGTATCTCAGTAAGTGAACTAACCAGGGTTCACGCTTTATCGCGACAAAAATAAAAAAGCCTTATTTCCTAACTAGCTGAATCAACAATAGATAAATTTTAAAAACATTTGAGACCCTTCATGCTTGTCAAGAATCTAACATGAAGCGGTCAAATGGTACGTAGTTTGCCACTTTAATGACAGTTGATCGCTGGCTGCTTCACCTGAAGAGAGGTGTTTGCCCGCAGTAACAAGGAAGGTTTTTTGACTCGCTCGTTCATTAGTTGATCTGAGGTGTCAGAAATAGGTTGAACAAGGAAGGTTTTCATGACGCAAAACGCTCTAATTGAAGCTGATAATGATGGGCTTTCTGACATATCGTCAGACCACCTCGTGCAATTTGCCCCTCCGGCGCGTGCTCCAATATTTGAAGGTATCCTGAGCGGGTGCCCAGAGATGCAGAAGATCTTTGGTGTGATAGAGAAGGTCGCGAAAACCCGCTCTACAGTTCTTGTGTTGGGGGAGAGTGGAACAGGAAAGGAATTAATCGCGAAAGCGATTCATTCACTAAGTGGCCGATCGGGGCGCTTGGTCCCTGTAAACTGCGGGGCGATTCCTGAAGATATCCTAGAAAGTGAACTCTTTGGCCACGAGAAGGGGGCCTTTACTGGGGCGATAAGCTCGCGGGTCGGGAGATTTCAATTAGCCGACAACGGAACGATCTTTTTAGATGAGATCGGCGAGATGAGTCCTAAGCTTCAAGTAAAACTTCTTCGAGTGTTGCAAGAGCGAAAGGTAGATCCAGTTGGTTCAAACCGCTCGGTCGATGTCGATGTCAGAGTCATCGCGGCGACTAATAAAGATCTGGCGGAGGAAGTAAAAGCAGGTCGTTTCAGAGAAGACCTGTTTTATCGGTTGCAAGTTGTTCCAGTGGCCCTACCGGCATTACGTGAGAGGGAAGGTGATATCGAGCTTCTGGCGCGACATTTTCTAAGGCGCCAGGCTGAGGAGCTAAGCCGCCCAGGGCTTTCATTCTCGAATGATGCGCTGCACGCGCTATCTTCCTACTCATGGCCGGGAAACATCCGGGAACTGGAGAATTTAGTGGAGAGGCTAGCGATACTAAGCGAAGGCGAATCCATTCACTCGGATCAGCTCCCTGATTTCGTAAGAGGGACTCGCTACACGATGATCCTGCAGAGAGAAGATTTTGTCCTCCCGATGTTAGGCGTGAATTTTAATGCGCTAGTAGACGATTATGAAAATAAGCTTATAGCTACGGCGCTCGCGCAGACGGGAGGAAACAAGAAGGCCGCGGCAAAGCTCCTTGGCTTGAACCGAACAACGCTCGTTGAGAAGATCAAGAAGAAAGGTCTTGAGGGGAGAATTGAGGTTAGCACAATCAATAATGAATCCTCTTTCTAGGTTGCATACATGAGAAGACTAAGGCGAATACTGTCGGTAACGGTGCTTACGTCGCTCTTGGCGCTCACTAGGGTTTCTATAGCGGAACATCCAGTTGATGTTCAAAAACTCTCAGCGGAAGGCGAGCACTTTAAGGCGCTAGAGATGTATGAGCGACTTCCGGATCGCAGGCTCGCTGATGATACTCACATAGCCGCAGCAAAGAGCGCTTGGGCACTTGGACTAACTAAGAGAGCGTCAGATATTTTCGATTCAGTCTTGCGGGGTAGTTCAATAGATAACGACGAGCGAGCGCGCTTAACGTTCTCCCGTGGAATCATAGAGTTTCAGGAGGGAAGGTATCAGGAGGCCGCGTTATTCGCCGAAAAAGCGGCGAGCCATCTCCCTGAAAAGTCCCCATTAAGAGGTCGTATTCTTCTTCTTTTGGGCCAGTCATTGTTTAAAGCGCAGTCTTACGCCACAGCTGAAGAGAAGTTATGGAGAGCTTTGGCGGAATCAGCGCCGGAAGATCGGCCTGATGTCTCACTAAGTTTAGGAATGACTCAGATTAAGTTGGGTAAATTGAGCGACGCGGAGCGCGCGCTCAAGTCCATACCAACCGATCATCAAAACGCTCCAGAGGCTATAAGAATGCTCGCTGATATCTCTCTTCAGAACAACAATGGAGATCGGGCCAGATTTTGGATAGATAAAGGCAAGGCTGATTACAGCGAATCATTTCTTGATAGCTGGACCGATTATGGGCTAACAGCGGCAGCGCTAAAAAGTGGGGATGTAGAGCGGGCGCGAAAGACAACTCAAGACGCCACACGAAGGCTACCGCCATCTGATCCGTGGCTAATTATTACGCAAGCCTCACTAGAACAGGCGGAGTGGGCAAGAATAGATAAATCGAAAAAGGAATAGGAAACTTATGCTAGGCAAGGGAGATACAGCCGGTGGTAATCAAACATCAGCTCCTAGTTTATTGGGGGTTATAGAGAGATTCAATGAGAGCACAGCTAAGCTCGAGTCCAGGCACGTTGAGCTCATCTCTGAGGTCGAAAGGCTTCAGGAGCAGCTTCGACGCAAAGATGAGGAGATTAAAAAATCAGAGCGTCTGGCGACACTTGGAGAAACGGCCGCGGGTTTGGCGCACGAGATTAGGAATCCTCTCGGAGCGATCTCACTCTTTGTGTCTATGTTAAGACGAGATCTCCAAGATCGAACTGAGGCTCTTGAACTACTTGATCAGGTAGAGAGAGGTATCCGCAGTCTCGATGGCGTGGTCTCTAATGTGCTGCATTTCGCTCAGAATAAGAGACCTCAAGTAGCGCCTATTAACTTACACTCTGTTTGTCAGGAGTTGCATCAACACTTCTCGGCATCATATAGCCCTCAGTCGACTTTCGATTTGAAGCTCTCTGGGAATCCATTTATTAAAGCTGATGAGCAGGGGATACGTCAGTGTTTGTACAACGTCATTCTGAACGCTCTGCAAGCTGTCTCGTTCGCCGGAAAGATCGTTATCGAGGTGGCGGATGATATTAAATCAGATGGCATAGTGATCATGATTAGTGATGATGGTCCGGGGATTCCACCACACATCATGAACGACATCTTTGAGCCCTTTACCTCTGGTCGCCGTGAAGGGACTGGACTGGGATTGTCGATAGTTCACAGGATAGTAGAGGCGCACGGTGGCGCTGTAAGCGTAGTGAATAAGCCATCAGCGGAGTTCGCGATACATCTGCCAAGGCAGGGCGAGGCCAGATAAGGGAAGCTTATGAGTACTGAATCATTAAATGAAAATGCCAACGCTCAGAAGCCCCGTATTCTAGTAGCCGATGATGATCCGCATATGCAACAGGCGATTAAGGCTTGTCTAGGGCGAGATAACTATAGCTTAACGATCGTTGGTAACGGTATCGCGGCCATAGACCAGCTTGAGCAGGAGAGTTTCGATCTAGTAATCACAGATCAGCAGATGCCTCAGATGTCCGGCCTCGAGTTGATGACAACGATGCAGAAGAGAGAGATTGATACGCCAGTTGTGATGATAACGGCGTACGGAACGATTAACCAGGCAGTTGAGGCTATGCAGTTAGGGGCCGCAGATTTTATCACGAAGCCATTTTCAGCTACAGACCTTGAGCGGGTGGTCGAGCGAGTTGTTGCCCCTGAGACGGGTCCTAGAAGACAGAAACTACAGAAGCAAAGAAGTGGCAGACCAATCGTAACGAATGATCCCCTGATGATTAGAGTTTTAGAGGTAGCCGAGGCTGTGGCTCGCAGCGAAGCCACCGTTTTGATTCAGGGAGAGTCTGGCACTGGTAAGGAGCTAATCGCGAGGTTCATTCACTCCGCAAGTTTTAGAGCTCAACAACCATTTGTCGCTGTTAACTGCGCCGCCTTGCCCGAGAGTTTGCTAGAGAGCGAGCTCTTCGGACATGAGAAGGGAGCATTCACCGGCGCCCAGAACCGTAAGATCGGTAAGTTTGAGATGGCGCACGGAGGAACGATCCTACTCGACGAAATATCAGAGATGGATCTTGGACTGCAAGCCAAATTGCTCCGCGTGCTTCAGGAGCGAGAAGTTGATCGAGTAGGCGGTAAAGACCCTGTGTCGATCGACGTTCGTGTTCTCGCAACAACCAATAGGAATCTTGAAGAGACGGTAAGAGATGGGAAGTTTAGGGCTGATCTCTACTACCGATTAAATGTGATTCCCGTGACACTACCGCCGCTTCGTGAGAGAAGGTCAGATATTAAGCTTCTCACTGAGCACTTCATGCGGCAGTACCTTGGAGATAAGGCTCCCGCTCTGCCAACCGAGGTGCTCGAAGCTCTAATGAACCACCCGTGGCCAGGGAATATCCGAGAGCTACAGAACGCGGTGCAGAGGGCGGCAATCCTAGCTCACGGTAAGACGCCCCGCGAGGCGGACTTCCTACTTTCTATGAATCCACAGGCGCAGATTGAGAGCATGCGTATCACCTCAACTGCTAATGCGAGTCTTAATTCAAGTATTGAGAGGGAGGTCACTTCGGGGATAAGTGCCGACCCGAGTAGTCTTGGGATCAAGCCAGGCGTTACTGTTCAGGAAATGGAGAAAGCTCTAATCCTCGAGACGTTGCGAACAACAGGAAACAATCGCACTGAGGCTGCGAAGCTCCTCGGGATAAGCATCCGCACCTTACGTAATAAACTTCACGAGTATCGTGGAGAAGATATTCCTGCGGAAGAGGGTTAAAAGCGCACTCCTCAAACCTAAGAAGTGCGCTTTTAACAGGGCAACTACTCGTTAGCGGCGACTGCCTTCTTGCGATTCTTTGATGATTTGCCAACTACTTCTAGATCTGGCTCGTTCTCATCCCCTGAATCGGCTGATACCGGGGTATCAGAGTTATCGGCGGCACATGAATCCATCACAAGAGCGCGGATCTGCGTGGCGATCTCTGGGTTATCGCGAAGGAACTGCTTGGCGCCTTCACGCCCCTGGCCCATCCGCTCTCCGCGAAAACTAAACCACGCTCCGGCTTTGTCGATAATTCCTTTCTCCGCGCCGAGATCAACGATTTCACCCATCAAGCTTACTCCCTCATTAAAGATGATATCGAACTCAGCCTCGCGGAAAGGCGCGGCGACCTTGTTCTTTACGACCTTAACGCGGACACGATTGCCAGTTACATCATTCTGATCTTTGATTGAACCGATACGGCGAACATCGAGACGAACCGAAGCATAAAACTTCAGGGCGTTTCCACCGGTTGTTGTCTCTGGGCTTCCGAACATAACGCCGATCTTCATACGGATCTGGTTGATGAAGATAATGGTGGTGTTTGACTTGGCGGTGATAGCTGTCAGCTTCCGTAGCGCTTTGCTCATAAGCCTAGCTTGCAAACCTGGCTGCTGATCCTCCATCTCGCCATCTATTTCAGCCCTTGGTACGAGAGCCGCTACTGAATCGATTACCACTAAATCCACAGAATTAGATGATACGAGTGCCTCGCAGATCTCCAGGGCCTGTTCTCCACAGTCCGGCTGGCTGACCAGAAGCTTCGAGGTGTCAACGCCGAGACGCTTCGCGTAGGTTACGTCTAGAGCATGCTCCGCATCGATGTACACTACAGTTCCTCCAGCGCGTTGCACTTCAGCGGTGGCGCTGAGCGCCAAAGTTGTCTTTCCAGACGACTCAGGTCCATAGATCTCACAGATTCTTCCCTGCGGAAACCCTCCGATACCTAGAGCTATATCGAGCGATAAGCTCCCTGAAGAGAAAGCCGCCACCTTGTCGGATACCGAGGTACCTAGGCTCATAATCGCGCCCTTGCCGTACTTCTTCTCCAGCTGCGAAATCGCGCTAGATAATGCCTTTGTCTTCTCTCCTGAATTCTCATTTGAATCATTATTGTCGTATAGTTCCATGTTGTCTCCTTATTTAGTCATAACAAAAAATTAGTTCTTAATGAAGCTCGCGTATCACACCGATTAGTCGACCCTGAATCCTCACTCGGTCGACAGTGATAGGTTGCATGGTCGGATTCGCTGGTATCAGCATAACCTGACCGTTCTTTAATCGGCGATACCGCTTCAAAGTTGCGTTACCATCAGCCAAAAGCGCCACCACAATCTGACCGTCCTCAGCTGTATCCTGCCTCTTGATCACCACTATATCTCGGTCGCAGATGTGCTCGTCTATCATTGAGTTTCCACTGACCTCCAAGCAATATACTTCTCCGCGGCCGTCTATCATGTTCGGTGGTATCTCGATAGTTGTTGCTTGCTCGATCGCTTCAATCGGACGGCCAGCAGCGATAACTCCCATGAGGGGGACCGCTGTTGGTCCAAGCTCTGGGGTGACGCGATCTAGAAGCTCCAACATCCCATCTTCGCCACGCCGAATAAAACCTTTGTTCTCTAATCTTTCAAGGTGAAAGTGAGCTGTAGAGGGGGATCTAACTCCGATAAATTCAGCGATATCCTTGAGAGATGGGGCAAAGCCCTTTTCCGCTAGAAAATTCCTTAGGAATTCAAGCGTTTGCCTCTGAACGGGGGCTAGGGTGTTGGTCTGAAACGCGGAGCGTTCTATTTGCTTCTTTTTTCCTGCCATTTATTAAATCTCAAAATGTTTATTAAGAACAGCTACTTAGAGTCGCTGCAGCATTCGAGCCTTCGATGCGATGAAGATAGGATATGAAAAAAAACTAGAAACAACAATAATATTTTTTCACTTTTCTAGGTTTTTTTCTGAAGCGAATCTCGGGCTTTCTGAGAATTAGATTTAAGTGTCGTTGCCGTTTGCCGATAAAGACTACAAGGGACGAGAGTTCCGCAATATTCGCTGAAGGATTTGGTAAGAGATGGCTTACGTACCGCCAGATACAAAGATCGCTTTCAATCTTCGCAAGGAGGTAAAGCTCCTCGTCGTTGATGATCAGCGTGAACACTTCGCCCAATTAAAAGCGGCGGCCGAGGTCTATAATACCGATTTTCTGATCGAGTGTAAGTTCGCTTCATCGAGCGACGAGGCGCTCAAGTTAGCCAATGAATGGCAGCCCTCTGTTGTATTAGTCGATCTGCATGTGGTGGCTTCTGCTCTTGGATTGTTAACCAAGATAGCTGAGATCGGCCCAGCCGTGATCGCAAGCAGCGAGAGTCGGATCTCAGACATGCCAGAGAAGGTCGCACGCTATGGGGCAGTAGGATATGTAACTAAGGATGACAGCGCCGAAGATGTTGAATCAGTGCTGAGTTATATAGCTAGTCTATCGGGGCCTCTTCCTGTCGCTCACTAATTCTTAGTACTTCGTTCCGAAAAATAGCGCCGCGCTCTTCAAAATTTTTGAAGATAGGAAAACTTGGTGAGGCGGGAGATAAAAGACACACGGCCCCAACTGGAGTTTCCTTATACGCGAGAGATATAGCGTCGCACATGGTTTCCACGCTCAATATTTTTATTCCTCGTGACTGAAAATCTGGATGTTCCCGTAAAGTTTGCGCTATTCGTGATCCACTCGGCGGAAATAGGATAACGGTCGTGACCTCTGTGCTCGCGATTAAATAGGTGGCTAACGTGTTAAAAGATACACCGCGATCGTAGCCGCCTAAAATA
Organism: Bdellovibrionota bacterium; assembly: GCA_044356215.1. Taxonomy (GTDB): domain Bacteria; phylum Bdellovibrionota_C; class UBA2361; order UBA2361; family OMII01; genus OMII01. The sequence goes on along the minus strand of JBIKWQ010000090.1, from coordinate 2,694 downwards.
ACAGTTTTTACCTGTCGTCCGAATGTCTCAAGAGCATTTATCGCTGCCTCAGGGACAGTTGATATAGAATCATTTATAAAGGTGATCCCTTTTATAGTTCCCACATTTTCCAGACGATGAGGAAGTGGTTTAAACGTGGTGATGACGCGAGCAAGAACATCTGGAGCTATCATCAAATGACTTAGAGCTGCCAAGACCGCTTGAATATTTCGCTTATTACCGGGACCCTTTAGGATCGTATCATTAGCGTGACATACACGATGCGTGATTCCGCTCGGGTCTCTGTAAAAATAGGCGTTATCTTCAAGCCACGCCGAGCCTCGCGGTTCTCCCCACGTTATTCTATCCCCCAAATGTGAGTGGGTTAGAGAATCAATGACGGCAAAATCATGCGGTAAGACAAGTCGATCTCCTGCCTTCTGAAAGCGCGAGATGTTGGCCTTGGCTAAACCGTAACTTTCAAAGTTGCCGTGGTGATCGAGGTGCTCGGGAAATAGGTTGAGAAAGAGAGACGTGCTAGGCGAGTTCGAGATATCAGCTAACTGATAACTTGAGAGCTCGAGCACATATATATCAGCGGGTTGCTCCAACAGGTTAACGGCGGCTAAGCCTATATTACCGCCAAACTTAGCGTTGTATCCCGCGGCCGAGAGTATAGAATAAATTAAACTAGAGGTGGTGGACTTCCCCTTAGTTCCCGTGATTCCGATCGTTTTGGCGCCGTGCGCATTAAGAAAGATATCTGTTCCCGATGTGATCGCGATCTCTGGATGATCTCGCCTAATTATCTCTAGATGTCTCAAAGGAACGCCTGGGCTTCGTAGGATCACATCATAGGTGTGTAGCTGTGAGAGCCATTCACTACCAGGATAGATTTTGCTTACAGCCGCTGATTCGGCGGGCTCTAGAGATAGATCGACCACCTGGTCCGCGACAGCGATCTCTTTAGCTCCCTGTCTTCTCGCGAATTCAAGGTTGGCGCGACCCTCGGCGCCGAATCCTAAAATAAGAACTCCTTTTCCTTTTAGATCAATCATCACTTAGCCTCTAAGACGCTAGCCGGATCCGCGATAAAGCGTCTTTTAGAACCTTCTCCAATGAGCTTGGAAGGAAGTGTTTATTGTTCCACGCCGACAGTAGCTCACTTATATTTTTACTGTCTTTAATACTGGACGAGGATAGGAGTGCTTTGAACGCTAGAGCGGTTTCCCGTCGCGGAAGCGAATTATCTGAGAGGTATCGCAAACAAGCTAACACCTCCTCATACGTGCCAACGCACTCAAAAGGTTTGTGCTCACTTAATCCCGCGAGCTCTGCCACGAGGTTTGAGAAATTAGCTTGCGCGCTCGGATCTGCGCCAAAGATCTCAATGAGCTCGCTTTGAGGGAGAAAACAGCTAAGGCACAGGTAAGTAAAAACGCACTTAGGGCAATCGGCGCACCAGCCAGACCGGTTCGGCGCTGAACCCGAGGCGCCTCCATTCTTTGCTCTGTTGCGCGCGGCTAAAGTCTGTTCGCGATTGCAGCTACGAAATACTAGATGCTGATCAGGTATATCGCTAAAAAGCGCGCAGATCTGGAGTTCATTGACCGGTCGGAGGAAACTTAAGTATTCAACGGGGATCCGCGAGTTCCTCGCGTATTCCCTAAATAGGCTCTCGAACTCAAAGCTTTTTGAGTATTGATGATTTATATCTATCTCATGGAATTTAACATTACCCTCGCTCGCGCTGGCTTCATTTGAGGCTAAAACGTAGCGATGGCCATTGATATAAGCGACTAGTGAAGAGACGAATGCCAGCAGAGCGGAAAACGGTGTGTGGCCGTTTAAATATCCGCGTGAATTTAGATCTCTTAGTAGAGGGTCGATCTGGCGTGTGGCGATCAACGGTGGGGAATAGCCGGCGGCTTGGATCGAATTGAGGGACGCGGTGATCGGGTTTAGCGCGAACGCCGTGAGATCCATTTTTCGACCACTTGCGTACTCTCTTAGCAGTTCAAGAGTTAGTATCGAATCCTTTCCCCCGCCAACGAGAACCATAACGGAATCGGGATTAGTTGATAGCAAGCCATCTCCTGAATGACCGGCGACTTCTTCGCCAGGATTCGCGCGGATCGTAAAGTCGATGTTTGGAGAGATCTGGTTGGTATAAAAGAATTCTCCTAAGCCGTTACGGATCAGCCGCTCCCAAAAAACTAGTTCGTTCTGGCTGAGCGGCCCGGCGGCGACTTCGATAGTCGGTGAGCAACAGGTCTTCCAGTAAGATAGTAGCTCCACCATCCCGATCAAAAACACCAAACGATTAACAAGGGGGTCGGCCGCTAATCGTTCGCCTGAACCTGACTGCATCAGCGGAAGATTCAGTGTCGGCTTAAACGAGATCTCTGGTGCGATTGAGAAGTGATACTGGAGCTCTAGGCTGTTGTTTGTTGATGTAACCCGAAAACTCTCGTACCGAAACGACGGGTGTTGCTCGCGAAGGTGTACAGCTTTACTGGGCAGGTTAGAGGTCATCATTTGGGATCTTAGCTTCTACCAAAACTTGCCGAAGGAAGCGAGGTAAAACCAGGGTAACTACCCACCGGATTTTTTGGATTGGAAGGTTTGGCCTCATGCGATGCCCCTTTCTAAACGAGGCCGTCCAGGGTAGCCTAGGACAGCAAGGCAATACTTACCCCTGGCGTGTATGTAATC
>JBIKWQ010000089.1:0-11498 GCA_044356215.1 Bdellovibrionota bacterium | reverse complement strand
CCCTTGCGACTCCTTCTTTCATATTTTCGCATCGACTCTAGGTTCCAGCAGGCTCTGCGAGCTATCTGTAGCCCGGCCACAGGTAATCAAAAATTCATTTTTCGCCGTAATATGTCTCGCCCACAGACTACCTGTCATACATCCACGCGCTCCGAAAAATTCCCACGGCAGACAATCCAGACAAAAGCCCCGCAAATAGCTAATACGTAAGACTTGGCTCTCAATATGAGCGCTATCGCTAACGCTTGGCCCGTGGTAGCCCCAACGGCATGCAGAAAAAAAACAAACGCCCCCTCTTGTACTCCAAGACCCTGAGGAGAGATGGGCACAGCCCCAATTAATAGAATTAGAGGCACTACTACTAACAGACCACCCCACGGGATCTCCTGCCATCCTACAGCAGCTCCCACCGCCGCCGTGTTCACTATAGTTAGTAGATGGAAAAAAATCGACAGGATCAGAGCACGGGTAACGAGCGGTCTGTCAGAAGAGCCCAATATCAACGCATGACGGGCCGTATCGAGGACCTCAACGAACCTTTTGGGCAGCCGGGCCCTTGACGCTAATGCGTTTATGTATCCCGAGAAAATTAACCACGTCCCCACAACACAGCCCGTTATAGCTACGAGCAGCACAAATAAGATCTCTTTTGTGATTACAGGCGATATCAGCGCCGCGCAGAGTGCCATGAATAACATCGCTACTATGCCAGTGTAACGCTCAAGAGCGGTCGCCGATACCGCGTGAGTCCGATTAACATTGGAGCCGAGCGCTAAGCTACGAACGACATCTCCGCCAATAAAAGATGGTGTGAAGGTATTAACGAAATACCCAACAAGGTAAAGCTCAAACAAACGCCAGAAAGGACGATCTATACCGAGACGATTAAGAAAGAGTCGCCATTTAATGACGCTTACCGAAACTAACAGTATTGATAAGCCAACAAGAATAGCGAGGTCGAGAAGTGATACCTCGCGAAGAGCCTGCAAAAGCTCACCTGCTGAAACCCAATATACAACAACTCCAACTATGACGAGCGAGAAAACATATCGCGCTGCCCGAAGAGATATAATTTTTCTCTCCACTAAATCAGCCTTACTCATTCGAGGCCTCTCTTGATAACGTGTCCTCTTTTGGCCCTAGCAACGAGAACTCAGCGATCGACCAGTCAAGGACGGGGTGCCTACCCATCTGGGTCAAGATAACCTTACGCACTAAGGCGGGGGTAAATCTAAGTGTAAAATATGGCTCTCTCGCCGAAAGATGCAACGCGCCCGGAGACTCCTTGCGTGATAAGACTACGTACCTGACACCTGACTGGTCCTCAACCTCTACCTGTAGCTCCGCTGGTCGATCGCTAAACCAAGCCCCGTATGAGTATCTAACACCATTGACTAGTAGCGGAGCCTTAAAATCAACCTCAAAGGTCTGCCCAGGTGTCTGCGGGCCACCACTTCCCCATCGAGTCTCAATTTTTCCATCTAGAGCAAGCGCTGGATCGTTTGGTCCAAAAGCGCGAGCTTGATAGCTTTCTGCGCTTAAGACAATTGGCTCCTCGGCGGCGAACTCACTTTTGAGATCGTAGAGAATGGTGTACTCCCCCGCGCGCTCTTCTTTGAATGAATAACCAAATCTATTCAAGGCCGGTTTGACCACTACTACCTCGGACTGTACCAACAGCAGAGGGAGTAACGCACGCTTAATAGCGTCTGGTTCCTCGTAGCGAGTAATCCTCGCCTGCGTTGGTTCTCCTAAAACAGTAAAAGTGATGCGCTGTTTGGTCTCAAACGCGAGTCGATAACCTATCCAGTAATTGGTCCTCACCCGAGATATCCCCAAGCGATCTAGCGTCTGAACTAACACCCCGTGGTCCCTCGCGACTCGCTGACCGCCGTACACAACAGGCTCTCCGCTGATTCCCCGTCCTCCTGCATACGAAGCCGCTAATTGGAAACATAGCAACGCTCCCAAGTAAAGAGCGCCCAGAGCTCTTGATCTCCTCCAGAGAGCGTCACAACAGATTCCGATTAGTGGATACAACCCGACATAAAAAGGAAGAAGATACCTAGGCGCCTGAACTAACCACCCAAAAGAGCTCAGGCTAAAAACAAAGCAGCAAGATAAGCAGAACAACACAAGCAGCTCGGCGGGACATTTGCGGTCAACTCGCGCCACCAACAATCCAAGCCCCTGTCGCCACCTGGCTAAGACCAGAAGAGCAATCGGGAAAACGTACAAAAGAAGAGAGATGTGACGACTGTAAGGAAATACCGGCAAGCGCTGCCAAAAACGTTGCGCTCCAACGATCGCCGGCAACGCCGTCATTCGCAGCCCCTCCAAGTGCTCCCAGAACTCTTGCCACGAAGCTGCTTTAAACATCCCGGCTGATGGGAAACCGTGCCTAAGGTTGTACCACCAATACGGCAGTCCACCTACCAGAAAAGCTAGCGTACCAAAGAAAACTACTCGAGCGGCCCTTGTAAATTTGACCGCTGCCGCATCGTTCCTGCTACTCTTTGACGCAAAAAGAGCAATCAATTGTGCCAGTCCAAAGATAGCTATTGGAACGATAAAATAGATAATCTGATTATTAACCCACCAGCCTAGTCCTAGTGCCAGTCCGACTAGGACTGGATAGCGAATTTGTCCGGGGTCAGATCTTAGCCACTTTATCGTTAAACAGAGCGCCACTGCTCCGATTACGACCACCTCAATAAAACCACCCCGCGCCTTACTACTCCAAACCAGAAGCGCAGGAGGTGCCACGGCGGTCAATGTCGCAGCTATAAGCCCAGCTCTCCTCCCCGATATTAATCTTCCCAGAATGTAGGCCAGAACGATCAACGCCAGAGACCAAACTAGCGGAACGAGTTGTAGTGTGAACGAACTTGCTCCAAAAATGGCAAAGAACCAGCTCGCCATAATGGCTTCAAGGGATCCCATGTAGTGCTGGCCATAATAGAAAACAGGAACACCTTGGCCATCCAGGATATCCAACCCCATCAATCCAACGATCGCCTCATCTCCATCAATGGTGAAACCGGCAGCCCACATGAAGTCGAGCCTTAAGGCTAAGCCAACTAATACAAGCATCCCTAAAACTATCAGATCACAAAAGCTGGTACGACGAGAACGCTCAGGGTCAGCTGCAAATAAAAAGCTCCTATTTGTGCCCTGATTCTTGCTAAGAAGAGCCCCCATAAAGTTCGTTATACCTCGGCGTTCCCGACTGAAGAGAGAGGAGTCTCTTTGCCGTCCTGCTCGGAGCTGTCTTTCTCGTGCTTTGAAGCTGACCGGGCACTTAAAAGTTCATGAGCGTACCTATAAGCCTCAAGGGTTAACTTGCCCGTTCTTTCCCAGGTAAACTCTGCCGCGCGCGCATGCCCGTCACACGAGAGGCGCCCCGCTAAATCGGGATTGCTCAGAATATCTAAGACTCCCCGGCATCCAGCTATCGCGTCATCTGGATCAAACGAAATACCAACGCGCCCCATAACCTCAGGCAGCGCCCCCCTGTCGGAGCTAACTACTGGCACGCCTGCCGCCATTGCTTCCAATACAGGCAAACCGAACCCTTCATACAAACTTGGGAAAAGGAACACCGCGCTTTCGGCGTAAAGAGCTAGCAGATCGTCTTCAGATACAAACCCGAGGTCCACCGTATCAGCTGCCATAGCAAAATCACGAAGAGCCGTATTAAGAGTCTCACGCTCCCGCTCTGAGTTTACCTTGCCGGCCAGAACAAGAATCGGTTCGGACAACCCCCTCTCGGCTCTCTCTGCGATCGCCTCTCTAGCTATCTCAACTACCATGGGGATATTCTTTCGCTCGTCGTGCCCACCTACATAAAAAAGGATCGGCCGCTCACGTGGAATCTTTAATCGATCACGCAGTTCAATTCGGGCTTCAGCAGACAATTCTCTGCGAACTCTATAGAGATCAAAAAACGAGCTCTCAACTCCGTTTGGTGTAACTACGATCCGCTCCCGTGGAATGTCCAATAGCCGGACAACATCGCGAGCTGTAGTCTCACTTACTGCTAGCAACATAGTTGCGTTCTTTATCGAGGTTCTCTCCAGCCAGCGCGCGAATTCATAGCGCCAATTTGGTCTATTGGCCCTGTATAGCTTCTCTAGAATCATTGGGATCAGATCGTGCACGGTGAGGATGTAAGGCTTGGCGCTCCAGGCTGGTCCATCCATATGTGCTGGGAAATGAACGAAATCGGCCCCTCTTAAAACACCGCTGTTCAATTTGAGTGGATACAGAAGCTGTTGCCTAAGTGTAGTTCTAGCGACTGGCAACAGATCAATTAGTTTAGTCGCAACGCCAGAGCGAATCAGGTTCTCGTGATCAAACCACTTTAACTCGAGGTCGTTAGGCGCTTGTTCACGCAGATAGTCAGCCAGATGGCCCACATACCGCCCGATTCCTCGCTGCGCATGGGACTTGAACCTCGGATCTAGCGCACTTGTGTCAAAACCAACTCTTATCATAACCCCTCTACCAAGCTTTGCTTGGTCTTATCAGCCCCGATCAATTCCTTGGCTCTGTTCGAGAAATTTTCGTAGCTAAATATCTTGACCCTTTCCCGTCCCCTGCGTATGACCTGTTCTCGCAGCTCCGAAGGAGCTGCCAATTTTGCAATCAGCGCCGCGATCTCTGCATGCTTTTTCTGGCTTACTAGTATGCCACCATCACCCATAGTATCCGGCACAGCACCTGCCGCATAAGCCAACACAGGCAATCCAAAATGCATAGCCTCGATAATCGGGAGGCAGAACCCTTCATGTTCACTCATACATAGGTAAACATCGCTTGCCTCGTACATGGCGCGAACCTCTCCATCTGACAGCGGGCCGACGAACTCGACCGCGTAATCAATCCCTAAGTAATTAGCCAACTCTCGCAAAGAAAAAGAATACAGCTCTGTGTCGGTATCAATACCAACGAGCCGCAGGCGCGCCTCTCTGTCTATGTACTTAACTAAGAAGTAAAACGATTTGATTATATCCTCTACCCTCTTATTGGGTGCCAGTCGCCCGACGTGTAAGACCTGAATTCCCGGCGACCCACTGACTGACGTGTAGATCCCCTCATTTCGTGGCGGATCCCACCGTGCTGGGTCAACTAATAGCTCTAGTACATCGACCTCAAATCCAAGCTCTCGTATCTCTCCAGCGTTATATTCGGAATCGGCCCAGATAGCGTCTGAAACCTGGCATAGCCCAGGAAGATCTCGAAACCCAACCTCTATGTCATCCGCCACCCTCTTATTTATGGATCGGTACCACATTGCTGGGGTAATATTGTGATACACTAGGGTACGATGCCCGCGCGACCAGCCCTTGTAGATGTCATTTAATGGAGACCCCAGCGAATAATGGAGTATCAGTTCTCCAGAGGCTTCCGCGTCTAGCCTTGAGTACGGAATCGAGCGTTCCTTAAGAAGTGGATGCTCATGAATCGCAAAAATTTCACTTGAGAATCCCAACTCACGAAGCACCCTCTGCAACGCCAACACCTCGGTTGATATAGCGTCACCGTAACTTAACGTATGCACTAACTGGTGGATCGCCCTCTTCATCCTAATCTACAGAGCCTCCGCGAACTGCTCTCTATTCCTTTGATGGATCATTACCCCTAGAGCTAGGACAACTAAGGCAGTCAGCGCGAAATACGCCAACTGTCCAAGCGATGGCAAAACACCTTCCACTAGTATCATCTGATAAAACTCAGTAACGAGCGCCAGAGGGTTTAGCTCGATCCAGAACCTAGCTCGCTCTGGGATATTAGTGCGCGGGTAAACAACTGGACAGAGAAAAAATACGAACGTCAGGATATTTCCCAGGAGGTGCTGCACATCGCGATAGAATACATTCAGCGCGCTGAGTCCTAGCACTGCCCCTAACAGAAACATCCCGTGAAGGAAAATAACAACCGGCAAAAGCAGCCATGCCGCTGTGACCGATACCCCAGCAAAGCACATGAACACAACCAATATCGGCAGCGCTAGGATAAAATGGATCATTGAGGCCAGAACACTAACGCACGGCAACACGTGAGCAGGAAACAACGACTTAGTGATTAAGTGTCCGCTGCTGACTAATGACGATGTTCCTTCGTGAAGCGCCGAGGTTGACCAGATCCATGGAAGCAACCCCGCGAAAACCATTAGATGGTAGTGCTGACCACCTCCGACCCTCATGTAGGTACTAAACACCAAAGTATAAACTGCCATTAAGCAAAGAGGATTAAGAAAGGACCATAGAAAACCCAGCAACGAACCCCTATAACGGGTTGCAATGTGTCGCCTTACCAAAGCGTCAATCAGAGTTCTCGCGCGCCAGAGCTCAAGGAGTATTACCCGCATCGACCTACCTCTTCTCCATTATAGAACCATCGACGCTCAGGAGAGATCACCCCCACAATCCTAGCCTCAGAGCGAATCGAGAAATGGATTGCTGACTTGTGATAATCATATGGGTAACCATCCGAGCGGTGAGCCGCCACATCTATTACGTAACTGCCGTCTAGTAATCCTAGTCGGTCGATCTGGCACTCAATCTCTCCCGTTGAGCCCAAAGCTGGCAGAGATACCTGATCGATCTCTGTATTACTTCCAAAAACATTAAGTCCATCAGCCCGGTGAATTCCGACTCCAAAAACAAGGTCCTCGCTCTTGGTGTTGAAGCGATAAGCTACTCGAACTCGTAGCGAATCATTTGGGTGATAAACTCGCTTCTCCTCTCGTCCCTCTCCAAGCAGATCAACTCTGGTAATCTCGACTTCTCGACTACCCCAACGCGCGGATTCCAACTGCGTTGATTGAGAGGCAAAAGCTTCTGTATCCGAAGTCTCCGCCCGCAAAATAGACGCCTCTTCTCCTTTCTCAACGAATTGTCTGTATGAGTCGATCACTCGCCGTGGATACCCTCTATCCTTTACCTCGCCCTGATGGAGCCAGATCGCCTCGTCGCACCAACGCTCAACGGCCTCTAGATCGTGCGTTACCAGAATTAAGGTCTTTCCCTGCTTCCTCAAGTCTGCGATGCGGTCCTTACACTTAGCCACGAACCCGGCGTCACCTACAGCAAGGACCTCATCCACAAGAAGGATATCCGGATCAGTGTGTACGGCTACACTGAAACCCAGCCGCATGAACATCCCCGATGAAAATGTACGAACGGGATCATCGATAACATCCCGCAACTCAGCGAAATCAACTATCTGATCAAATCGCTCCTCGACTTGCTGCCGAGAGAGTCCGTGCATTACGCCGGCCAACATAAGATTCTCGCGGCCAGTAAAATCGGGATGGAAACCCGCCCCAAGTTCAATTAAGGCCGCGACTCGCCCCGAGACCAAAATAGATCCACTTGTGGGCTTATAGATCCCAGTTATTAACTTAAGGAAGGTTGACTTACCCGACCCGTTGCGTCCGATGAGCCCGACTGAACTACCTTTAGGGATCCTCATAGTAAGATCGCGAATGGCGTGCGTCACATGATCTTCTGACGATTTATCCGCACCTCGGAAGAGTCGAGATAACAGCGCTGACTTTACCGTTGTGTAACTAGATCTGCCCCTAGTTCGTCTCTTAAAGCTCTTACTGAGGTTTACTATGTCTACAACGTAGGCGACTCCCGATTCGCCCGAAGCGTTAGCCTGAGTAGGCTCTACGTCTGCCGCATTCGACTTCATGGGTTAAGATTCTTTTTTAATAACGTACACACCTGGAAGATTGCGCCATCGCTCGCTGTCGTCCATTCCGTATCCGACAAGCCATTCCGTGCCTGGATATTGAAAGCCAACCCAGCACGGCACAAAGCTCGGTTTATCCAGAAGTCGTCTCACCAGGACAGCAGTTCGCACCTCCCGAGCTCCCATCTTGGTCAGGGTCGTCTCGAGCGCCTCAAGCGTCCTTCCAGAGTCGCACACATCATCAACAACCAAGACAACACGCCCCTTTACCGCCAAGGTATCAACAGTTAACTCAACTTCATCTTTCTGGATCCCGTTCTTTCCAGCTCTGTAGGCTACTGCGGTAACTGGAGCTATCTCGACAGATGCTTTAATTTGACGGACGAGGTCTGCAAAAAAGAATATCCCCCCACGCAACACCGGCAGGACCAGAACGTCGGTGTGGGATTCACGCCAAACGCCCTCACACCAACTGCTAATATCGCGGCCTAACTCGACGATCCTCTCAGTTATCTCTCGCTCCGTGTATGCGCACGAAAAGTTCGCTGGAATCAGTCGTTCAGAACCGCTATCATTTGAATAAACCACGGGTGAGACACCTCTAAATTAAAGACAATAATGTGCCTGTCGTCATTACTACCAGTAGTGGGTTAACTTAGGCGAAATTTAACGATAAGTAACGTACATAACTATGGTTACAAGACGGCACTATACTGGTTTTTTGATGAAAGAGGCAATCACCACGACAACCTACTAACCAGTCATTATGGAGATAATGGCTTTTCGGTCAACTCGAACCTAAAACATATTCTTGGGCTCTAACTGTGAACGACGAGAAGATATCAAAAGGCGCTAGGAGCACCTCATGGAGGTATTTAACTCCCTTATTCTTAGCTTGTTTTTTTTTACTAGCCGGATGCTCATCTGGCAGGGTCGCCGTTACCCCTGGATTGATTCCGCAGGAGTCATACGTTTCCGCTGAAGATGAAGCGTACGGGCATCACGTTCTTTCGCAGATCACTGCGCGCTACCCCCTATCACGCGACGACAGGGCAATTGAAAGAGTAAGGGGTCTTGTGAATCGATTAGCCCGGTCCGCTAAGGCAGACAGGCATCCGTGGAATGTCTTTGTTTTGCAAGGAGATGATGTAGTAAACGCGGCGGCAACCAGGGGTAATTACGTTTTCGTATGGACCGGCATGCTGCACCTTGCTGGAAGCGATGGCGAGCTGGCAACTGTATTAGCCCACGAGATCGGACACCTCTTGGCCAATCATACAAAATCTACCCCAGCCGAGGAAGCGAGTGAAATCATGGCCAAAGTTAGCGGCAACATCGCCGGCCAGGTTGTCGCGATGCAGCCTGAGTTTAGCGCATTGGCACAACTAGCCGCTGTAGTTGTATCAGAAGCTATCAAAGCGATCGCGGTAAACCCGGAATCACAAAGACTTGAAATGGAGGCGGATCATATTGGCTTCTTTTTGATGGCGGATGCTGGATTCGATCCACGCCAGGCGCTCTCTTTCTGGACCAAGATGTCGTATACTCCAGAGACTGCCGGGATGCCACTTACCTTCCTGTCATCTCACCCCAATAGTGCAGATAGACTCCAGGCCCTTCAGACTTTACTTCCAGAGGCGACCCCTAGGTACGATCGAACACGAAGTCGCCCTGAGAGAAACACCAAGCCAAAGCAAGCACTGGGCGTGACATCGAAGTCACGGAGATACGACCCCACGGATGACTCGTTCGCCCTTCCTTAGGGAAGCGAGGCAAAACCTACCCGTAGCGAGAAAGTGGAGATTGAGTTGATATTTGATTTTCGTGATGAGAAAAAACCGCAGATGTATCCTCTGAGATACATTGAGGATTTTTTCTCGTCACGAAAACTCAAAGAGCAGCTCAAGATCCGCTTTCGCAGCAGGGAGGGGTTTTGCCTCGCTTCCTTAAGGATTGATTTCCACCTTTCCGGAAGCACATCAGCCGTTTATTCTATCAGCTCTATGGGAAAGAATGCTCGGTTAAAACGGGAACGTAAGGCGGATAAATTAATCACTCAAAATGTGGTTAACACAAGTAGTCATGCTGACATGGATTCGCCGGATTCAATTGTAGAGGAGTCCTCAGAGGTAGGGACCCTCTATCAAGTCCTAGCTCACCCAGCACTTCATGTGGCCCTTATCTTCGCTCTCTGTTTCATCACCGGCATATTTCCGATCGAATCAGAAGATATCTTCGCTAATATAGTAACGGGCGAATACCTCTGGCGCCACAAAGCGATCCCGACAGATGACCCTTTTTCCTTCACAGGCCCACACAAATGGGCTCTAAACGGCCCTCTACCTTCACTTGTTTTTTATGCCGTGCATTCGCTAGGCGGCCTTGAAGCCATTCAGATCTTCTGTATCTTCGTGTTCGCCGCCACATATTCGGTCCTTTATCTAGGATGGTCAAACAGGACCAAGATGCCGCTCCTTTGCTTTGCGATCACGGCACTCGCGATACTAGCGTCATGTTACTGGTTTCAGACCCGTATGTATGTCTTTGCCTATCTCTTTCTAAGCATTACCATCCTTCTCATAACCACCCACAAAAGGCGCGCGATCCTCTGGATGCTACCGATTCAAGTGCTCTGGATAAATTCGCATCCAAGCGCGATCCTTGGGGTTTTCCTCGTCGGGCTCTGGTGGTTGCGAGACTCTGTTAAAAACCGTCGGTTCGATAAATTTGCGACTTCTGTAATGGTTGGAATAATAGTAGCCAACATGATTTGTCCTGGGGGGATTAGGAGCTACCTTAAATTTGCCGAGGAGCTTTTTGCCAGCCATCCATCACGCACAAACATCTTCGAGTGGTTCTCTCCTTTCCACCCGACTATAACATCCCAGCATTTAGCTTGGTGGTTTTACGGGGCACTCATCCTCTTCACCTTCACTCTTGGATTTAATTTCCTCTTTGCCACGGGAGTCAGATCGGCGATGCCATTGATCCCGATATCGCTCTCTCTCTGCCTACTGTCATGCGGCTCAGCTCGCCACATACCGCTTTTTTACATGAGCTTCCTATCACTCCTTGTTTGTACTGGGGAGTGTATCTGGAACACGAGCAAATCACGATTGATTAATCTTTTAAGACGCCGCCAATCCCTGGTGGCGCTAACGGTTATTGGTCTTGTGATCGGAACGGGGGTTAAAGTTTTAGCCTTCGGATATTCCAACGGCGACGTCGACCGTCGCTTTTCCCTCGGGATAGACAAACGGAAGTTCCCGGAGAGACCAACAGAGATGCTCTTGCAAGCGAAAGTTGCTGGCAACATATTCTCCGACTACGGGTCTGGGTCCTATTTTCTCTACCGAATGTACCCTAACTACAAAGTCTATATCGACAGTGCTCGACTCGATGAGGTCTACGGAGAGGAGGGCTTCATGCACTATATGAAGTTCGGAAACGACGAGCAGGTAATCAAAAGAGATATCGAGCGGTATGATATGCGTACATTTATCTTGCCGCAGCCGGCCTCTGAAAGCGACATTGTACCTATTTATAAATTTTTGAGTGCCGCTCCTGAATGGAGGCTAGGGCTTCGCAGCCTACCCCTCTAACCTCGTAAAATATCGATATTTTTTATAAACACTTGCCCGAGGAGCGAAAATAAAATAGGCTCGATCATGCGAAGGAGCGCAAAGTCTATGAGCACGATAGATATCAATGAGGTTAAAGTACGACCGGCAACGAGCCCGCATGACATAGATGATGTTGAAACGGCACTGAGTCGCTATCACCCGCTTGGATAC
>JBIKWQ010000125.1:0-3288 GCA_044356215.1 Bdellovibrionota bacterium | reverse complement strand
CGAGATGGGAAAAAATCCTCAATGTATCGCAGTGGATACACTTGCGGTTTTTTCCCATCTCGAAAATCAAATATCAACTCAACCTCCACTTTCTCGCTACGGGTAGGTTTTGCCGGCCTTCCCAAGAATACCTTGACCATGCTTCGCTAAACGGTCAAGGATAGCTATATGACTAAGACCTTAATAGCATTTATCTTTGGCCTGTTACTAGGATCAGCGGCTGTATTTTTTCCGACTCTTAATCCTAAGGATCCGGTGTGTGATCGTTCTAAGGCTATATCATCAATCGCGGGTGAGCAGCAGTGCCGAGAGGAGCTGGTAAAGGTATCCGCGGAGTTAGAGTCGCTAAAGCAGTCCAAGCCTCAGAGCAATAAAGAAGGGGAGGCGAGCATCGCGGCGGATCCGAAAGTAGATGCTGGTAACCCGGAGAGCGACAAGAGCGCTGAGTCTGCTAGAGCTATATCGTGGCGGATCTCGGCTATCGAAAAATTTGTTTCTGTTTCAGATGAGCAGAGGACACAGCTAGAGGAGAAATTTAAAGAGGATCGGGAGGCGGCCGAAGAGGGGCGCGCGAGTGAGTCGAAGTCTCTTGATGAGATCCTTGGTGCTGAAAACGCTAAGACCTATCGGGATCAGGTTCAATCCGCATTTAATCGCGCGCGTGATGAGGAGCTTGAGAAAGACGCGCTTTGGATCTCAAAGACCTTGGGGCTATCAGGAGAGCAGGAGCAGCGGATGCGAACCATCTATAGTGATGTCGAGCGTGAGATCCGCGGTGAGGGCGCTGAGTCGGAGCACCTTTCAGGCGGCACACCGCAGCAGAGGTTAGCGCGGATGATAGCGGATAACCGCAAGAGATTAGAGCTGCGCTCAAGTAAGCTAAAATCGGTATTATCTCCGGAGCAGTATCAAGCGTACCTGCAAGCTGAATCCGGCTCTTCGTCTGGTGACTTAGAGGTCTTTCATGATTCAGGGGAGAGGTGAGATTCGCCAGCTAACAATGACCCGAACTAGAGCAGACGCAGTATTATTATTTGTAACAGTTATCTGGGGGATCGCCTTCGTCGCGCAGCGCTTTGGTTCAGCCCACATGTCACCACTGAGTTTTAACGCGGCGAGGTTTCTACTTGGAGGTATCCTGGTGGCGCTTTTCGCCTGGTGGCGTAGTTCTGGCGGAGGCGGGGCTTTTAGTATCAGATGCTCACGCGATGGCTTGGCTCTTGGGACGGCGTTAGCTCTTGCAGCCCTTCTTCAACAGATCGGAGTGCCGCAGACAACAACAGCCAACTCGAGTTTTCTAACGATCATGAACGTTATCTTTGTTCCTCTGATGTCGGTGTTAGTGGGGTATCGCCCGCGAGCTATTGAGCTGGTAGGAGCTTGTATCGCAGTTGTTGGAGCGTACCTGATGAGTGTCGATGGGGAGTTCTCGGTGCACCCAGGAGATTGGTGGGTGCTCGCCAGCGCGCTTTTTTGGGCAGTACATATCGTCCTTATCTCCTTGATATCTTCGCGACACGACCCATTCAAGTTAGCCGCGGAGCAGTTTCTTGTCTGCGGTTTGCTTAGTCTGGCGGGGGCATTAATTTTTGAGGATCGAGCTAATCAAAATATAATCGGAGCTATGCCATCTATACTTTTCGCGGGTGGAGTATCGGTTGCTTTAGCCTACACCCTACAGGTGGTGGCGCAGCGTAATGTTACACCCTCTCACGCTGTGATTATCCTCTCTTTAGAGGGAGTTTTTGGCGCTTTGGCTGGTTGGGTCCTGTGTGATGAATCGATGACTCAACGCGCGATTTTAGGGGCTGTAATACTTACAGCCGGAGTGATTTTGGCGCAGGTACCGGCGGGAGGGTCTGAGGGGGTTAGGACCTAGTTATGTATCGTGATTTTTACTCACTAACCGCCTCCTTCACAAATAATGACGACATATCGCGAATACCGACGTCAGCAAACATCTTATTGAGATTCACTAATTCCTCAGGTGTAAAAATATCTAAGCGATCAGACTGCTCCGGATTAATAAGCAGATGAAGTAACCGTAGGCCGTTATTAACGGGAAGCGTCGTGCCTGATTTGCTTTGAGTAATCTGTCCTTGGTATATTTCGGCTTTTGGAATTTCGATTTTTGATAGGCTTTCCACAGTAGCGTTTAAAAGAACTTGCGCGTACGTTCTGTGTGTAAGTGGGGTGATAAGAAGCTCTAGAGACTTCCCGAATTCGCTGCCTAGAATTCGAACGGCAGCCAATAAATAGTCTAATTCTGCTCCTTTTAATTCCTCTTCATTGGGCTTCTCTTCAGGTGCGTCTTGTTGGAGTTTGCTAACGAGTTCAACTGGGTCCAGGTTTGCGATGTCGAGGACCGTCATGACGCGAAGCTGGTCTAGGGCTTGTGATAAATGCTTGCCGACCCACTGCAAAGACGCCGGCTGACTGAGTAAAGCAATCGGAGAAAATTTAGCTATCTCAGCGGTGGCATCCTGCTCTGGCTGTTCGGCCTTGGATTGTTTAGTAACGGCACTCCGCTGTATTTTTGTTGGTTTAGCCTTTTTCGCTGGAGACGAAGCGGTACTAGGGGCATCGCTGTCATTAGGCATAGAGGGTATCTGCTCAGTATCTTTAGCACATTTTGGCCAGTCATTACACCAGTAGTAAAGTGCGCTGCCCTGATTGGGTATAGATCGTAAAATAGCAGGACCTAAGACAGTTAGTCCGCCACGTACTATCTGCTTTCGCTGCGCAGGAGTGAGCGTATTCCAAGGCTCTTCGCCGCCAAAAAGCTCTGGTCGCAGGAAGAGCTCTATGATCGCTTTTCTAATTCCTTGATCAACTGACTGATCTGTTAGAGCTTTTTTATGCTCTTGCACTAGTCTTAAGAGTTCCTGTGGCACACTTAAGTCCCGAAGAGGATTAGCGCTGCTTGTGCTGTAAAGTGTCTGGGCAACAAACGTTAGGCCATGCTGTTGAAGTTTATTGCCGAGGTCGTCTATGTAACTAGCGAACTTATCTGGCGGCAAATTCGACTTGGCTAATAAATCCGCCACATCTTTGTTGCTAAGCTTGCTTCCCGATCTGCTATTAGTCCCGTTGCCCAGATTTGTCTTCGTCATTCCACACCTCACGACATCCCCTAGATTCTATTTGATATAGTGCCGCTACTCTAGGGCTTCGCAGCCCCACCCCCAACCGCCTAGAATAGCGATACTTTTATAAACACTTGCCCTTAGTGAGAAAATAAAATAGGCTCGACCATGCGAAGGAGCGCAAAGTCTATGAGCACGATAG
>JBIKWQ010000088.1:0-11684 GCA_044356215.1 Bdellovibrionota bacterium | reverse complement strand
AGGCTTTTGTCGGACCAGACGTAGCCTTGGCGTAGTCTGGTGCGGTTTTTTCCCATCTCGAAAATCGAATATCAACTCAACCTCCACTTTCTCGCTACGGGTAGGTTTTGCCGGCCTTCCCTAAAAAAGAACAATTGCCACCGGTCTGAAATAGCGCATCTGCGCGGTTTCTGACAAAACCTCGCATTAGCGAGGTTTTGTCACTCTTCCAAGTTTTCCTAATGAGCCGCTGCACCCTCACCTGCTGGCTGCTGACGAGGCCGAGCTCCCTGCTCTATTCGTGCTTGCTCGGCTCCCGTTTTGATCGGAATCTTACGAGCCTGCGCGCGAGCCTCGGCTGATTTAGGAAGAGTTATACTGAGCACACCCCGATCAAAGCTGGCCTGTATCTGCCCCTCTTCGATCTCAGCCCTAAGGGGTATCCGCCTCTCAAACGCCCCATAACGACGCTCCTCATAGCGACCGCGCCCCTTAGCGTACTCATGCTTCTCCTCACCACGTTTCTCTCCGCGGAGGATTAATTGCCCTGGCTCGTAAACGATCTCCACATCGTTCTCACTCAGGCCGGGCAATTCAGCCATAATCCTAATTTGCTTCTCATCCTCATCAACATCCACCTGTGGTAAGAAGCTAGGAGCTACTGACACAGCCGATGTTGGTTCCCAGATATCTTGCAACATATTGTCTATCGCCCGCTGAAAGCCGCGTGAAATAGGCAAAACTTCCTCTCCAAACAGCCTTCCTCGTCGAAACGGATACTCACTTCTGAACATAATCTCCTCCATATATTAAGCGGATATATACACCGCCCTATTAAGCGCGATGAGGATATAGGAGATTACTTGAAATACCGTATGAGTGTGGTCAGTGGCGCTAATAAGCGTTTCGATTCCTAAAGCCGTTCACTACAGTCATGAAGACGATCTTCAGATCAAGGAGCAGAGACCAGTTCTCAATGTAGTAGAGGTCGTACTCGATACGCTTATCGATCGATGTGTCTCCGCGCCATCCGTGAACCTGGGCCCAACCTGTGATTCCTGCGGGAACCTTGTGTCTTAACATATAACGGGGGATGCGCTGTCTAAACTCTTTGATATATACCGGTCGCTCTGGCCGCGGACCAACGATCGACATATCACCTCGCAACACATTAAAGAGCTGCGGAAGTTCATCAAGACTGGTGGATCTCAAGAACCTGCCAAGTGGAGTGACGCGTCCATCTCCAGGAGTTGTCCATCCTGGGCCAGCGGCCTCGGCATCCTGATACATCGTGCGAAACTTAACTATTTTAAAGCGTGAGCCGTCGAAGCTAACTCGCTCCTGCTTAAACAGAATTGGGCCCCTTGAAGTTAATTTAACTAAGACCGCGATCAGCGCCATCAATGGCGAGAAGATCAACAGGGCGCACGAGGCTATCGCAAGATCAAGGCCCCGCTTAGAAACCATATTTATCCCGTCTAACGGCGAGCCCTGCAAGCTTATTACTGGAAGCCCCTCAAACTCCTCAATCGCCCCGCCTATACTGGCGAATTGATACAGATCGGGGATGATCTTGATGTCGAGCAGAGAATCCTTTAGCTGATCCATGATATCTGGAAGGATCTGCTGATCCTCTAGCGGGAGCGCCACGACGATCTGATCGATATCGGCGCGACTTATAAAACCCTCTAGGTCTCCGTAACCTCCAACTATCGGAACTCCCCCCGGACCGCGGCGCTCACTCCCATCTCGTGAGAGACATCCGATAAGCTGTACCCCCAACTCTTGATGCAACCTGACTCGGCTGACCATGTCAGCGGCTACCTGTCCAGCTCCGATCAGCAGCATGTAACGCAAGTTATAACCTTTGCGACGCAGCTCTCGGAGGAGAAACCTCAGAGTTGAACGCTCAACTACGGTCAGCAGTGTCGCCAACGCCCAGAAATAAACGAACACTAATCGTGAGAACTGGCTGCTCTTTTCACGAAAGAGATAGGTCATCGAAATAAGAAGTAGGATCGATAGCGCGTTAGCGTTAATTAAAACCCACAACTCTCGGGTCCTGCGAACTCCACGCATCGGTCGATACAACCCCATACGCCGAAATACAAACGCCCATATAAGCCAGATAAAGAGCAACATTGAGAGGTACTGAGTTAACTCAGGCACTCCCTTATCAACTGGAACCCAATCAGTCGCGAAACGCGCCCAATACGCGATCAGCCACGCGATCGATACAACAATCAGATCGGCGACTACAAATAGATATTCGAAAAGCTGTCGTTTCTGCTTTAACATCTTAAGAAACCCTCGCTAGTGTCCAGCGGCTAATGAACCTGATGGCCGCTGATTGGCTTCGTGCACCACCTCCAGCCCCGCTAACCCATCTCCCGCTGGTATTTTCACCCGCTCAGCGAATCGGCGCCAGGTTTGAAAAAACACCGGATATTCAAAGCGTTGGGCGTTCTCTCGGATTATCCTAGCCTCAAACAGCCCCTCAATCCGTGAGAAATAGCGGATCGCCTTAGCGAACTGGTCAGCCGAACCCAAACCACTCTTTGGGATAAACACGCCGCTCATCTTGCTGGGGAGCGCGTTAAGAGCGGTTCCTACAGTCACACCATCTACGGTCTCGGCGGCACCACCTGCTTGCATCGCTATGACTGGCCGACCCGAGGCTAAGCACTCGACTGGAACGATTCCAAAATCCTCAATCCCCGGAAACAGTAAAGCGCGGCACCTTTTGTAACACTCCCAGAGAAAAGCCTCGCTGACGTGCCCAAAGAAACGGGTCTTACTTCCGGCTCTGGACCGCAACTTCTCTAACTCTGGACCCTTACCAACAACCCAGAGTGGAAGATTTAATTTCTCGCACGCTTCTATCGCTACATCTACTCGCTTGTAGGGTACTAACGCCCCCGCACAGAGGAAGAAGGGCTCTTGTCGTTCATTAAGTAGCCGCAGCTCCTCATTGGTTAATTCCCGCTCTGCTTCAGTCGCGGATCTAACCGGAGGAGGAATTACTATCGCTCGCCTTCCGTAAAACCTTCGAATCCTCGCGGCTATAAAAGAGCTAATCGCGACAAACTCGGTCACTCGCTCCGCTCCGCGTTTATCCCAGACTCTAAGAGGCCAAAGAATCGGCTGGGCCAAATAAAGAAGTGGGCCTTTAAAATACGCCGGCGCTTGGTCCCAGATATAACGCATCGGTGTAAAACAGTAACAGATATGCGGGACCCCTTTCGGAAGATTAATATTCTTGGCTGCCGCGTGACTCAACGAGATCACGAGATCGTATCCCTCGATCTTTAAGCTGCGCGCCGCCAAAGGAAAAAGTGGTAGTAATCCACGGTATATCTCGGCGATGCGGGGGATCCTGTTTAGGAAAGATACACCTCTTACGCGACTATCGATCCGCGCCGATGTACTCCCGGGTACATGCACCAAGGTAAATATGTCGGCTGAGGGATAAAGATCAATAAACGCCTCGAGGCAACGCTCCCCTCCGCGCATCCCGGTCAACCAATCGTGAACGATAGCTACCTTCATAAAGACCTACGCTACTCGCCGATCGCCTAAAAATATCCGGCTGTCGCGCGCAAGAACAGAACCGTAAACCGAACGAGTTCTCTCCGCTACCGCCCGTAAGCTAAATCGCTCTAGATCCTCATAGGCAATCTCTCTAGCGTGCCGATCAGCGATCGCGCCTGTGTAAATTGCGTCGACAAGCGCCTCTACACTTAAGTCTCTCGCCACCACATCATCGTCTGTTACCAGCTCCTCAATTGCGGGAACAGGACGACAGATCACCCTTGTACCTACGCTCCGCGCCTCTAGCGCCGGCAAACAGAACCCCTCCGCCAATGATGGTACGATTAAAGCGTCAGCTCCCCGGTAAAGATCTCTTAAAGCGTCGCTCTCAACCGAGCCCAGCACACTTACATTGCCTGCTCTCATTAACAATCGCGAGAGATCCTTGTTGCTCTTAAGAGACTCAGATCCGTATCCAGCTAATACAAGTCTCGGCTCCATATTTGTAGCGCTAGCCCGTTTGTATCGCTCTATAAAAAGTGGCCAGGCTCTTAAAAGGTCAGACACCCCTTTGTGCGGTTTACCATTTGATATAACAGCTACGAAATAACGTTCATTAGCGGATACGAATAGCCGCATTTCAGCATCAGATAAACTCTCCTCACTACGATCATGCGAAACAAAGCTTGGGATCGCGTTAGGGATATGGACCACTTTGCGCGGATTGACACCCGTTAATCTTATTACCGCGTCTCGGGTATCAGCGCTAACAGCGACAACTCTCGCCGCGCGCGTAACTGCCGAACTGATTAGGCGCTTAGCTATGAGCGGATAATAGAAGGACTCAGGGTGAGTTATATGAATCAGATCGTGAATAGTCACAACCGCTGGGATCGACACCCCGAAAGGCAGAGTATAATGTGGTGAGTGATAGAGATCGAAGCCAGAGAAATCGATCCTTCTCGGCAGAAGGAAGTACTCACTTAATGAATAGCCTTTCGATGAATCGTAGATCCAAGAGACTTCGCTTCTCCACCGCGCGCTCTCCGCTCGCTCTCGCGACGCGATAACGGTTATTCGCGTATCGGCCCGCTCAAGTAATCCCCTCACAGTGTTATCTATGTATACACCTATACCGCCGTCGCCTAACTTCCTGCCATCAAGGAGGAGTCGCGGTAAAGAAGCCGTATCACGGAACCCCTGTATTAATTGGCTACTTTGCGCTTCCACGGAGCAGTATCATCCCCCTCACGGGCGGTGAATACCCGCCGTACCACGTAGATCTTCTTATTCTGTGACTCGTAATAAGTTCTAGCTAAAACCTCAGCCAAGAGGCCGAATACCAAGAACTGCAAGCCGATGATAACCATCATCACTCCAAGCGATAGGAGTGGTCTGTTACCCGCTGGTATATGTCCTACAAATCTATCCCAAGCGATCTTAGTTAATAGAAGCGCACCGATACCGGCTGATCCGACACCGACTAAACCAAAAAGATGGATCGGACGCTTTGAGTATCCCAAGAGAAACTTCACAGTGAGCAGATCGAGGATAACCCTAATAGTGCGAGAGATACCGTACTTGGATTTTCCGAACTTGCGCTCGCGGTGATTCACTGGAACCTCAACGATCCGGGCGCCGACTTCATTGGCTAAAGCTGGAATAAAGCGGTGCATCTCTCCATAAAGCCTCAGACTCTTGGCTATTTCAGAGGTCATCACCTTAAGAGTGCATCCGTAGTCATGCAGCCTCACACCCGTAGCCCAAGAGATAAGCCTATTTGCGAGCATGCTTGGCAACTTACGACTTATAAACTTATCGCGACGCTCTTTGCGCCACCCAGCGACTAGATCGTAGCCCTCCTCAAGCTTCGCGACCATCGCGGGGATCTCCGCTGGATCGTTTTGCAGATCGCCATCTAAAGCGATCACGATCTCATAACGTGCGTGATCGAAACCCGCGGCCATCGCTGCTGTTTGGCCGAAATTTCTGCGTAATTGAATAAGCTGAAGGTGCGAATCACTTCCGGCGCACTCAAGCAACCGAGAGACTGTCGCATCACGCGAGCCGTCATCGACATAGATGATCTCGTAAGGCCGGCCTGTACTCGCCAAGACGCCGGTTACCTCACGAAAACCCTCGGCTACATTATCCTCTTCGTTATAAACTGGAATGACTACAGAGATTCCCTGCATGGGGTGTCCTCAACCTATAAACTACAATATTTCGGCGATTCTATTCACGATTACAAGAGGGTTTGTCTGCCCCCTCGAAATAGAGCTTTTCAGAGAATACCACAGTCAGAATTCTAAACACAGCGGGCCTGGGAGCTGATTAATAACACTGAGAAATCAGTAGGTTATGCCATCACCCACCTCTCTACGTTCTTCTCCTCCACTCAATGATCTCAGCCGCCGCTATCCCCGCCTCCAAGCCCTTGTTAGAGTCGTTGTCAGCAGCTCGCTTGTAAGCATCCTCGATATTATTAACCGGAAGAACCTCATTAATGATCGGGATATCGCACTCAAATTGAACGTGCTGCAGGCCACTCATACAGAGATCTTTGACGATATCAAAGTGGTAAGTATCACCCTTTAAGATCACACCAAAAACTATAATCGCCTCTAGCTTTGGATCCCTTTTGGCGAGTCTGCGCGCCGCTAAAGGGATCTCGAGGCAACCTGGCAAAACGTGCACCTGCGGCTCCTCGCAGCCCGCGAATCTAAGCACTTCAAGACAACGCGCTGTCATCGCCTGTGAGATATCGCCGTGCCACTTGGATTGAAGTATCGCGACCTTTGCACCTGGAACGAGCGCCCTTAGTTTTTCGTATGAGTAGGTCGTTTGGGCCATTGTAATAAGAGAAATACCGGAGAAGGGACTTGAACCCCCACACCCTCGCAGGTAGCGGATTTTGAATCCGCCGCGTCTACCATTCCGCCACTCCGGCCTATGAGAGAATAGCCGTAGACTCTACTGGTAAACCGCGTCAATTTCAAGGTCCATCCGCTAGGGCGCCGGAGTTATTTTTCAACACAGAGGACGCAGAGGACACAGAGAATAGGCCATTTTATTGGCAATTATGGATGTTTCTCTGTGTCCTCTGCGTCCTCTGTGGTAAAAATATTTCACTCATTATCCAAGCAGCTTACCAAAAACACCGCAACGCCCTATCCGTCTGCGAAGAAGACCCTACTACCCTACTCGCGAAGTAATTACAGTCTCTACCTCGGTCATAACCTCGGTTACCTGACGACCAGCCGGATCTATCGGCTCTAAGAACTCCAATTCTATCGATGTTCCGTAAGGAACTGGCCAGAAGCTATATCTTAATAACCTCCAGTTTCCGCGAATCGCTACCGGTTGAATGACAGCGGATGGCATGGCGTTTATCAGGGCTTTTAAGCCTGTTGGCTTAAATCTCTTCATCACTCCATCACGCGCTCTAGTTCCTTCCGGAAAAACAGCCGCAACCTGACGCGCCGAGTCCTTCACTCGACCGAACCCCTCAATCTGTCTAACTGCCTTGGCGGCATCTTTACGATCTATCAGCACTGAGCCGAGCCTTCTTAAGGACAGAGATATACTTGGAATCCAGCGCCCCAACTCACGCTTGGCGATAAAGCCGACCTCGCGGTTCCGACACTCCCACATAATCATCGGGATATCGTACATACTCTGGTGGTTCGACACGATAATGACCGATCTATCTTGCGGCAGATGAGGGTTGCCTATAACCCGATAGCGGGCTCCAGTTACAAAACGGATATTCAGAACTATGCAGATATTCATCAGATCGAGGAGCCACTTGTGCAGCTTCCTGCTAAAGCAGGTGGCGATCCGTTGAGGTGGATCAAATATCACCAGAATCGACACGAAAAGAACGATGTAGATCGGGGTAATGATCCAATCGAGTAAAGTGTGGTCTTTTGAATCTTTATCAAAGTCTCTCGTCATACAGATTACACTCGCCGCTGCAACGCTATCGCGTGTTCCAATTTTTTTCGAAGCCACTCAGGTAAATCATTCCCGGGCTGACTAAGAAGCTCGCTCTGAGCCGTATCCAGGATCTCTAGCCGCTTAGACTCCGCGAAATCAGTTTGGTGCAGGTGTCTAATTGAATCCAGCGCGATTACACCTTTAACTACAACAGAACTATCCGCCAGAGACCCAGCGCAAGCGGCATAAAGCGCCGAACGGAGCTGATCAAACTCCCTAACTCCCCCATCGTGAATCATTATTGAGAGTATCCGCGCTAATCGCGGATTAAACGACACTCCATCTTCGCGCGTCATGCCAGCCTCTACGTTGCCCCCTAAAGAAACGCACCGTTGATAATCAGCAGCCAAGGAGGCTAGCTGGTTAGGCCCAAGAACACGCTTTAAGGCCGTGAATACCTTGGGGGAGTCGCTGGGGAGGGACGGTGTGTCTGGCGCTTTATTGTCTGGTGTCATAAAAATATATGTGATTAGCACGAAGGAACGTCCCCCGAACGCCAAGTTTTACCGCAACGAGGAGATTGTCGCTACTCACCGCGGGTCGCGAGCTACCCAATTGATGACTGAGCGATGGATCGACTAAAATGGCCACAATGATCGCTAAGACTTTGACCCAATCTCTCAGAGCATTCTCCCTGTTTTTATTTTGCCACCTTCTTTGTAGAATCGATATCGTGCTAGCCGACGATTACATCTCACCTGAACTCGTTAAGATTACAACCCCTAAGTATCAACCGGAGGACTCTCGTTTTCATCCTAGACTCGGCTCGTACGAGTATTCCGTGGGCTGGGAAGGGATCAACGCCGCGTCATGCACACTTAAAGTGGCGCGGCAGGGTGATACATACATAGTTAATGCCTCGGCGCGCACCTACTCAGGGGTCGATCTACTTTACAAGCTACGTTACGGAGCGGTGGGGATCATATCCGCTAAAGATCTAACCTCGATTAACTTAGAGATTGATCACCGCGAGAACTCACGTCAGAAAAACATCTCGATTGATTTTACCCCGCATTTAAAGGGTATCCACGCTGTGAGGAGTAAGGGCGCTAATGATCCTGATAAAAAAGAGCTCTCATTCACAACAGACAATTTTACCTTAGATCCTATCGCGGCGGTTTTCCTTGCTAGGAGCCTTAATTGGAAGGTCGGTGACACAAAGCACTTTGACGTTTTCAATGGAAAGAGCCGTTATATTATCTCGCTTACGGCTGTAGAGCGGAAGAGCATCCGCTATCAGGGCGAAGAGCGCCCGGTGATCGTAATTACGCCGCAGGTACGCAATCTAACAACCACAAAGCCGCGGTCTAAACTCCGTCAGGCTTATATCTATGTATCTGATGACCAATTCCGTGAGGTACTACGAATTGAGAGCTCAGTTTTTATCGGACGAGTGATCACCGAACTAGACTCATTTACTCCGGCTGATGATTCGCCGCGGCCACCTATACAAATGGTCCGCGGGGCGAGTAACGACGACATGCGTGCTCAGATGCGCTAGGAGAAACAGAGACACCGTATCGATGAATCTTAATTACATTGTTGCCGGAGCCCTCGTTGGCGCTTTGGTGGGATTAACCGGAGTGGGAGGGGGTTCACTGATGACCCCGCTTCTGGTCTTTTTATTCGGTTTCAGTCCATCTGTGGCTGTTGGTACAGATCTCCTATTTGCCGCTCTGACAAAATCGGTCGGTGTAATCGTGCACCACAACTCTCACAGATCAGTCAACTGGAAGGTCGCTTCTAGATTGTCATTCGGAAGTCTCCCAGCGGCCATCATCTCAATCGTCATTTTAAAGCGTTACGAAACAATGGGAGCTGATCTTAATAGAACTATTACTCTAGTTTTAGGAGTCGCTTTAATCTTGACCGCTTGGGCCATTTTGATTAAACCACGCGCCAGAGAGGTGGAGCTGAAGCTTCCTAGGTCAACCGCACGCTTTTTAGGAAGGTGGCGTCGCTTAGCAACTATTATAGTCGGTTCTATTCTCGGATTCTTAGTTACTTTCTCGTCTGTAGGAGCGGGAGCGCTTGGAACTGTGTCGCTGCTTCTTCTTTATCCCGCGCTTCCTGCGGTGAAAGTAGTCGGGACCGATTTAGCCTACGCTATTCCATTAGCGACAGTGGCTGGACTTGGACACTGGTACATTGGAAACATCGACTGGCTGCTTTTATTAACCTTACTTATCGGTTCGGTTCCTGGAATCTGGGTTGGCAGTCATATCAGCGCCAAGATCCCCGAGCGGATACTAAGACCAGTCTTGGCAAGTATTATGGCTCTTGTCGCTATTAAGTGTTTGTGGCGGTAGTAGGGGCTGGTTGACGCGCCGATAGAGCTAGTGCACCTTAAAAACCGACACTGATCTGACTCTCCCCCCGCATCTGAATCCTAGACTCAACTCGGATCGTATAAACATAGCAACGATCGAAGATGCGATGAGGATATAAGATCTACCTCAACTGATCGGCGGCTAAAAGTGCGGCCCCGCAAGCCGTAGTCTCTGAGCCTTCCTTTAAAGATAGTGTGCAATTGAAGACCTCCCGAATCGTTTGCTGCATCAACGCTGAACGCCTAATCGCGTTTCCACTGCCGACAATTTCACGTCTCGATGCAAGATATTCCTTCGGCAGCGAATTAAACAGGCCGACAACAAGCCCCTTGCAGAGCGCCGCTGTCATATCGCCTATCGTAAAATTTTCAAAAGATAAGTTCGAGAATGAGCCCCTTAGACTCGGATCGTAGCGCTCTCCACTAAAACTGGGGTTAGCTCTCAGTTGAGTCGCGATTCCACGCATACCCTGCTCATGCATAGCGGTCTGAATGTCCTCAAGACTAGGCGAGTTTCCTATACCCATTTGCGTCAGAAAATCCTTGATGGCCCTGGCGAGGGCGGCGAGTGTACGGCCCCCCGTGAGCGACGCGGCGACCGCCAAATATGAATCTCCGACGTACGGGCGGAATTCGTATTTACCTCGTTTATCCGGCAGATCGGCCGGCAGACTGGGTACAACCACTGAAAGCTGCGCGCCGGTACCCACCGTAATCGCCATTTGATGCTCTGGGTCGGTCAGGGAGCCGTACAATGATGCCTGATTATCACCTATGGCGTTCCCCACATAGACACCGGAAGGCAAGCCCCACCGGTTCGCTACTTCAGTTGTCAGAGCTCCTACAACAGATCCCGCCGGGCTAACTTTCGGGAGCAGTTCGGCGTTAATCCCCGCTCTCCTGACTTTGTCGAGGTCCCAGTCTCGCGAGCGAAGATCGAACATTCCCCAACTCGCTGCGTCACTCGGATCTGTAAAAGTCTCTTTACCTCCTGTTAGCAAGTAAACTAAGTAATCATGGATTGTTCCGCATTTATCAAAGCCGGCCACATAAGAGGGAGTATTTTTCAACATCCAAGCAAGAGTGGATAACCCATAACCACTTTGAGCCGTGGCGTCTCCTGTTATGTCACGAACGTAATCAATAAAGCGACCCTCAAGACAGCGCTGGTCCTGCCATGTGATCAGATTAGACGTCTCTCCCGTAAGAGTGGACCACAACACTATACCATGCATCTGGCCAGTAACGCCCATGGCGACAACACGTTTCCTCATGTCCTCAGGTAGCGTCCCCATGCAAATCTCCAGAGTCGCCATTATACGTGCAACCGCCTGCTCACTGTGTCCATTCGGCAATCCCTGAACATCACTGGTGTGCGCTAGGGATTCAGTCACGACAGCCGCCCGGGTCTCGGCGTCTATCAACGCCACCGCTATCTTAGTCGTCCCGATATCAATTCCCAAGGTAAGTTTGTTGGCGATCGTTTTCATAAGCAAAAACTCTGGGACAATTCAAGAAAATGACAACGCGGCCTGTACAATTAAAGATCGACGTCCGTGCCTCGTAGACCGCTTTATGTACTTGAGACAAGTGCAAGTTTCAAGTGTTCAGGCCGCTTTCTCTCCAAGAGCGCGAAGGCATTTTACAGACTCGCTAAGCAAGGGTTAGCCCTGCACTTTATTCAGTCAAGTACCCCCTCCCAGGCGGGCTCCTACCGAAAGCTGCACTATCCCCGTAGGGCGTCGCAGTTCTTTATCACCACAGAGGACGCAGAGGACACAGAGAACGGCCATTTTATGGGCAATTATGGGGTTTTCTCTGTGTCCTCTGCGTCCTCTGTGGTAAA
>JBIKWQ010000087.1:0-11947 GCA_044356215.1 Bdellovibrionota bacterium | reverse complement strand
CCAAGGCTACGTCCGGTCCTACATTATCTCGCCGGCCGTAGCTTTAGCGAAGGTCGGAAGTGTATCCACTGTGATACATTGAGGATTTTTTTCCATCTCGAAAACTCGAAGAGCAGCTCAAGATCCGCTTTCGCAGTAGGGAGGGGTTTTGCCGGCCTTCCCTAACTCGCAATCGCCTCTTTGTGATAAACCTTAACAGGTGGCTGAGTACCGCTGACTACCTCTGGAGTAATCACGATCTCTTTGATGCCGGCGTTGCTTGGGACATCGTACATAACATCGAGCATACAGCTCTCAATTATCGAGCGTAGACCACGAGCTCCGGTTCTCTTCTCAAGCGCTTTATTGGCGATCGACTCAAGAGCCTCCTTGGTGAAGGTAAGCTCTACTCCCTCCATCGCTAGCAGTGTCTGATACTGCTTGATTAGCGCGTTTTTTGGCCTTGAGAGGATCTCGATCAGAGCTGCACGGTCGAGCGGATTTAGACACGAGACAACTGGGAGCCGTCCGATAAACTCAGGGATCATCCCGAACTTTAACAGGTCCTCGGTTTCAAGAACGCTCAGAGGGTTGTCATTCTTCTCGCTCATCGTAACAACTGTGTTGCCGAATCCAAGACTCTTCTTACCAACGCGTTGCCCGATGATCCTCTCGATACCATCGAACGCACCTCCTACAATAAAGAGGATGTTCGAAGTATCTACCTGGATGAAATCCTGCTGCGGATGCTTGCGACCTCCCTTAGGTGGGACGTTCGCCTTTGTTCCTTCGATAATTTTCAGTAGTGCCTGCTGGACTCCCTCACCTGAAACATCACGGGTCACTGAAGGAGTATCACTCTTCCTGGCGATCTTATCGATCTCATCGATATAGACTATTCCGCGCTGAGTCTTCTCAACATCATAATCAGCCGCCTGTAAGAGATTAACGATTATGTTCTCTACATCTTCGCCTACATATCCCGCCTCAGTAAGGCTAGTGGCGTCAGCTATTGTAAACGGAACATCTAAAACTCGCGCCAGTGTCTGAGCAAGCAGAGTTTTTCCTGAACCCGTTGGGCCGATCAGCAGGATATTTGATTTCTGCAACTCAACCGCGCTCTTTGTACCGCGATTATTCTGAATACGTTTGTAGTGATTGTGTACCGCTACGGAGAGCACCTTCTTAGCGTGGTCTTGGCCGATGATATAATCATCTAAAGCGACTTTGATATCTTTCGGTGTTGGCACCGATGAACGTGGCGCTGGGGAACTGGACTCCTCAAGCTCCTCGGTGAGGATGTCGTTACAGAGATCAACGCACTCATCACAGATATAAACTGATGGGCCAGCAACTAGCTTACGAACCTCTTCCTGATTCTTGCCGCAAAAGGAACAGATTAAATTGGCTCCGTTCTTGCTGATATCCTTGGCCATGACGACATCCTTTTAAAAAATGGGGTATAAAACCTTCTCTCATCTTTTAAGATGCGCGAGGTGCCCCAAAGGGATTAAAACTCGCGGCGAAAAAGGCCTAAATTAGGATGCACTCGGTAAAAACCTCCTCACTTAAATCCTCGGCACAAATCTCAACCCGCTTTATAAAATGACTCTAGATGAGCCTTATGCTGGATTGGCATGCCCAGGATCATTGATCTATTATAAGAGATTCAATATGTTACCGGTCGACTGCGGATCTTGCCGATAGCGCCTTAAACGAGACGGCTCCGTTAGTTTTTGGTCTAGGGGGGAACCTAAAAAGGCGATAAAATCATCGGAATATTTATGTTTAGTCGCGTTACTTGAAGGCGGCGAGATTTATAATTTGGAGAGCAAATAAGATGGATTATCAGTTTAAAGTTGGCGATCGAGTACGCAGAACCCCCTTTAAAGTCACTGTCGCTAAGAGCAGCCTCGGTGGATACGAGAACTCGGAGCACGATATTGAGACCACCACTTATTCCGCTCGTGGTTGCGCGGGTACAGTAAAGACACTGCGCGAAGAGACCACATTGGCGGCGCAGGAATCACGCTCAAAGGCGATCATGTTTTTGGTGCAGTGGGATAATGGAACTCTATCGTATCATGGGCCGGATGCTATTGAGGCAGCGGCGTAGGGCTTCCTGACTATAAAATCCAGACCTTGAATAGCTCCATCGGAGTCAAAGGAGTACTCCTTTATAGCCCCGTCTGTTATTGGACCTCTTCGAAGGAATTCATCGAGTGGCACTCCCTGCTTGCGGGCCTCGTTGATTAACCGCAAGGCCTCAAACGCCAAGAGCGCCGCGCGCGCGGATAGTAAAAACTCCCCGTGGCGCTTCTTGTAAAGCTCGATAAATTTCAGCCCGAGAGGCGTCGCGGCTGCGTCG
This sequence comes from Bdellovibrionota bacterium, assembly GCA_044356215.1. Lineage (GTDB taxonomy): Bacteria > Bdellovibrionota_C > UBA2361 > UBA2361 > OMII01 > OMII01. The sequence goes on along the minus strand of JBIKWQ010000087.1, from coordinate 9,600 downwards.
GATGATGGTAGATCGGCATAAGCAAACCCTTTTCTCGCAGGCATCATCCTCAAAGATCAATTTAACATCGTCGGCTTGGAAAAACTCGCGGCCCAATTCAAATCCTCTTCGGACCTCCGTCCCCCCATCTCGCTTTATCTCTGGTGCCGGCTCGGTCCAGCTAGCAAGTGGAGTTCCTGCCTGGACCAGCAGCAGGCCCTTGGTTGAGCTTGAGCTTTAGTTGATTCCGAGGAAGAGTTCGGGACGCATGGGAATAGTTTAACCTAGAAAGCACTTTTATGAATATAAATTACTATTTCTATAAATTTATGGTAAATTATATTCAAAGTAAGTTATTCTAGAAACGGCGGTCAAAAAAGATCAAAACGGCGCATCTGGCTAAAATCACAAAGGACTATGGCGAGCGTCGAGCATAAAACGAATCCGAAGATAGCGAAAGCTTTCAATAACCTAAGGAAGTTGCCGGCGTTCTCCCTTGCTGATGCAAAGGCGGCTGGGCTCTCTCAGCCAACTGTTTCACGGCTGTTACAGCGCGGTGTTCTGGTCCGTGTTGGTCCTAGATTGTATCAATTCAGCGACGCAGATTTTGATCCTGGGTCTGCCGACTATATGATCGCCACCAAGCTATTCGGTGCTCATTCAGTGATTGGTGGTTTGACTGCCCTGTTCCATTACGGGCTCATTGATGATGTACCGGAACAAATTTGGGTCCTAGTCCCTCCAACAGTCAGAACCACGGCGAATCTTTACCGGATGGTTCGCACTACTCGAAATCTCTCTCATGGCATCAAGAGACATGCTGGATATAAGATGGTAGATATCGAAAGAGCTATCATCGACGCGTTCATTTACGGTTCAAAGGTTGGTATGTCTAGAGGAATCGCATGTGCCATACGCGCCTTAAGAGACAAGAAGACGACTGAGAAGAGAATATTTGAACTGGCAGAACGTATGGGAGTTTTGGACAAAATTGCCAGGCACTGGGATATTATCACAATTGCGGTCGAACGATGAAAGACCCCATATCTCGCTCAATCATCATGAAACTAAGTCGCCTTGCGCGGCAACAGGTGGTTCCATTTGAGCGACTGCTTACAATTTTTCTCCTTGAGCGTATGCTTGAAAGGCTTGTTTCTCGAAAGAGCCTTTCCTCAACTCTGATTTTTAAGGGCGGCTACGTTCAAAGTCGCGTCTATGGGTCACCAAGATTTACAGTGGATTTAGACGCGGCACTCAAAGGCGAATCTTTGCCGGCATTAGAAATGGAGCCGATCAGAGCTATTGAAGCAGACATCAATGATGGGGTTTGGTTTCGTTTCGAGTCCAAGATGCCGCTTGAATTGCAAAATGATTATGGTGGAATGCGTTTTTCCTTTCGTGCCGGTCTCGGTCTACTGCCTACAGATATAAAAATCGCCCAGTTGGTGAACTTTGATCTTGGAGTCGGCGATGCAGTTACCCCGCAAGATGCTAAAACAGAAGGACTGCTCGGAGACCGCGGATTTTCCTGGCGAGTTTATCCGGTAGAATTTATCGTTGCTGAGAAGCTGCATGCTGCTCTGACAAGACCACTGGAAAATTCCCGCTCAAAGGATATTTTCGACCTCTCTTTTATTTTACCAAAATGCGCGCCCGATAAATTAAAGTCCGCACTAAAATCTACCTTTGCTAGTCGAGGCGAAAATTTGCCTGGTGAGATTAGCAAAGCTTTTGCCAAGATATCTACAACCCGGCTCCGTCTCGGATGGGACTCTGCAACCAAGGGGATGAGAGAATCGCCAGAATTCGAGCAGAGCTTTCATAAAGTCATTGCAAACCTCGCGCGCCTACTCGACGAGGAGTAGTAAAAGATTCAGAGTCGGCCTCCGGAGTAACTCTGACGAATTTAGATCCGCACTTGCCCAACCCTGATATTTCATGAAATGCCCACGCTAGTGGGTTTTGAGACCTATAAGAATTTGCTGGGCAGTGTTCTGATTGACTGGTCGTACGCTGCCGGTAATGAGCAACATCAGGGGATCTGAGATACGGTTGACCAGCATGCCATGAGCCTGCCGAATGGCGTGCCTTGAGCCTGCCGAATGGAGATGTCAACCCTCCACGCACGATGAACACAATCAAGGAGTCTCGGCCAGCCAAGTTTAGCTAAGCGACCTCGGCAACCTTCCCACCATCTAAAAACACGAGCTTGCTGACGACGGGAATACTGGCTCCTAAAAGAGCTCTGGCAGCTTTGATATAGAAATTCACCTGCTCTTTGTAAAGCGCTAGCTTATCATTGATCGCATCAGGCCCAGATAATCGGTCGCTCTTGTAATCAAGCACCTCGGCCAAAACCGGCTTATCGCCCTCATACCTAATCACTAGTCTGTCTATTACTCCCGACACTAGATTCTCGCCGTCTCTGATAGCAAAAGCCTGCTCACGTTTCAGTACTAAATTAGCGCCCTCACCAAAACGGGAACGCGAGAGCGCGGTTACTATCTCCGGAGCGATTAAGAGTTTATGAAACTCACCGATTACTTGCTCGGCGTGCTCCGCGCCGAGCAACCTCTTAATCCCTTCTTTATTAATATCACCCTCTGAAAAATCCTCTAGCCACCCAACCTGCTCAAAGAGCAGATGAAGGGCTGTGCCACGAGCGCGCGCCAGCTCGCCCGCTCCAAGTACACTTGGATTTATTAGGTTAGGCCTCTCGTTGTGACGCGATGGTCTTATTTTATCTAGCCGCGGCGCGCGAGTGGCTAGCTCATTACCTCCGAAATTAATCTTTCGTTTACTAAACGCGCGTGCCTGATTCACCACCTGATTCTCTGGATGCACTTCGATATCTTTTGAACCGAATAGAAGCGCGTCCGCCTCATCGGTGTCGAATATCTCATTTAGCACCCTTGCTGATGAAACCTTGCCCATCGACTTCTCGTCCGGCAAAACCAGATGCAGGATCTGCCGAGGCCTCGTTACCCCTACATAAAGTAAGCTTAAGCTCTCTACTGTAATGGCGTCTAACTTGCTGTGCCACAACGTCCCCAATTCAGGGATCAGCAAACGCTCAAATTCAGTTCCCGTTCCCAACCCGATCTTCTTGACCGGGCTTATGGGCGTGTCTTGCCCAACCAGTATCTCATCGGACTTCACAGCTATCTTGTCCTCAAGCTCGGGCAATACCACTATGTCGAACTCCAACCCTTTAGCTTTATGTAGAGACATCACTCGGATCGACGCCTCTGATGGGAGCTCTACGGTGACGCGTTCTATATGGCTTACAAAATCAGCGACTCTAGTGGTCCGCTCTAGATCATACAGATACGCCTGATCAACTAACTGTCGGAGCCTCTGACGATCTAAGTCTCCACACTCAATCTCGAGGACTCTCGCCCACTCCGAGATCACTGTGCCGTATCCTTCACGCAGAAGTCTCTCTCTAATTTTAGTGACCCATGTGGCGGCGAGCGACTTATCCTTAAATGGGATCAATAAAGTTGCGGCTAGTTGGCAGCGCTCCACATGAAAGGCCGCTAGTGTATCGCCTGGATGATCAACGAATCTAAGGAGCGACATTATCGCGCGCACAAGGGGCGAGTCGGTTATTTTTATCGCCCCCTCCTCACTCACCGCCATACCCGGATGAGCCTCAGAGAAGCGCGCTAAAAGATCCGACACGGCGCGATTTTTCCGGACAAGAACACCGATCGACGCGCCCGGATATCGCTGCTGTAATTCAACTACTAAATCAACCGTGAAAGCTGCTTTACTGGCTCCCTCGCCAAGTCTGTGCATGACCACCTGACCTGGAAGAGCTTTTCTCGCCGCGTCGTGAGGCTCGAATCGCTCGAGCCAGCTATCAACCGCCTCCCGAACATCATTAAGACATGGGGCTTTATCTAAGCCACTGAATAAACTGTTTGCAAAATCTATAATCGCCGGAGCGCATCTATACGTCGTCTGTTTTGATTCCGGCTTAAGGCTACTCCAGCGGCTTTCGATAGAGCCAAAGATCTCAGCGACTCCGCCACGCCACCCGTAGATCGCCTGCTTCATGTCACCTACACAGAAGAAAGATCTCTCACCTGGCCTTGATAGGATCTCATCAGCGATAGGCTCTAGCACACGCCACTCATTCATCGAGGTATCTTGAAACTCATCAAGGAGCAGGTGGCAGATACGTGAGTCGAGTCTGTAGTAAAGAGGCTCAAGCTGTCCCAGTACACTAGAGCTCGCTAGCTTACTCTTTACATCATCGAAGCTAAGTATCCCAAGTCGCCTTTGCGCTTCCCCGTATCTATTGTGATACAGATCAAGCATGGCGTGGATTCCACTAAGACGATCGCTGTATCGGCGTGTCAGATCAATGCGCGCGTGAGCTACAAGGCCATCTATTACTTCGCGAAGCTCTGGAGCAAGTGTCTGACTATGGTACTGATACTGCCCCTTAAGAGCGTCCTTAGCAGACTTCATACCGCTCAGAGCCTTCCAGTCCCTTGTGGCCTGAATAGTTTCTAATTTGACCACCAATTTTTGGATATTTTTATTCGGCCCGCCACTTGAGTTATTTGGGACCTGGTACCGCTTGATAATATCTCCAAGACCTTCGTATGCTGGAGCGTCATCGGCTCTTATGGACGAAATCCAGCTCCAAGCGGCTATCTCTGTCGCGATGAAATATCGATAGAGCCTCTGTACCTCGCTCACTATCTCCTCGTGCACAGAGCGAGAGAGGTCGCCCCCATGAATTAACCTGACTATCTCAAGCGCGCTTGATTGATTATTGTCATCATCTTCAAGCACACCACGGATCGCTAACTCTCGAAGTTTCTTTCCATCCTCCTCTGAGCCGATCCGCCAATTGATCGGCAACCCCAGCTCGAGAGCGAAGCTTCTAGCCATAGATATAAACAGCGCGTCGAGCGTCGTGATTAATAATCTATGCTGCTGCGCCACTAAACGCCGTAGGATTAACCTTGCATCGTCCTGTTTAAAGCTCTTTAACGCGATTGACTCGGCTAACTCCGCGGCTCCTTCCGCGCTGCGCGCCGCAAACGCCAATCTTGAAAATATCCTTTCACGGATCTCAGCGGCTGCTTTTCTTGTAAATGTAGTAGCTAAGATCTTATCCGGGGTTTCACCACGAGCTAAAAGCCCGATATACCGCGAAGAGAGATCGCGGGTCTTACCGGTTCCTGCACTCGCTCTGATTAAACGTGGGGCGAGGATCTGTTGGTCAGACATCGACTTCCTCCTCCACTAAAACCTCTTCTCTAGCGGTTAGTCCGGTCAGCAATCTCCAGTAAGGGTCCCTGTCAGGGTCGATTACAAGCTTTGAATTTGGTGGCCAGAAAACTTGGTCTCTAACCAGTTGTGCTATCTCTCGCGCTTGGCTTATGCCAGCTTGATATTCAAGATCCGACACCTCAACTGGTTCATATATCTCAAGGTCTACCCGAGCGGGGAGATTTACATAAGCGAACCCGATTTTAGTTATGTCACCAAACATCATCGCCGCGGCTCGTAGATAAAGTGGCGCCTGCAGATCGCTCCAGATGATCTGTTTTTGCTCTGAGCCCTCTATCTTTTTCTCGGCGCGGGCATCTTTCTTACTGCGCCCCTTATCGCTCGTTTTATAATCGATTATCAGATAACAGTTGCTCACCTGATTAAAATCGATCCGATCAATCCTTCCGGTCACCTGCATCGAATCTTCGGATAGCTCAATCATGACCTGTAATTCCGCCAAATCGCGCTCTATCTCCTTTGTGATCCAGCCATCCCTTCTATGCTTTACTTGCCACTCAACTAGGAGCGCGAAACGATCCTTTAATTGCTCTAGCTGGATCTTCACCGCCGGCAAGGGATTCTTTCCGAAAACGCGCTTTGTAAAAAAGGCTAGCGAGTCGTTTAAAAGCTCAGTCACGATATCCGGACTATCTGAGTTAAAGGCCGAATCTTTTCCGGCATGAGCTAAGATGTCGTGAGCCAAAGTTCCAAAACGAAACGCGTCTAATTCCACAACCTCATCACTCGCCGGAGCTACCTTGGCTACTCGCTCTAGGTAAAAGCGATAAGGACAGTTCATATATGAGGTGAAAGATGTAACAGACATCTTAGTAATCGGCTCGATAAGAGGGGTAGGCTGCGATACTAAATAATCTCGCCTAGTATCAACCTTATCTACGTTGGTTTTAAATCGCTGGCCGTCTTGGCGCAGAGTATCGACACGTTTAGGTAGTTCATTATCATCACAAGCGAACAGGAGTCGGCTTGGTTGAACGATATCTCCCGACAGAGAACGTCTCGTGCAGATGACGCGCAACTCACGCTTAGAATTTATAATACTTGAAAATAGGGCGAGATCTCTCGCGAAACGCGAGCCGTTATTAGTTATTCCTAAATGTCTGGCTAATGAATCCGGCAGGAAAGGATCCGCGTTGATCACCGCCGGAACCACACCCTCATCTAATCCAGTCACCATTAAAGCCGCTGAATCATCAAAAGCGAGCTCAAGCCATCCTAGCAGCTCGATCCCTGAATCGCGCGGATCAGGGATCGTCGTGCGGGCCTCGAACTGATCAGTAAGAAGCGATAGCGCCTCAGAGGGTCTCAGCTTCGTCGCTAATGGACAACGCGCGAGCTCGTCGATAAGATCATTCAAGCTCTTAATGATCTCGTTAACATCTGCGCCTATCTCGGCTGAGAACGGCTCTAACACTTGGTAGATCCTGACAGCCCAATCGGTTACAGGAACTGGCTCAGCGATTAACGGCGCTAGCAGTTCGTGAACCGAATCAATTATCTTAATAGCCAAGAGGTCGTTCTTTTGATCGTTCGGGAGAGCGCCTCGGGTCGTCGCCTGCAGGTGACTCGGTTGATAATTATCGATCGCAACCAGGATACTACCCGCAGACTCGGGGTTAATAAGGAGCTTTTCGCACAACCAAAGGATCAGGTACGGGTGACGAACTAGTGCTGCGAGATCCTCAAATGTGCGGCTCTCAAGATATCTTGAGATAACTGTCAATAAAAAGCCCGTCTCTGTCTGCAGTGCTGATAAACCAGAAGCTGCTCTGGTGGCAAAGCCTAGTTCATCGAACTGGCCCTTTAAAAATCCTGAGATCTTCTCATCTCCCAAACCGAAAACTAGATCGCGCTCTGAGATCTTTGGAGCTATCTCTGAGACCCATTCAAGTGTAGCGGCGGCGATATCCCGAGGATGCTCAACAACTTGAAGGTCAGATGAATCTAGATTGACGACCTGGCGCTCCCAGTAACTTGGGACGATCGCGCCGTACTTATCAAAACCATTACTATGCAAATCATCAGCGAATATCACTGAATAAATCGACCCATGGCACTTATCAAGAAATACTTTCTGCTGCGGAGTAAGATCAAAAAGTCCGCAGAGATAAAGCTCTCCTGGGATCTCAAAAGCTTCTGTCTCGGAGAGGAGCTCGGCGCGCCTTGAGTAGCGGCACTCCTGCCCTGTATTGGACAGGATCTCTTTATAGCTTAGGTATATCGCGTGAAGCGCGTCCCAGCGCTCCTCCTCGTAGAATCCCTCGATCTGCTGGCCCTTCTGCGCTACGTCAGCGAATGTCAAACCAGCCGATGAGATCTCGATATAGATTGAATCTATCCTTCTGGCTAAAGCCGCGGCGGATCGCTCGATGTAACCCGTAGGGGCATTTGGAACTAATTGCTCGATAATCGCCTTCTCTGTTTCGTGAATGGCGGAGATCCACGCCATCTGACGGGTAATCTCAGAGGCGAGAGATGCTGAAGAAGGAAGGAATCGATCGATTAAAGATCCACGGGTTATGATGCTAGGAGGAATTATCCCCTGCCCTATCTTTTCACCCTGAGCGGCGCCAATAACTAAGAGCTCCATTAGTCTTCTAAGGGCGCGTCCTCCGGGCACCACGATATTTATCGCGGATAAATCTATCAGCCCAGAGCTTGAATGCTTTTCAAGGAGGTGTTCAGCAAGCCACGGCAGGATGTGCTGGTCGAATCCGCAAAAAGATCTGTGAATGGAGGTTGGGTTATCTTTCACTGGGGTTCCGTGGGCTAGGATGACGTTAGCATCGCAGATCTGGCGGAGTTCGGGAAGACGGACAAAGAGTGGGGCATCGCAGTTCTTTATCACCACAGAGGACGGAGAGGGCACACAGAACGGCTATTTTATGGGCAATTCTGGGGTTTTCTCGGTGTCCTCTGCACCCTCTGCGGTAAAAATATCTTGCTTATTATCCCAGCAGCTTACCAAAACACTGCGACGCCCTGGACAGAGAGGGGGAATATAGCCAACTCATATTAGGCTTCCCCCTCTCTTTTCCCTCGCCGTTCTCTTTGTACATCAAAATCTGCCACTGCTTTTATTTCAACAATGAGAGCAGCGAGGACGGACAAAGAGGGGAAATATAGCCGACTCATGTTAGGCTCCCCTCTCTTTTCCCTCGCCGTTCTCTTTTTATATAAAAATCTGTCGCAGCTCTTATTTAAACAATGTGAGTAGCGAGGACGGACAAAGAGGGGAAATATAGCCAACTCATATTAGGCTTCCCCCTCTCTTTTCCCTCGCCGTTCTCTTTGTATAAAAATATTCGCGGCTACTCAGCAACTTCTTACGGCGCCCAACCGAACAATCCACATGCCTCTTAATTACCCGACACTAAACAATCACAAGCTTCTTAGCTGGCTTGAGCTTATCTTACCTACGCAGTGCCTTATCTGCCTTAGACCTCTTAGACATAGCCGGATCTGTTACCGCTGCAGGCCCGCGCTGCCTGACCTAGGCGAGCTTATAAGTCGCTCCTGCCCTAAGTGCTTTTCTCCCCACGCTCCAGCCGCACATAGTGATAGCTGCCCAACTTGCAAGCTCTATCCACCTATACCGGATACGATGCGGCACCTGTGGGATTACGAGGGACTGGCAAGAGATCTTATAAGAACGATGAAGTATCGGCCCAGTCTAGAGATAGCTGGAATCTGTTCAAGTTTACTTCACGACGCTATCGGCGAGCTCTTCTCAGATCGCGACTGGGACATCATCTCGCCAGTTCCATCATCTAGACTTATGCTCAGAAAAAGATTGTTTCATCCATGTGGCGAGATCGCGAAACCTATCGCCAAATCACTTAAGATCCCGTTTAGCAATCTTCTAAAAAACGGCGTCCAGAGAGCTCCGCAAGCGACCCTTAGTCATGAGGCGCGAATTACTAGGCTTGAGAAGTTATTCGCGCTAAAGGACGGAGCGGATGTAACAGGAAAGATAATCCTGTTGATTGAAGATGTGATCACTACCGGAGCGACGATTAGCGCCGCGGCGTATACGCTAAAGAGAGCTGGGGCTGCGCGTGTTGATGTTCTGGCTCTGGCGAGAACTAGTGTGTGGTCGCGGTTTCGGGGGAGGGTGGCGGAGGGGTTGTCGGTTTCCTAAGGAAGGCCGGCAAAACCTACCCGTAGCGAGAAAGTGGAGATTGAGTTGATATTCGATTTTCGAGATGGGAAAAAACCGCACCAGCCTTCGCCAAGGCTACGTCTGGTCCGACAAAACCTCGCCGGCCGTAGCTTTAGCGAAGGCCGGAGGTGTATCCCCTGTGATAC
>JBIKWQ010000029.1:0-40437 GCA_044356215.1 Bdellovibrionota bacterium | reverse complement strand
TCCCCTGTGATACATTGAGGATTTTTTCCCATCTCGAAAATCGAAGAGCAGCTCAAGATCCACTTTCGCAGTAGGGAGGGGTTTTGCCGGCCTTCCCTTAATAGGAGCTAACGTTATTAAGGCAAAACATGCCGAGTAGTTTCATGAGCAGATGATGAGGCAATAGTGAGCTTATCTGAGATCCCTTTAATCCCCAGAGAACAACCTGATGACGTGACAGCCGCGCTGCGCGCGCGGTTGGGCGCCGAATTCGCGGAGCGGAAAGATGCTCACCAGTTTTCAGTTGAAGTTCCACTTAGGCTCTGTCCCTTAGGGGCACACAGTGATCATCAAGGCGGTATCGTTACTGGATTTACGATAGATCGCGCGACTCGCCTAGTAGCGACGCCTTCTAAAAATTCAGCGGTGTCGGTTTTCAGTCAGAACTTTCAGCAACGCCTGTCTGTTGATCTGGGACAGGTCGGAGCAAAAGTAACCGGAGAGTGGGGGAACTACTTGCGAGGGGCGATAGTTGCTCTGCGCGAATCAGACAGAGTGATCAATACTGGCTTTAGCGGAGTTGTTTACGGCGAGATGCCGATAGGCGGGTTAAGTTCTTCGGCATCGGTTTCGTTGGCGTACCTGACAGCATTAGCTTACCTAAACGATTATCGGATATCATCAGAAGAGTTAGTGAAGTTGGTTCTTAGGATTGAGAACGGCTATCTGGGTCTTAATAACGGTGTACTTGATCAGTCAGTGATTCTTTTTAGCAAGCGGGGGGCATTGACCGTGATCGATTGTCGCGGCAATTCTGTTCGAGCGCTAAAACTCGGGGCAGCGGCGGTGCCTTGGGAGGTTTTGGTTATTTACTCAGGATTATCGAGACAGCTAACGGCGACGCCATTTAATCAACGGGTCAGTGAATGTCATGAGGCGGCGCGCATGTTGCTTGAGTTGGGCAAGTTGCCAGTGCCACTTAAGCCCCGTCTTGGTGACGTGCCTACTGAAGTCTATCAGCGGTTTAACCCAGATTTGCCGAAACCTCTACATGGAAGAGCGAAGCATTTCTTCAGCGAGGCTGAGAGAGTTAGTGACGGGACGGTGGCTTGGGCCGCTGGGGATATCCAGCGTTTTGGCGAATTGGTAACTAAGTCAGGAGAGAGCTCAATTGTAAATTTCGAAAGTGGTAGTCCGGCGTTAATTTCGCTTTATGAGATTCTAGCCGAAAACGATGGAGTTTATGGAGCTCGTTTTTGTGGCGGTGGTTTTCAGGGGTGTTGTTTGGCCCTGATCGACCCTCGAAAGCGAGATAGGGTGATCGAAAAAGTTCATCAACGATACACAGATAGGCATCCTGAGTTAGCCAAGAGCTATTCGATGCACATCTGTGAGTTGAGTGAGTCAGTTAAGTTGGAGCGGATTTAAATGGTTCATACAGCGGTGATATTGGCGGCAGGAAGGGGATCGCGTCTCGAAAGAGTTACAGAGCGGCGCTCTAAGCCGATGGTTCCAGTTTTAGGGCTGCCTATGATCCAGCGGGTAATCGATGAGATCGCGGCCGCTGGAATAACTAATTTTCTTATCGTCGCTTCTCCTCGCGATATCGATTTAAGAGATTATTTCAAAGGGCGGAGGGGTGTAACAGTTCTTCAGCAAGATAAACCACTGGGAAGTGGGGACGCTTTAAAGGTTTGCGCGGGATTGATCTCTGGGGATTTCTTGATATCAGCGTGCGATAGCATCGTTAGGGCCAGTGAGATCTGTTCACTGATTAAAACCCATAACGATAGAGAGGCTAGTGTCTCACTTGGGGTTATGCGAGTTGATCGTAATGTTTCGCTTCAATCGCGCTCAGTCGTGAATTTAGAGTCAGACGGTAGGATCTCGAGTCTAATTGAGAAGCCAAAGCCGGAAGAGCGGACCTCTGATATTACGGCGTTGCCACTCTATATCTGTAATACCGGTGTATTTAAACAGCTAGAGCAGCTTAAACCTTCAGCCAGGGGAGAGTATGAGTTAACCGGTGTTTTCTCTGAAATGTGCGGAGATCCCCGTTTTCTCTTGGTTGGCTCGTTTGTTAACGAGAGGATTGACCTGACAAATCAATCTGATCTCCTTGAGCTTAATCGGATCTATCTTAGACGGCAGTCTCCGTCGGTATGTATTGATCCCTCTGCTATAATATCAGCTAAGGCCGTCATAGACGGGCCGGTCTGGATAGGACCACGGTGTACAATAGAAGATCATGCATGCGTTGGTCCGTGGGCGGTACTAGAGGGCGATAATCTAGTCAGGTCTAGCTCTCAAGTGAGGGATGTATTGGCGCTGCGTGGAGCTGTTATCGAGGGAGGGTACAGTTCGGTTGTGTTGGTCTAATTACTTGGCACACTGTTATCGATCGGGTATTGAGTAGCTATGAAGCAAATACCTCCACCTAATCCAGCTTGGCGGCCCGGAGACAAGGTCACTTCTCCTGTATCCGAGATGATCTCCATAGATCCAAGAGAGCTAGAGGCAGCAGCGGCTTACAAGATACTAATCGGATCGATAGTGCCTCGGCCGATCGCGTTTGTCTCAACGGTAAATGAAAATGGAACGGTCAACGTCGCGCCATTTAGTTTTTTTAATGGTGTATCGAGCAAGCCGATGGCGGTCATGTTTTCTATTGGTTTTAAGCCAAATGGGACAAAGAAGGACACGTTGATTAACATAGAGAGGTCAAAGGAGTTTGTGGTTAACACAGTTGGCGCGTGGATGGCTGAACCGATGAACTTCTGCTCTGTTGATCTTCCTTACGGCGAGAGCGAATTAGACCGCGCTGGTTTGACTCCGATAAGCTCGGACCTTGTTTCACCTCCTCGGGTAGCTGAAGCTCCCGTTCATTTTGAGTGCCGATTGCTGAGCCTGACACAGGTCGGTAAGGCTGAGGCTGGGGCCTCGACAGTGGTGATTGGAGAAGTAGTAAGGTGCCACATTCACTCGCGTGCATGGAACAACGGTAAGGTGTTGTTAAGCGAGATAAACCCGGTCGCTAGATTAGGGGGCTTAAGTTACTCAACGATCGCGAGCTATTTTGATTTGGAGCGGGGGAAGCTCTGAGCGATAGGTTTCTTTACCGTCTGGAGCCTCGATGGTAGAATAACCCTATGTCTTCCGCGGAATCTAACCGAGTGTCGTCAACAGGGTACACCCTCCCCAATCCCCAAGGTTTGCTCGAGGCTCTTGAATTAATGGAGCTGAGTTTCGCGCTTGTGCGGCAGCGGCTTGTCAGGGAGCACCCCCAAGATTCGCCAGAAGAAATTACAGAGAGACTCAATCAGTGGATCAGAACCCCACGTAGCTGTTGCGTAGACGAAGAACCACTTGATATTTAAAGCTTTATAAGCGAACCTAGTGTATATAGTTCCAAGGTAACTACTCAGCAGAGGTGGTTCAGTCCAGGATTAAAGAGAAATGAAAAAAGAGATTCCAGAAAAGTACGATCATTTAAGTGTTGAGAAGCGCTGGATGGATGTCTGGGAGAGTTCTCAAGTGTACCGCTGGGATTCGTCAAAGTCGCGTGAACAAAACTTCGTGATCGACACACCACCTCCGACGGTCTCAGGCTCTCTGCACTTGGGTCATGTGTTTAGTTACACCCAGACTGATGTGCTTGCGCGATTCCAGCGTATGCGCGGAAAAAATATCTCCTACCCAATGGGATGGGATGATAACGGTCTACCGACCGAGAGACGGGTACAGAACGTCTATAATATTAGATGTAATCCATCTGTTCCTTACGATCCTGATTGGAAACCAACAAAGGTGAATCCCGATAGTAAGGAGAAGAAACCAGCTCAAGAGATATCTCGTAGGAATTTCGTTCAAGCATGCGAACAGCTAACAAAGGAGGACGAGGTTGTCTTTGAGAATCTTTGGAAACAGCTAGGTTTGTCGATCGATTGGTCTAGGACCTACTCAACTGTGGGATCTCTCTGTACCCGTTTGTCGCAACATTCATTTCTTGATCTGGCTCAGAAGGGGCAGGTTTACAGTGTCGAAGCTCCCACGATGTGGGATGTTGATTTCAAGACAGCGGTGGCCCAGGCAGAGATTGAGGATCGCGAAATCCCAGGCGCGTTTCACGATATTCAATTCGGTGTTGAGGGTGGTGGTTCATTAACGATCGCGACTACCAGGCCGGAATTATTACCGGCTTGCATGGCTGTAGTGGCTCATCCTGAGGACCCACGCTACCAGCCGTTGTTTGGGAAGTTTGCAATTACTCCTCTTTTCCACGCGAGAGTGCCGATTTTGGCCGCTGATTACGTTGATCGCGAGAAGGGTACCGGAATACTGATGGTGTGCACCTTTGGTGACGCTAACGATGTCGAGTGGTGGAAGCGCTCCGGTAAGCCAGCTAAGCCGGTGGTCTCTTTTAACGGAACGATGCGCGATGTAACATTTGGAGAGGCTCCATTTGACACCGTAAACTCAGATTTGGCCCGTCAAAACTATAGTAAGTTGGTCGGGCTGGATCTTCGTAAGGCGAAGAAAGTAATCGCTGAGATGCTTGCGCAGCCAGGTAGCGCAGTTGATGGAGTAGGGGCTGCCTTAGTGGGAGAACCTAAGATCATATCGCATCCAGTTAAGTTCTATGAGAAGGGAGATAGGCCACTTGAGTTCGTTACAACTAGGCAGTGGTTTATCAGAACTATGCAGCACAAGGAGGCCTTGAAGGCTCAAGGGCGCAAGATTAATTGGTATCCTGAGCATATGCGTCTGCGATACGAGAATTGGGTCGAGGGGCTAAATGCTGACTGGTGTATTAGTAGACAGAGATTCTTCGGGGTTCCTTTTCCAGTTTGGTACCCAATAAACAAGGATGGAGAGATTCAATACGACAAGCCGATCTTCGCTGAATCGACAAGGCTTCCGGTAGATCCTTCGAGTGACCTTCCACCTGGTTTTACCGAGTCTCAACGTAATCAGCCGGGTGGTTTCGCCGGCGACCCTGATGTAATGGATACTTGGGCAACATCTTCACTAACTCCGCAGATTCAGAGTGAGTGGGTGCTTAATCCAGAAAAGCACAAAAAGCTCTTCCCGATGGATATAAGGCCGCAGGCGCATGAGATTATCCGCACGTGGGCGTTTAGCACGATAGTTAAGGCGTGGATGCATGAGAATGAGATCCCGTGGCGTAACGTAGTCATCTCCGGGTGGGTGCTCGATCCAGATCGCAAGAAGATGAGTAAGTCCAAAGGAAATGTGATCACGCCAGAAGGTCTCTTAGCTGAGTACTCCTCTGACGCAATCCGCTATTGGGCAGGTAGAGCGCGTTTAGGTTCGGATACAGCTTGTGACCCAGCCGTATTTAAGATCGGTAGTAAGCTAGTGGTTAAGCTCTTCAACGCTAGCCGATTTGTATTGATGCAGTTGACGGATCCAGTACCTGGAATAGGGGCGATTCAGCATCCGCTTGATCGGGCGATGGTTTCAACTTTAGCTGAAGTGGTTAAGAGCGCGACGGAGTCATTTGAGAAGTTTGATTACGCGCAGGCTCTTCAAACGGTTGAGGAGAAGTTCTGGCACTTCTGCGATCACTACGTCGAGCTAGTCAAGGGACGCTCATACAACGAGGGGGATCCCGCGAGTAGGGCGTCAGCCCAAGCGGCGCTCTTCTGGTGTCTAAAGACATTCATCAGATTATTCGCTCCATTTATGCCGTATGTGACTGAAGAGGTCTGGTCATGGCGCTTCGCCGGGGCTGGGCGAGATGCGTTGGTGCATTCAACAGAGTGGCCTTCGCCAAGTGAGGTGGCGGGTATCAAGGGAGTCCCTTCGGCGTTTGACGCGGCTACTGAGGTTCTCTCTGTTATCCGAGGTATGAAGACAAGTGCCCAGAAGGGCCAGAGGTGGGGAGTCTCTTCGCTAAAGGTCAGCGCCAAGCAGAGCGACCTAGAGACGCTTAGTACGGTGCTGGACGATGTGGTGAGGGCTGGTAGCGTTGCTGAAGGCGGAACTAAGCTGATAACAGTTGAAGAGACAACTCAGAGCAAATTTGTGGTGGATGTTGTGCTCGCTGAGGGGTAGAATAGGGAAGTTCGCCTGGGGAGTTTTGTCGCGAATAAGGACTAGTAGATATGAGATTGCGATTTATGATTAAGAGATTTGTCGGTTTGATTTCTTTGTTTTCACTCCAGTCATTAGTAGTAGGCTGCGCTAATTTAAACGACCCATACGGCTACAATCAGCCGACGTATAATCCACCTCCTCCAGCTCCTTATTACGGAGGCGCACCATATTACGGGAATAACCCCTACTATGGTGGTGGTTATTACGGAGGTATCCCGTATCGTGGCGAGCAACGTGAGCTACAGCGCGAGCGCGAGCGTCTAGAGGCAGAGCGTCGTAGACTTGAGCAAGAGCGCCGGAATCAGCAGAACGTCCCCCCGCAATACACCAGGCCATCACCACCACCTCCGCAAGCGGATCGCTGCCCGTCTGGCTTTAGCCCAAGCGAGAGAAAATGCAGTCCTGAGGAACGTAGACGCGGATGTCGCGATATGCGGATGCCGAGCGGCCTAGGTTGCGTGGCTCGTTAGTTCGCTATTGAGATGAATTCTGATAACCAGCGCCGCGATTGGTCGACTGGCGAATACTGGCAGGGGCGCTTCGATTCGGGGGATACACCTTGGGAATTGAACGCGCCGTCTAAGGTTCTATGTGAAGCTGTATCCCACGTCTTTCCTGGCGAGAATTCCCTTAAGGGACTCAGCGCACTTTCTCCTGGATGCGGCTCAGGGTCTGACGCGATCGAGCTAGCGCGGCGTGGAGCGTCGGTCGTTGCGGTTGATTGGTCACCAGCCGCGACCTCGCGGTTACGCGTTCGGCTTGCAAATTACTCGGCTAACGATCTCTCTTCGATGGTTAGCGTCATAAGCGGCGATTTTTTCGCCGCCCAGCCTATCGCAGTTGATTTGGTTTGTGAGCACACATTTTTCTGCGCGATTGATCCAGCCATGAGATGTCGCTACAAGGAGGCTATTCTTAAATGGCTTAAGAAGGGTGGATATCTAGTAGGTAATTTTTTTGTTTTGACGGAAGAAGAGATTGATAAATTATCAGGAAAGTCTTTAACCAAAGATAGTTTGGGTCCGCCATTCGCCAGTAGTGAGCGCGAACTAAGAGAGATGTTTAGTCCTGAGTTCGAAGTCGTTAAGTTACAACCAGCACGTGTTGGAGAGCCAGATAGAAAGCCTGGATTAGAGTGGGTGGGGATATTTAAGAGAAGATAAAGTATCCATAGAAGCGCTGAAGAACGCCAAAGTGATTTTAACGACTAAGCCGCGGCAAAAGCCCAACTCGATAGGTCTCGCCGCGGGTAGCCCAAGCAACTATTATCGTCTCTCATCCGAACATGATGGTAATCGTGTATTTTATGGGGGTGATGGACTAGCTAGCCTCCTAAGGGAGAGATTATGGAGATATCGTCAAATTTAAATAGTGTACCATCACAAACAGAGGCCCTGCTACCGCAGGTAGGAGTTCAATCGGGAGGAGCACAGGCTGTCGCCACCGATTTAATTTCAAGCGCTAATGAGTTAGAAAAAATGAAGGCTGTTGCGCTCCAGTTAACTGAATCAGATCGTTCCGGAGCGTTGGGGAGTGGAGCCCTCGGAAAAATTCATGAATTCGCGCAAGCCGCAATCAACGCGATCGTTGAATTTGTTAACTCTCTTACCGTCGTGTGGGAGGCGCCTCGTCCTGTTGCCGTACCACAGGCCCCCCAGCCAACGCAGACACCGGTAGCCGCGCCCCCGGCAGTTCCACAGGGGCCAGAAGGCCAGCCTCCAGCATCGCAGGCTCCGGTGCCACTAGCGCCGGCGGCGCCTGAAGACACAGTTGTAACAACTCCAGAGCCAGTAGTGAGCGCGCCGGCCGTTGCGACGGCTCCGGCGTCGTTATTACCATCTTCGGCTCGGATCTTTGAATTCACCAATAAATCGGAGTGGCATCCAGGCTTGTTTAACCAGAAGGCTTACGTCGATCTTAGGCCGGAGCTAAAGGGCCGCGTCTCTAGCATTAAGATATTATCGCCGGATGGTGCGTCAATTGTCGCCACGGGTAAGCTCGAAAGGGTTGGAAGCGATGGAAGACCACGTTTTCGTTTTGACAGGCCGGCTGCAAGCATACCGCAGGGCGCTATTATTATGGCAAATCTCACAAATAACGACGGTGTTAGATATATAGAGCTAGACCGTCCATCCCGGGCTTTTAGGTGGTAGAGGAGGTTTTTTTAGCCCGAGGGGTTGTAAAGGCTCCAGAAATATGTAAAATCTGCCATCCTTTGAAGATTCGCTTCGGGGAGTGGTGTATCACTACTCAAGATGGGTTCGTAACTCATTTATTTCCTGGGATTTTTCAATGCTGGATCTGCACGTCGCGCAAGTGACCTACAGATTGGGTTGAAATCGCAAGCGAATCTCCGTCAGGATGCTTTTCCTGTTGTTATGCAACCGGGTCCGAGTCATGGATAACGGGTGTGAGAATAGCAGGGGCAAACGAACGAACATTTATAGAGAGGAAGTTGTGAAGGTCCGAGCGTCGGTCAAGCCCATTTGCGGCTATTGCAAAGTTATTAAGCGCAAAGGCAAGATTTTTGTCTTCTGCAGTCGCACGCCTAAGCACAAGCAACGCCAAGGCTAAGGTGTAAGGATAAGGAGTTCTAAGGAGTTTAAGAAATGCCACGTATTGCAGGAGTAGATCTTCCGCGAAACAAGAGAATAGTTCGCGGACTGACGTACATCTTCGGAGTAGGAGTTACCAAATCCAAGCAGATATTAGCTGAAGCTGGTATCGAGGAGAGCGTTCGTACAGATAATTTGACTGAAGAGCAGGTAGATAAGATTCGAAAGATCATCGAGCGCCGTGAGAAGGTAGAGGGCGATCTCCGCCGAGAGCTTCAGGCTTCGCTCAAGCGGTTGATGGATCTCGGTTGCTATCGCGGCCTCCGTCATCGTAAGAACCTTCCGGCTCGCGGTCAGCGCACGCGCACTAATGCTCGCACGAGGAAGGGGCCGAGAAGGGCACCGATCGCCGGCAAGAAAGCGGCGACCAAGACCTAGTGTTTAGTTTTTAATAGAGTCTTTAAAGGAGTAGTTTGTGGCAGAGGCACGGACAACTGCGGTAGCAGTAAAAAAGAAGAAGGTAAAAAAGAACGTACCTGTAGGGGTAGCGCACATTCACGCGACGTTCAATAACACGATCGTGACGATCACTGATCCAGCTGGAAATGTAGTCGCTTCGTCGAGCTCGGGAGCTAACGGCTTCAAGGGTTCGCGTAAGTCGACACCGTTTGCCGCGCAAGTCGCCGGTGACACAGCGGCTCGTAAGGCCAAGGAGGCTGGGGTTCGAACAGTTAGCGTGAAGATTAAGGGGCCTGGTTCAGGCCGCGAGTCGGCGCTCCGAGCTCTTCACTTGGCTGGTTTGCAGGTGACGTTGATCAGAGATATCACGCCGGTTCCGCACAATGGATGCCGCGCGCGCAAGAGTCGTCGAGTGTAGGTCTAAGGAAGAGGGTACAGAAGTCATGGCAAGGTATTGTGGTTCAGTTTGTCGCTTGTGCCGTCGTGAGGGAGAGAAGCTCTTCCTCAAGGGCGAGCGTTGTTACACCGGCAAGTGTGCTGTCGAGAAGCGCGAGGGTGGCCCTGGCCAGCACGGACGCGGTCGTCAGAGCTGGTCAAACTTTAAGACTCAGCTTCGTGAGAAGCAGAAAGTAAGACGTAGCTACGGCTTGCTAGAGCGCGGATTTCGTGACAATTTTGAGAAGGCCGCTAGGTCGAAGGGCGTTACTGGAACAGAGATGTTAGTACGTTTAGAGCGCCGTCTCGACAACGTGGTGTATCGTCTGGGTATCGGCTCGTCGCGTCGTCAGGCACGGCAGATCGTAAACCACGGGCATGTACTCGTGAACGGCAAGCGTGTAGCTATCCCATCTTACCTGTTGTCAGCAGGTGATGTGGTGGAGGTATGTGAGGGTAGCAAGACGAACCCTCTAATCATCGCGGGAATGGAGGCGGCTAAGTCGCGCATCATCCCTGAGTGGTTATCGCTTGATCAGGCTGCAGCGCGTGGAACTGTTAATTCACTTCCGACCCGCGAGCAGCTTCCGCCGACGTTCCGTGAGCAGTTGGTAGTTGAGTTGTACTCAAGGTAGTTTAGTTGGTTCTATCTTCGTCGAGGATCGGCGATGATAAAACTGGTTGGTATTCATTATTTATAGGATAGAGAGACATGAAGAAGGTCAGTCTCAAGGACTTAATCAGCCCACAGAAAGTTGAAGTAGAGGGTGGAACAGCGGATAACCGCTACGGCAAGTTTGTTGCTGAGCCACTTGAGCGCGGCTATGGAATGACGATTGGTACGGCGATTCGCCGCATCCTCTTATCGTCATTACAGGGAGCCGCGATCACATCAGTTCGCATAGAGGGAGTTTCTCATGAGTTCTCGACGATGCCAGGCATTGTTGAGGATGTGACTGAACTTACTCTAAACTTAAAAGAGGTTGTTTTAAGGTTAGAGGACAAGGAGGAGGCCATCCTTCATGTTGAAGCTCAAGGTCCTTGCAAAGTTACAGCCGGGATGCTCCAAGGAGATCCAGCGGTAGGAGTCCTCAATCCTGAGCTTGTGATCGCAACTCTTGGTGAAGGCGCTTCGCTAAAGATGGAGGTCAACGTCAAGGTTGGACGTGGTTACGTTCCAGCAGACAAGAACAAGGTAGAGGGCGCTCCTGTGGGAACGATCTTTATCGATTCTATATTCGCCCCAGTTCGTCGTGTAAATCTCGCTGTTACCAACGCCCGCGTAGGTCAGCGCACAGATTACGACAAGCTCACGATGGAGATATGGACCAACGGCAGCATTGACCCACGTTCGGCAGTTGCTCAGGCGGCTCATATTCTAGTTGATCAATTAGGTATCTTCGTTGGACAAGACCTTATTGTTGAGAGGGAGGAGCCTAAGAGTGAGGAGCCTTCGAAGCGTTGGAACGACAATCTCTTCCGCCGCATTGATGAGCTCGAGCTCAGCGTTCGTTCAGCCAATTGTCTTGAGAACGCCGATATTAAGTACATCGGTGAGCTCGTGCAGAAGACTGAGGCAGAGATGCTCAGAACGAAGAATTTCGGACGCAAATCGCTTAACGAGATTAAGGAGATCCTCTCAGAGATGGGACTTGCCCTTGGTCTTAAGCTAGAGGAGTTCCCGTCGCGTCGAGATCTCGACTCGATGAAGGAGCAGACAGATCACTAAGAGCTAGAGAGGAAGTAGTAGTATGAGGCACGGAAACGGTCTTAGGCAGTTAAGTAGGTCAACAAGCCATCGCAGGGCGCTCCTGCGCAACATGGCGACGTCTTTTATTAAGTTTGAGCGCTTCGAGACTACAGTTCCGAAGGCCAAGGAGTTGCGTCCTGTTGTAGAGCGGCTGATAACGCTCGGCAAGAACGACACCGTAGCGGCCAGAAGGCAGGCTTATAGCTATATCACAGATAAGACGGTAGTGGCAAAGCTGTTTGCTGATGTTGGGCCTAGGTGTAAGAGTCGCAACGGCGGTTATACTCGAATAGTTCGCACAGGCTTTCGCAATGGTGATGCTGCAGAGATGGCGGTTATCGAGTTGGTAGATCAGGCCGGGGAGAAGGTAAGATCTGAGAAGCCTGAGAAGAAGGCTGCAGCTAAGAAGGCGCCGGCAGCTAAGAAAGAGGCGGGCGATAAAGCCGCTGAGCCAGCTAAGAAGGCTAGTGCTAAGAAGGCCTCAAAGGCTAAGAGCGAGTAGTTATACTCTTGGCAGGTGTCGCGTAAATGGCGATGCTTGGCTTGGACACAAACAAAAGGGGCCACATAGGCCCCTTTTGTTTTTACGATTAAGCGTTATGGCTTTGGATAAAGATTATACACGCGGAGTGAAAGCTGTAATGAAGCTTGGTTTAGCTGCTGCTGCGGCGCTGAAAAATTCGCATCCAGAGGCGCTTGATCTGCTTGACCAGTACACAGATGCTTTTGAAAAATGGCAGAAGGGCATGAGCCGCTTAAGTTCACCGGAGTTGTCTTCTGAGGAGAGACGCTTGATGGAGCGCGTGGCTAGGCAACATGGCAAGGTAATCGAGTTGGCGGAAAGTATGCTTGCTTCGATTGAGCGTTCTCTCAAGGACCTGAAGGGGTGGAGTAAGGGGATTCGCGCCTACGTAGACCACCTGCCGAAGAGGGTAAGCACTATGAAGGCGCGCAAAGGGTAGGAGAAAAGATGCGATTTATATCATATTTGACCGCTCTATTTGTCGGCTTCGCGAGTGTAGGGTGTGGATACACATTTAGGGGAAGCGAGAGTGCTCTACCGCCCGATGTAAAGAATATCTATATTCCGCAGGTCGAAAATAATTCAACAAAGTTGGGACTGGCGACCATCGTAACTGAGGCAATCCGGGATGAGTTTGATAGTTATGGAACGGTTTCCGTTGTCGACACTCAGAGCGAGGCGGACGCTGTTCTTAAAGTTAGAATTTTAAATGTTAAGGATAATACTGGGGCAACGCGTTCAGGTACCAACACGGCGCTGCAAACGCAGACCACTATCACCTTAGCGGGAGAATTGAGGAGAGTGACCGGCCCTGTAATATGGCGAGATAGCGCTATACAGGCCACTCAATCCTTTGGTGCCGACAGTAGTGTGGTGGTAACAAGTTCCCTGGATTTTGCTGGCGGACCATCAGCAGCCGGAGATCTAGCCGGTTTAAGCAGTCGAGAGGTGTCGCGTGGACAGGAAGCTAACGCGCTTAATACCCTTGCGTCGAATGTGGCTAGGCAGTTATACGATAAGGCTGTAGCTCCTGATTTTTAGGGTAAGATATTGAAGAGTAGGGTTGTATTTTTATGATCAATTGTACAGTAGAAGAAGCTAAAGAAACCTTCGCCGCTGCCAGGAATCTC
This sequence comes from Bdellovibrionota bacterium, assembly GCA_044356215.1. Classification (GTDB taxonomy): domain Bacteria; phylum Bdellovibrionota_C; class UBA2361; order UBA2361; family OMII01; genus OMII01. Next base: position 27,486 of record JBIKWQ010000029.1, on the reverse strand, counting down.
AATGCAGCGCTAAAAAATCTCCTTAAGAAGGAAGGTGCGAATAGCCCAGCGATCGCGCCATTCGCTAAGGATTTTCGTGTAGCGGCTAGTTCAGGTAAGAGCGCGCCACGCGATTTATTTATCGAGCGAAATTTTGATTCCAAGCAGTTCTTCTTTATCGGTTCTGTTAGGTACGCTTTTCCAGAATTAGTGGATGGCTGTGTTGGCGCGATAGTAGAGCAGTATGCCGATGACTTTAACTCGACGTATGAGAGAGGCGAGGGTGGAATCAAGGTGACTAATCCAACCCGATTTCAGGAGATCGTCAAAGAGGTGCAGGAAATTATAAGGCGTGATGTGAAAGCGGCCGAACTCCCAGATAACAAGTTTATGAGAAGCGCTCTTTTAGCCACAGTTTTCGAGTTTGATGTACTGCAAGAGGTTATGAAGGTCTTGGCGTAGCCGCCGCTCGGTGATGGCTCGTTAAAGGAAGGGTTTTAGTTATCAGAATAAAAAAGGCGACCACATTTGGGTCGCCTTTTTTATTGATTCACCAATCTGGCGATTACTTCGCCTTATTGGCGCCTGTCTGCATCCGGCTAACTTTCCTCGCGAGCGTAGCCTTGTGGAACAGGCCTTTCTTGGCAGCCTTAGCCATCATTGACTCAGCCGTACGAGCAGCTGCCTGGGCCTCTGCCTTGCTTCCTGATTTGGCGGCGGCCTCTGCCTTCTTAATAGCTGTGCGGACAGCAGCTTTAGCCGAACGGTTAGCATCGCGACGCTTTAAACTCTGACGATGACGCTTAATTGCAGATTTGTGATTTGCCATAACTACTTAAATATAAATCGGTTAAACCATTACAGTTACAAAGAGCACGAGCATAGCATCTCGCGCAAAAAGACTCAAATTCTAGAGGGAATTAATCCGCCAAGCTTTGAGAATAAATCCTAAGCCGATTTTTTTGGGCCAAGAACTCGTGGAAAAAAGTCATCAGACCATGATTTAGTTGCCCCTTTCTGGCCCTGATAGTGACCTTTCCCGCCCTCGCCGTAGGCGTGTACGGGAGGAGACTCCATGCCGAGAAATACTAGCTGGGCTACCCTCATTCCCTTTGCAAGCTCGCGAGGGTATGGGCCAAGATTTTGCAGCTCAAGCGTGATCTGACCGGAGAACCCGCAGTCAATCCAGCCACTTAGGCTGTGATTTAGCCAGAGTCTGCCGAGGGAGCTTTTAAGCTTTAAATCGCAAACGACATCCCGCGGCATCTGCACGAACTCTTGAGTGGTCGCCAGGATTACCTCCCCTGGAAATAGCACTATTGAGTCGCAGACTATTTCTTCGGGATCTCTAGTTGGGCATATCCAGTGATTTCCAACAGTTACATCGTAGCTGGCTGGGTTTACATGCTCCGGTGTGAAGGGAGTGATGCCGCCATTGCGGGCAAAATCGATAATCCAGTGATCAGGCTTAATCCCCATCTTTTGCTCCTAAAACATTGAGAAACTTCTAATGTTGAATAGTCGATCTGACGACAGAAAGAAAGGGTTGGTGTAAGTGAAGTGATGAGCGGGATGAAAGAAGATAGTCTAGTGTTCAAAGATGTTCTGTTGGTCGAGGATGAGGCGCCGCATGCTCTTGTGATTGAACGGGCGTTACGGACTGTAGTTGGTTCCGTCACTCGAGCATCGACTGCATTGGACGGACAGAAACGCTTGTCGGAGCGCGGATTCGATCTGATTATCAGCGATCTTAATCTCCCTGACCTTAGCAGCGATAGCGCGGTGGCGGCGCTCCGATTGCAAGCTCCTAAAACGCCAATTCTCGTTCTTACCTCCTCATCTTCCCTGAATGACGCGGTTTCCGCGATGCGGGCGGGGGCGAACGACTTTATGGTAAAGAGCTTTGACGCGTCATTTTCGGAGGTGCTGAATATTGTGCTCTCTAGGTTGCGAGCGTCTCAGGAGGCTGAGAATGAGCGTCAGCAAGCAACGCGAGACCGAGACCTGCTTAGAGAGGCGATCGAAAATAGTAATGACGGCCTGGCTGTGGTTCTCAGAAATGGTCGTGTTCGTTACTGCAATTCAGGCTTTGATCACTTCCTAAAAGTGTTTGGTGTCGAGACATTTGATATTAGAGATATTCCAACCGCGGCGGTTGTTCGCGGCGAAGAGATCGTTGAAAAGGTAAAGCAAAATCTGGTGGCGCTCGCTCCTGGAGAGGTTTGGACCACGGAACTAGCGCAGACTAATGATCTAGAAGGCGCCTATGAGTTGTCGGTATCGGCGTCGCGAGAGTCGGGAGCTGATCATACGCTTGTGTTATGGGTACGTGATATCCGTGAGAAAAAACGTCGTGAGAGATTTCAGCGGGAGATACTTTCCACGACAACGCACGACCTCAAAGGGCCACTGGGGGCAATAGCTGTTTCCTGCGACGTTTTGTTGGATGCCCCCGGTAAAGACGCGCGTGCCCATGCCCTAGTTGAGAGAATCGCGACGTCGGCTAATTCGGCGATCAACTTGATTGAGCAGTTTTTAAGCATGCGGAGGATTGAGGAAGGTGCTTTTGTGATGCGTCCTGTGACAACGGAGGTAGCTTCTCTTGTAAGAGGGGTAGTGGAGTCATTTGCGTTAACGGCTAAGACCAGGGGACTTAGGATCAGTGAAAAGATCGATGATGAGGATGCCATCGGGTGCGTTGACGCGCTCGGATTTGAGCGTGTGTTAACCAATCTTTTTAGTAACGCGATTAAGTTCTCGAAGAGTGGCGGAGAGATTGAGGTCGCCTTGAAAAGAAACATCAGTGGAATTTCGCTGATAGTGAGGGACTATGGCGCTGGAATGGAACCAGGTGACGCGAAGCGACTATTTCAACGATATTCGCGACTTTCCGAGCACTCATCGGTATCCGGTTCAGGATTGGGCTTGTTCATTGTGAAGTGCATAGTCAGTGCCCACGGCGGGGTAATCGATGTAAGATCGGCAGTTGGCAAAGGCACTGCCTTTGAGGTGTTTTTTCCGGATGCTCCCCCGCGTAACGATCGCGGTGAGGTGCTGTGTTTAGATCTGGGATGAAGACAAGTAGTAGGGGGCCGGCAGAAACTCTGGTACACTGTAGATTTTCCAAAGACTCGTGATCACCATGTGCTATCTCTGCTCACTAACTATAAAGTTCTTGTGTGCCTTCTTAATAGTACACTTAAGTTTGTTTTTATGGGTCGTTCGCGGCAGGTGACAGCCTAAATAAGGATCTTTAACAGCTAATTTTATATCAGGTCTGACGCAAACTATAATCTTGAAAGCCATAATCCTAAAAACCGCAGTTGCGGGTCTGCAAACGGCACATCTGCACCATTTCCATCAGCCTTAACTGCCGTTTTCAGGATACTTCGCTCAAGTTTAAACGATATGCTCCAAGGTAGATTCGCCTGACAGTTCGCAACGGGTATGCTTTCCGCCGGACATTACTAGAGAACCTGTAGACCAATAGAAAGAGGATTAAACGGAGATGAAGGATATTAAATTAGTGACGGACAGGCGAACTAAAAATCTTAGGAGGTCTCCAAGGTATAAAAGTTCCTGGCGGCCACTCTTGAGGAATTCCATTTCGCAGGTCTTGTGAACATTTTTTGTGTTTACGAGCAGTCTCCTTATGAGCTTCGATGATTTTTGGGCGTAGCTCATTGTCGGCGCAGATAACGAATATACGGCGCTCTTTTTTCTTGGGCGTATGAGGTCTGAGATACTGCTGCTTCTTTAGTTTTTCAACGCCAATAACGGATAGACCCTCATTCTGACGTTTTTTAGCCAGAGCTGCCTCTTCCTCATACACGGCGGAAATAACTCGTTTCCTAATTGCTTCAATCTGTCTGGGCTCGGTAATCCCGTAAATTTTGAGCCAGGCAAATGGTTGAATGATCAGATCGTATTCGCAAGTACCTTTTTTATCTCTTAATCGTTTGGCCATTGCTTGGTCTTCAAATGGTGAGAGCTTGTTGTTTGCTGGCAAGGACTCAAGAACAGATGCGGGGGTCCAGTAAGCTTTAATCTTATATGTGGAGTCAATCGATGGCTCACATGTCTTAAAGGCCTGCCATGAACTTAAGCCGGGGTATTGATCGATGCTTTCCACAAGGCCGGCCTTAGCAGGATTTAAGAATAGGTACACAATCCTTCTGATTACGTCCTCTAGCTGAACGACTTGAATAACACTGGGACGGTCTTTCCAGAGCTCTAAGTTCTTCAATTTAGTAAGCTTGCGTACTGAGTCAGTGATCTTTTTCTGATACTCCATATAAAATTTGGTGAGCTTACAGGGATCATTAGGAATCACATGTTGGTGAGAGTGGCTGTTCATCTCCACAAAATTACAGAGCGTAACCTTATCATCTCTCTGGGTACGACCGAGTATGCCAGCCAGGAGCTGGTTAGATGTTTGGTTTGGAGGAAGGGGAAGCCCTTCCTTCGCTCTGGGTACAACCTCGTAGAGGGTGTCCTCGCATATGATTCTGATTTGTCTGGGCATGTAGATCTATTCGATCCGGAGAACATGATAGTTGCTATCGTACGAGGCGAAAGATGAATCAAAGTAGAAGGGCAGAATTAAAGAGATTTGCTTTACAAGTCTAAATCGGATTAGCAGGCCAGAGGTTTAGGCAGGTATAGGGTGTACTAGCGGGAACGCGTACTCGCGGGGACGCTGGACTCAAGTGGTAGTGTTAGCGGGTAAATGTTACTGGTTAGAGTCTTCGCGGAACCAAACGTAGAATATCTCCGTCAGCGGAGGACGAATGTAGGATGTACCAATGGGGGGGCAGGCCTGACTAGCGGTACTCGGTTCCCCTCGTCCCGAGATAATAACGGCCCCCCCACCGACTTCGGCCTCTTCTAGGTGTGTATTAGAGGCTTGTAAAGGGACGCTGTGTGCTCGCGGTTTAGTAGTGCGTTTTGTTTGAGGTATCGGAATGACAATCTGGAGATCCCCGTTGCACATGGGGAAAAGACGCATGTCTGAGAATTGAGTGGTATCAGCTGACAAACTCAAACCAGGCCGCTTTGCGTCTACAGCTCCTTTTCTAAATTGTAAATGCTCAATTTATATTGTGGAGATTTTTGTCGCTGATTTTTGTCATGCGCAGACCTTATTTAATCCCATTAGCCGATCTGTTTTCTCAGAGAGGAGAGTGCAGAATCACCGGCTGATCGGTTGGGCGTCGAGCGCGGTTGCTTACTCTGATTCTCTGAAGCGATCGTACAAAGTAACAAAGTCCGGTCCTTTAGGAGACGATGTTTTATCGCACGCAGTGCGCTTTCTCAAGCGACCGGTTACCAATAATTTAGCTCCGTCGATGTCGACAACTTCTTCTAAATCCTGGATGATTCAGGCCCCATGATACGTTTTGTTTCTCATTTTTCCTACAAACTTTTAACGGCCCTGCTTCCAGTCGCTCTGTCTTTTTGTCCTTTTGCAGCGGAAGCATTGCCGCTAGAACGGTTTCATTCGAGGCTAGTACTAGACTGCGGTGAGGGACAAAGGGAGTGCGCAGGTGTACTAAGAGTGGATGATGCCCTTGGACGGCATACTGGGATAGCTGTTTTAAAAAGTGATAAGGGAGATGTGTCGGTAAAAATCGGACTCGATAAGGGGCTATTACACCTCAAGGCGGATGGTGCGACTGATTTGACTCTGAGCTTTTCGTGGGATGGTGACTCAAACCCAGACGTTTTATCAGGTTCGGGTCTTAATTGCGTTGATCTGACGAAGGGAAGCGCTCATGCTCTAGTGGTGAGTAAGATGTCGGTTGGACCGGAATGCGACGAGGATGCGGTCGTTGCGACTTGCCCGCAATTTATAGTTGAGTCGCGGGTGTACGACGCGCAGGATCCAACGGGGCAACGGTTCTCAAGCTCTGTTGTTAGCCGCGGGATAAGCGTGGACAGTGATCTATTTATTCCCTTCTCTAATTTCACTCGGAGAGGTCCACGCGGCAAGGGGAGCTTCACCTGTGTTGGCGCGGTCACAGTATCCTTCAAGTTCACGGGTCTAAGCGATTTAGATTTGACGTTAGGAGAGATAGTTACCAACGGGCAGGAATCAGAGGTCGAATCAGGGTCAAGAGACGCAGGTAAACCGGTACCCCAAGATACTAAGTCAGTAGTTGGCGCGGTGATCGACGAAGGAAAGGTTCGCGCTGATAAAGTAGCCGTTCTGCCCTCTAACACCATCAGTTCAGTAGCTGCCCCCAAACAGAAAGATGTGGTCGCGCCTGGCGTTACTATTCAACCCAGCATCGCTACCAAGCCGCGAAAAAAGGCGGCGGAGGAATCTGTCTTCGGCTCACTCGTGGCTGAATAGGCAGTCTTCTCGAGCTAATCCTTGACAGCATGTTCAGATGATTTTCCAATTAACTTGGCGCTGATTCTTAGAGCCTCATTCCTGTATTCTCCGAAAGCTAGAGCTGCCTCGTTAAAAAATTCAAGACATTCGTCTCGTTGCTTGTCCTCAATGGATTTCTTAAATGAGATAACGGATTTCAGGTAGGCTTCGAGGGAGCTGGGAATGTAAGGATTCTCAAGCTCGATATCGACGTAAAGCTCAGGGCTCTGCGCTAAAACCCTACCTAATAGCTGCATCCTAAGAGCGTATACTGGACTCGCTACCTCCATTGTTTCCGCGGCTGAAAATCCGGTTTCTCGTAAAGCGTGCGCAAAGACTATAGCGTGAAAGTGATTTAGTCCCTGCACGACGGCCATCATCCGATCATGTCGCTCAGCGGACATATTAACGATCTTAGCGCCGAGGTTTGTCAGGGCAGCTTTAAGCGCGGCTGACTTGGGGCGCGGTTTACTGTCTGATCCACCTTCGCAGGCTATGACGGTCTGCCCCCTTAAGTCAGACACGAGCGGCGCGCACATCGGGTGCAGTCCAAGAACCTCACCAGGATGCTTTGACATCGCCGCGAGCGGCCGTTCTTTGACCGATGTAAGATCCGCAAGAAGAGCGTCCGGAGACAGTTTAGGTAATGTCTCCTCTATGACCTTTGCGGTGCGGGCTATGGGAACTGATACAATTACACATAGTGATGTGCCCAATACATTATCAATTACGCTGGTGGGCGTGTCGACATCGATCTCGTTTACCGTCAATCCCTGAGATCGCAGCATCTTGCAGAACCATCCTCCCATCTGTCCACTAGCTCCAATAACAGTTACCGGATCTAACTCGTTTAGTACGTTGATAACTGAAGGATTCTGCATGTTAAGCCCTGATATATCGTTTGCCTGACGTAGACTGGCGGATGCTCTCATGGTAAGAGAATATGCATGCCGAAACAATTCGATATTCCTAGAGGTTACCGCTCTGATTTAATTGGGTCGATAAAGAAGCGTCGTGCCGCGGCGGATAATCGCAAAGAAGATCTGTCCCCGACTGTAATTGACCTTGGGCCGGTAGCGTTTAAAGTGGCGAGGTTCTTTGGCTTTTGTTACGGTGTCGAGAACGCTATCGAGATAGCTTATAGAGCTATTGAAGATAATCCCGGCAAGCGAGTCTTCTTGTTAAGTGAGATGATTCATAATCCTCACGTAAACGCCGATTTAATATCTCGTGGAATCGCTTTTTTGCAGACATCGGCTGGGAAGCAGTTAATACCTTTCTCTGACCTGACCCCGAATGATGTAGTGATAGTTCCGGCGTTTGGGACGACGCGTGAGATCTTTCAAGAACTCGAGGACCTCGGAGTTAATCCGCAGAGCTACAACGCCACGTGTCCGTTCGTCGAGAAGGTGTGGAAGAGGGGGCGACAATTAGCGCAACAGGGATTCTCGATTGTCATACACGGAAAACATACTCACGAGGAAACTCGCGCCACCTTTTCACAGATCCGAATTGATGGACCAAGTGTAGTTATCCGCGACAAGGAAGAGGCACAACTCCTGGTTCGTTATATTAAAGGTGAGGAGCCTCTGGAGCGTTTCCCCGTTGATTTTCATGGGCGCTTCTCGGATGGTTTTATCCTGCCCGAGAGCCTTGTGCGACTCGGAGTGGTTAATCAGACTACGATGTTAGCTGAGGAAACCCACGAAATAGCGCAGATGATTAAGCAGTCATTATCCGATAGGTATGGAGCGAGCAATATATCCAATCACTTCGCAGATACCCGAGATACTTTGTGTTACGCTACCTCGGAGAATCAACGCTCGATGCGGGCTTTGCTTGAAGATAACGCTGACCTAGCGATAGTAGTAGGTGGATACAACTCCTCTAACACATCTCATTTGGTGGAATTGTGTGAGGGGCGTGTACCTGTATTTTATGTAAAGGACGCAGACGAGATAATCTCAATGAATGAGATCCGTCATCTTGATTTGAAATCAGGCGTAAAGATCTCCCGTGATTGGCTCCCCAATAAACCTAAGGTTGAGGTGCTGGTCTCGGCTGGGGCGAGCTGTCCTGACGCGATGGTAGAGGCGGTGCTTGCCAGGGTCGCGAGTTTGTTCGCGGGTGCGCAAGACCTACAGACCGCCAGCGAGCAATCGTCCTGTTAATTGACCATGCGGATCTATAGCTTATGTCATACGCCGAATTGGCTAGTGAGCTCGGCGTGAATAGGTTGTCACTTGTCGTGTTGTAGCGCGATACAACAGCGGTGAACCGAGTGAAGTTTAATGGTCTACGCATGAAAATACGCAAGCGCTTTACTTCGCTAGGCGTGATAGAATTGGTGTGTATACATATAGTGTGTACTCCAAGTGGCATCCAGCGAGGCCGCCATGAAGTCTGCGGAATAAATAGAAGGCCGTTATCACGATAGGGAAAAAGCGCGACCCCATCACTTACCGCGATGAAGTTATTTTCGCGGAGAGCCTTTAATGTGTTCAGATCGTAGGAATGGTTTGGGGCCATCCAGGTTGTGGTCGATATGCCGTTGCGATTTAAGATTCGTAACCCCTCTCTAATTCGAAAGTTCTGATCGTTGAATGAATCTCCGGCGAACTCAGAGGCCTCCTTCTTTATGCCATAAGCAGGACCGATTAGAGCGGCCGCGGGTCTATTAACCAGAATGTGTTGATAACCGTGCTGCGCTATATCAACAGAGTTTGAGTTTTGCAGCTCTCGAAGTATCTCCCAAAAATCCGCATGGGAGCTTTGTCGAATCAAGTTAGGATCTCGATTATCGGGGACAACCCCTAGTAGAGGGTTTATCGAGTGACGCTCAAATAGCTGCATCAGGGCCCAGAACCTCCCCCAGTCCATTTCAGGTGTAATATCATCAAGGCGAAAGAGATAATGCGCACTCACTTTATATGCTCCAAAACATGTTAGGCGAAAATCCTCTGAATCGCTGGGATGGAGAGCTTCACAAGCGGGTGAGAGCTTAAGTAGCCACTGTACTCAGTGATTATCTCTCCACCAAACTCACCTTTGAAGCGAGCGATGTCATTTTTTTCTTGATTCTGTGTGGTGGAGGGGACTCCACCAAGATCATAGGTCTCGTATCCTGCCTTCGCTGCCTCCATGATCTCATACCAGTGAAGGAATCGATTAGCGCGCCCCACAAAATTGCGATCCTCGCTGTCAACGATCGCTCGATAGTGCGACGCTGAGTAAAGGAGTCGAACTCTGGAGCTCTCGCGATCGGCGATATAAGCGTGTGATACTATAAGGGTGCCTTTTGAGTTTCGCGCCTCTGTAATAATGAGACTCTTTGCTTCCATCAGTTTCGTTAACTTGTCACGGTTGGCGAGAGGAAGATCTTTTTGAGAGGCGAATAGATTGTAGTGCTCTACAAAGCTTGTTAAGTTGCCATCGCTTATCTCTGACAGAAATGCTCCTACTACTCCCTCGCGCTCCGCGCGCCTTATCTTGTAGCGAGTGTTGCTCGAAAGTTTGCTAAAGATTACCGCGGCATCACTTTTAAGGTTTATGACGGGAGTTTTTCGCGGCATGAAACCAGGGATTGAATTTCGAGCCTGGCTGAAATGAACTAGTAGATGCCTAGGCGTATACTTTTGTGGCTCAGAGCAGAAGATAACATCCTCAAAGCGCATGCCGTACTTGTTTCTCAAGACAGATATCATGTGGTCCCCCAAATCGTGAACTGGCAGATTAGAGCTCATCTGTGATTGTCGCTATGAGCCTAGTTAGGCATATCTCTGTACTTTTTGCCTGAAGCGGATGTAGAGTATGATGTCAATAGAGAGCTTTTGAATTAGCTGAGAGTATTGCTTATGAAGACCATAGACGTAACCGGGATCTGTAATGGATTAGTCGATATTTTCGCGGATCTTTCCGACGATGATTTCGCGCCATTGGGTTTTGAGAAAGGTACGATGAGACTGGTAGACGTACAGCAGCAGAAAGATCTACTAGAGCGTTTCGCCGGGGCCTCGCCTGAGGTGTGTAGCGGTGGCTCGGTCGCCAATTCGATGATAATGGTTGCTCAGCTCGGTGGTAAGAGCGCTATCTGTTGCAGATTAGCCAATGATCACTACGGCAGGTTCTATCGAGATGAGTGTCTTGATCTAGGTATTAAGATGCCCGTGGCTCTGGCTGAGACGGGGGCAACAGGAACATGCGTGTCACTAGTAACTCCGGACGCTGAGAGAACTATGCGTACGGCTCTCGGAGTTTGCACTGAACTTAGCGCCGCTCACATTGACGAGGCGGTCATTCGTGACTCGCGCTGGGTATTCATCGAAGGGTATGTTTTCTCCAATTCGGACGAAGGTAGAGGCGCTATCTCTGAGGTCGTCAGAATAGCTAGAGATTCGGGTACCAAGGTAGCGGTGACCTGCTCTGACGCCTGGATTGTCAGTGGTTTTGGAGAGCCATTGCAAAAAGCACTCGAATCAGCGAGCCTGATCTTCGCTAATGAAGAGGAGAGCTCAGCATTAGCGGGCAGCGCTGACGTTGTCTCGGCGGGACGGAAATTAAAGGATAGGTTTCCGCATGTCGTCTTAACAGCCGGCCCTCGCGGCGCATTTATATGGTGGGAGGGCGAGGAACTTCATGTGCCAGCTTTCACTTGTGAGCCGCGTGATCTCACCGGGGCTGGTGATGCGTTTGCCGGAGCCTTCCTGCATGGCATTAACCACGGACTATCTCCCTACGACGCGGCCCATCGGGCCAATTTTTTGGCTAGCAAGGTGATTACCCAGATGGGAGCCCGCTTGAAAGGGGACGTGAAGGCTTTATGGTCTCCGTCAGATAGATAGTCGCGGTGAAATTGTAGCATGATTGCAGCTAGTTACGTGTAGCCGCCTAGTTTGCGGCGCTGTTTTTAGAAAAAATGTCACTTCCAGATGGTTTGATCTCATAACCTACCTAGGTAAGCGCACTCCTTGGTATTGGTTTGGAATTTGTGAGTTTTGCATGGCTAACTTTGAAGAAACACGTTTTTTAGGGCTAACGCCAAGGGCGATAGGACTGACCCTCGTCGCTGGAGCGATCGTAGTTGGGCTCTTCTTCATTCCAGAGACGGTCAAGATGCTCTTTGATGGAAAGGCAAAAGTCACGCGCTCAAAGCCCGCCGCTGAGGCACCTTCAAAGGTGGCGTCTTCAGGAAGGAGCGGTGATTCTGGGTCCCGAGCATCACTATCTCAGTCATTGCTTTCTAGAGGTGCTTCAGACTCCGAGAACCGAGGGGGAGGGGATGGCAAGGCTGTAGAGTTAAAGGATGTAAAGAAAGCCTCTGAGGGAGATGATGCACGCAGCTCGGGAGCGAAGGGTGGTATATTTTCTGGATGGGACTTCCAGGTGAGAGCTCGTAATTGGGATTCGAAGGGGCAACAAGCACCATCCAATCTGACATTCGAGCGAATTATATCAAAGGAAGGATCTGGTTTTTTCAAACAGTCACGCGGCTCAATCCAGAAGTTCTTGAAGCAAGAGGGACTGTCCGGCACTGTCGCCGATGAGGAGATACAGCCACTTCGCGACGCGATCAACGCGGTAGCGGTGGAGGATAGTAAGGGTCCTTCGAGTCAAGAGGTTGCGGCGAAGCTAAGAGCCTCTCATATTCAAGCATTGCGGGGGCTCAGGGCCGCTGGAGGGGACCGCGGTGTGCTTCTACGATGGTTAGATCTGCCGGTAATATCCTTTATAGATTCAAAGGGTGGTATTAACGCAGAGAAGAGAATTCGAGATACCTTCAATCCTGGAATTACTTTAGAAGACCTTAGTGTTAGGCAACGTAAGCAGAGAGGTTGGGGAAGTAGCGCCGTTAACCCAGCGACTTTTAGGGCGGATCTATCTGTAGCCAGCTCGGACGTAGAAAAGATAGTGGCGTACTCGAACGGCAAACCGGTGAAGACTTATACCCTTCGCCGGTCCAAACGCGGGGAGCCGCGAATGGTCCATGTGTCTGGAGACGCTTCTGGGGTTTGGACGTTTGTAGCGCGTGACTCCTTTGGAGCGCGGCCATATTCAAAGAGTTATTCTTTTTATCCAAAGGCTAGCGTCTTTAAGCAAAACCGCGATGGCTCGTTCCAAATCGGATTTCTGCCCGGTAGTGGTCGAAACTCCCTCGATAGATTTTTTCTTGTAGGAGCCACCAAAAGAGACCAACCGAGCGACTCGATGATTAGTACCTTCTAGAAATTAGATGGCCTCTTTTCCCTAGCTGTCCTACTGCCGGGATTTGGCCATGGAGGCTGTTTTAACCAGTTCGAACCACTGATCCAGTTTTAAGCTAGCACCGCCAACAAGCGCGCCCGATACCGCTGGTAGGGCTATTATCCCGGAAAAGTTTTTCGGACTAACGCTTCCGCCGTACAGAATTGTTGGCGCGCTACTGTACCCCCTGCTTAGCCACTCTTTCTGAATGTAAGCGTGTGTCTCTTGGATCTCAGACTCAGAGGCTACCTTGCCGGTTCCGATAGCCCAAACTGGCTCGTAAGCCAAAATTACTCTCTGCGCCGTCTCGTGGGTGAGGTGGTGATATAGCGGCTCTAATTGCGACGCCAATACCTGCTCTGTCCGGCCAGCAACGCGCTCGTTCTCTGTCTCTCCGATGCAAACGACGGGAGTTAATCCCACCTCAATCGCTCCTCGCATGCGGAGAGCTACCTGTTCTGACGTCTCTCCAAAAAGCGAACGTCGCTCTGAATGGCCTACCAGCGAGAAAGTTAGACCAAGATCCTTAGCGAAAATCGCGGCCGTTTCGCCCGTAAATGCGCCTGAGGGCTCCCAGTGAACATTCTGCGCCCCGACTTCAATCGGGGTTCCCGCGAGCTCATTGATCACGTGGGCTGCGCTTATGGCAGGTGGCGCAACCCACACGGAGGTATAGGCTAAATCCGGAAGGCCTTCCCGCATAGCGCGCGCGAAATCGGCCGCTTGCGAGGGGCTTAAATTCATCTTCCAGTTGCCAACGAGAAGGACCTGTCTCTTGGTCATAAAAACACTTAGAGCCGTTAGAGCTACAGTTTGGACGCTACCATCTCGGTAACATCGCACATACGGGCCGAGAATCCTATCTCGTTATCGTACCAGGCAACTACCTTCGCGAGGCGCTTGCCAATCACCATGGTGCACAGTGAGTCAACGATCGATGAGTGCGTATCGCCGGTGTAGTCGATTGAAACAAGCGGCTCTGTTGAGAATCCGAGGATCCCCTTAAGGGCATTCTCGCTCGCGTTCTTCAGAGCTCTGTTAAGGTCTTCAACTGTGACGTCCTGGTTCAGCTCCGCCACAAAATCAACAACAGAAACATCCGGGGTGGGTACGCGGATCGCGAATCCGTCCACTTTGCCCTTGAGGTCAGGGATTACAAGACCGACAGCCTTGGCTGCTCCTGTGGTAGTGGGGATCATCGACATGCTGGCGGCGCGCGCGCGTCTCAGATCCTTATGTGGAAGGTCAAGGATCTGTTGGTCATTCGTGAACGAGTGAATCGTTGTCATCGTTCCTTTAACGACTCCGAAGTTCTCGTGCAGCACTTTCGCTACTGGGGCTAGGCAATTCGTTGTGCAGGATGCGTTGCTGATGATGTTGTGTTCCGCCGGATTGTAAGCGGTGTGATTTACACCGAAAGCTAATGTGAGGTCAGGATTGGTAGCAGGCGCTGAGATGATCACCTTTTTGGCTCCGCCATGCAGATGAAGCTGAGCTTTCTCTTTGTCGGTGAAGATACCTGTGCACTCAAGAACGATCTGAGCGCCTATGCTTCCCCATGGCAGTTTGGCCGGATCGCGCTCGGCGAAAATCTTAATCGTCTGGCCGTTGACGACGATCGCGCCATCGCCGACCTCCACTGTTCCCGGAAAGCGCCCGTGAACTGAGTCGTACTTTAGAAGATGCGCTAATGTTTTTGGATCTGTTAGGTCATTTATGGCAACGACCTGGATTTTGCTTGATTTCTTGGTGCTGTGTAGCTGGCGCAGAATGTTTCTTCCGATACGACCAAAGCCGTTAATAGCAATTCCTACTGACATAACTTTATGCTCCATAATTTATGTTTTTTAGGTTTATAACCCCACCGAGTCAAAAAGGAAACACAGGGGCGAGGTTGACATAGGTTCGCACTATATCTGGCGTATAAATCAGGTATATGGCATAGTTAACGGGTCGTTAGTTTAGGAGGATTTTTAGTGGAACCTGTACCTGCAGCAGTGGTGGAAGCGCCTAGTATTTTAAACATGATTTTTGGTTCTGGTTTGGTTGTTCAGAGCGTTCTGATCATCTTAATACTTCTCTCGGTATGGAGCTGGGCGATAACGATCGCCAAGAGCATCCAGTTTAGAAGGGCACAGGCCAATTCGGATGAGTTCGCCCAGGTTTTTTGGGAAAGCCGTAATTTCGCGCGGATCGACGAGTCATCACGTCGATTAACGTCGAGCCCATTGGTGTCGGTTTTTACCTCTGGATACAGAGAGCTTTTGCACACATTGCAGGAGACAAAAGAATCAGGGGCGACGCCTTTAGACCCTTCTAGTGAGTTGGGTACAGTTGAGAGAGCTCTAAGACGAGCTGAGCTAGAGGAGTCTCACCGCCTGGAAAAGGGGGTAACGTTCCTAGCCAGTGTCGCCAGTGCCGCTCCGTTCATCGGACTTTTCGGAACAGTTTGGGGAATCATGAACGCCTTTCACGGATTGAGTCAGGCTAAGAGCTCAACCATTCAAGCCGTGGCACCTGGAATCTCCGAGGCGCTAGTAGCGACAGCAGTCGGATTGGCAGCCGCTATCCCAGCCGCGATCGCTTACAATTACTTTACGGCTTCGCTAAAGAAATTTAGACAGTCGATGGATGGATTCTCGGAGGAGTTTCTGAATATAGCCCGTAGGTATTTCGTTAGGTAATTTTGCTTAAGGTTAAAAGAGTATGGCCAGCAATGTTCGTGGGGATGATGAGGGACCGATAGCGGCGATTAACGTGACGCCTTTGGTTGATGTCATGTTGGTTCTGCTGGTGATCTTCATGGTTACAGCACCAATGTTGCAGCAGGGGGTCGAGGTAGATCTTCCTAAGGCGACCACCGCTCCTTTAAGAGGATCGAGCGAGCAGATAGTAGTCTCGTTGGATAAAGCAGGATTGGTTTTTCTGGGAGCCGGAAACCGTGTTGAAATACCTGAGCTGGCTAACAAAGTTAAGGCTATATTCGCGAATAGGCCTGAGAACGAGCGTAAGATTTACATAAAGGGGGATTCCTCGCTGGGGTACGGCCGTATTATGGAAGTAATGGCGGCGCTTCATGCCGGAGGCATTACGCAGATCGGTCTGGTATCAGCGTCACCAGATGGTAAGAGCTAGGAGTTTTAGAAAATTGCCCGCGCGTTTTGTCGCCTCTAAAGCCGACCAGGAATTTAAAGCTGGTTTGACGGTTTCTGTAGTAGGCCATATCGTTATCGCTCTTTTGATTTTTGTGAAGGTTTTTCCTGAATTTGGGAAAGTACCTGAACCTGTAATCTATTCGATCTCAATTGAGGGGGGTAAATCTATTGGTGGCATGAGCCAGGTTCCAAAAAATGATAAACCCTCTCCCATCGCGCCGATGAAGAACGTAGCGGCGGAAACTAAGCAGGAACAGGTTCAGCCAGATAAGAACGAGGCTAAAGTTGAACCGAAAAAAGAGCCGGTGGAGGATGCTGAGGTTAGTATAGCCGAGAAGAGGCCTACGCCTAAACCCGTACCTACAAAAGCCCCAACGCCGAAATCAACTCCTACCACAACAAAAAAGAGCGATGCCAAGTTGGTCGACAAAACCGCGAAAAAAAGCGCTGGAGACGAGCTCGATAAGAGCTATCAAGCCGCGATGCAGCGTTATTTAGGGGAGTCCTCTGACGCCGGCGGAAAGGGTTTTGGCGCTGCTAGGATCGGAGGTTCTGGAATGGGCGGCGGTGTTGTGCGACCACCGGAATTCTTTATCTATGAGAAGATCGTGCGCTCGAGGATCAAAGAGGCGTGGCGATGGTACGACAGGAATTCATCTCTGATAACGGTAATATCTTTTGATATTGAGCCGGATGGTGTCATCAAGAACGTTAAGCTCGTTAAGAGCTCGGGGGATAGTAACTATGACGATTCGGTGGTGCGCGCGGCGATGAAGGCGTCTCCGCTGCCAGCTCCGCCAAAGAGTGTTTATGAGCAGTACTTTAAGAGCGTCAGGATTACTTTTGATCCGCGGGAGTAGCCCTCACTAGCTAAAAATCTACAGTAGCGAGTAGCCGTCTATGTCAGTAGACTAGTCGAGGCCCCAGTGGTTTAGCTCGAGCGTTTTTTATTAATAGTTGAAGTATGAAAAAGTCATTTATTAAATCCTCACTTGTTGCGTCATGTTATGTCGCGTGTTGCTCTTTGTTTTTAGCGTCAGCTAGCGCACAGACCGATCTGTATGTTAGGGGCGCCGGCAAGCTTATACCTGTCGCGATGCCAAGACTCTGTCTTGAGGCAGGAGAGGGTGATGCTGCGGCGCAGATTCCAGTGGTCCTCTCAAAAGACCTGGATCTATCTGGATATTTTGAGGTGCTTGATCCCAAGAGCTATATTGAGACACCGGGAAAGTGTGCCCCGCAGGAATCTACCACCTACTCCGATTGGAGTGTGATAGGTACAGAGGGTTTGATAAAAGGCCAGGTGTCCAACTCCGGGGGAGACGTGAAGGTACAGCTATATCTGCACGATGTTCAGAAACAGAGCGTAGTTCTCGCTAAGCAGTATCAGGGTGACGCGTCTCAGATAAAGATGATGGCCCACAGGTTCGCCAATGAGGTAATGAAATATTATACAGGTTTCCCGGGGGTGTTTGGGACCCAAATTGCTTTCTCTTCGCGGGTCGGGCGCTTTAAAGAGCTATTTGTGATGGAGATGGACGGCAGTAATATGAGACAGCTCACAAATGAGCGTGGATTGGCCGTATCCTCAGCGTGGGACCAGTCTGGAACTAAGTTGGTGTACACATCCTACAGAAACCGGGTTCCTGACCTCTTTCTGATCGATATTAATTCGAAGTCGGTTAAGCAGCTAACCCGCACCTCAGATATGGAAGTTGGAGCGCACTTTTTGAACGCACAACAGATAGTTTTCTCAAGAACAGAAGGGTTTGATAGCGATATTATGGTCATGGATATTGACGGCTCAGGAGCGCGACGTTTGACGCCGCCCAACCGTGCTATCGACGTATCTCCGGTTCCGTCGCCAGATGGCTCGAGGATAATTTTCTGCTCTAATAGAGGTGGGGGGCCGCAGATCTATGTCATGGGAGCTGATGGTTCGAATCCAACCAGGGTGAGTTTTGGGCAATCTAACTACTGTACATCTCCGGCCTGGTCACCGACCGGAGATAAGATCGCCTTCGTTTGTCAGTCAGACGGAGGACAGAATATTTTTATTAGCAACCCAGACGGCTCAAACGCCGTTCAATTAACAAGCGTTGGAAAGAACGAGGATCCTGAGTTCTCAGCTGATGGACGTTATCTTACATTCTCAACTACTCAGTTTGGAGGTGGCTTTAGTATCGCCATTATCCGTGCGGACGGGCTCAGTATGAAGCAGATTACGTCGTCTAGGGGGGGGGATTACGAACCGGCTTGGGGGCCGCTGTTGAACTAGAATAAGCCACCTTTCTTAATGCCAAATGTAAGCGCTTAAGACGGTTGCTGGGGAGGTATTTGACCTTAATCATGCAAAACTTGTTTTAAGCGATGTTAACCTGTTGCAATAAATGCCTTTGTCGAGTATCTCTTCTGTGTCGCCGAAACAGAAAAGGTTGGCCGTGTAGTTGTTGAAACGGCTGCTCAGTGGGGAGTTGTCCTCAGTTGGCTTTTAGTCTGTAAAGGTGGCGGTAGGGATAGCCGTAAGGGTTGTTTCGGGGGGCAGGACTCTGAAGTGTGCGTTGGTATACAAAACGCTCCAGAGTCGTGCCTTTCTGGACAATCTGATTGTGGTATCCGATTTAAGCAATTTGATATAAATCCATTTCGGGAGGAAGGGAACGATGATTCGGAGTTTGAAAGTTTTTGCTGTATGCGTAATTGCGGTTGTTTCAACCGGATGTTCGTGCAGGACCGCTACAACTGATGGTAACATCGGAGCGGCTACATCTGACGGTCCACTAAAGGACATCTACTTCGCGTTCGATTCTTACAAGCTTGATGCTACAGCTAAGGCTACGATGGCCGCTAACGCTGAGTGGCTTAAGGCTCATGAGGGATCAACCGTTCAGGTAGAGGGTCACTGTGATGAGCGTGGAACTAATGAGTACAATATGGTTCTCGGAGCTAACCGCGCTCGTGCGGCTGCTGACCACTTCCGTACTCTTGGAATCCCAGCTAGCTCAATCAGCACTGTAAGTTACGGTGAGGAGCTTCCTGTAGATCCAGCTCACAATGAAGAGGCTTGGGCGAAGAACCGTCGCGACCACTTCAAGGTTAATTAGTTAAGTTAAAGTCTTGCGGTTAAACGGCCGCGGATTTAAAAGAAGCCCTAGGGTTGGTTACTCCATCCCTAGGGTTTTTTGTATTTATTGGTCGCGATTTTATGTCTTCGCGAACCTATTAAGAAAATAGTGCTATGAGATTTCTCAGTATATTAAGTTTAGTTTTTCTTTTTTCGGGGTGTGCCGCTTACGACCTGGGTAAAAAAGTTTCTCGCCTTGAGCGTAGTGTTTCTGATCTCAGAGCTCTGCAAGCTGAGCAAACGGAGTCGCTTAATTCTTTGGATAGTCAGCTTAAGCTCGTCGCTGGACGATTGGAGGAGCTTGAATTTTCACAGAATAAGAGGCTTGGGACGGATTTGACAGCTCTTAAGGATGACCTGTCAGCGTTGAGAAAGCGAATTCCGCCGCCTCCTGGAGTTCCAACCGCGGAGCTTGAATCGGATGAATCGTGGGCGAAGGGTCTGCCAGACGAGAGCCAGCGACTATTTTTGGACGCGCTAGGGATGATTCGGGAGGGGAAGTTCGCTGATTCTGTTTCCCTCCTAGAGAACGCTTCCGAACAGACGCAGGGGTCGGATAAAGCTGGCCCAGTTCTTTTTTGGCTCGGTGTAGCCCACGATGGGTTGCTCGACAATAAGGGAGCTCTTCGGGCGTACGCGGAGAGTATCTCGCAGTATCCAAAAAGTCACCGAGCTCCGGCCAGTTTGCTCAGACAATCAGAGGTCTTTGTTCGTCTAGGAGACAAGAAAACAGCTCAGTTAAGTCTTCGCAAGTTAATCGACGACTACCCCAAATCACCTGAGGTGGTAGAAGCAAGAGATAGGCTTAAGCAGCTTAAGTGATCGATAGTGTTTTCCCTAGATGCTGGAGTTGTATAGAGGGCAGCTAGAATGTCTATGGAAAAAATAACGCGCGCTCCTCTAATGCGGTTTCCGCAACGGGTGCCTGATAACTTGCGTGGCGGCGCTGTTACCATCGGAAATTTTGATGGAGTCCACAGGGGGCACGAGCGGGTTCTTCAGCACCTTAACCAGGTAGCCGGCGGTAGGCCGTCTGTAGTTGTGACGTTTTATCCGCATCCGATTCGGGTGCTGCGACCTGATGCTCAGTTGCGTTACATAAGTAGTGTTCGAGAGAAGGCTGAGCGCTTCGGTGCCCTCGGAGTTGATCTCGTTTACTTCATTCATTTCAGCTCAGCGATTTCGAAGCTCGGTGCGCTTGATTTCATAGAGCGGGTTTTGGTTAGTAGTCTTGGGGCTAGCGATCTGGTTGTTGGCGACGATGTTGGTATTGGTCGAAGTAGGGAGGGGGATCTCGGTTTTCTTAGGCAACACCTTCCACATTACGGCATTACGTTGCATCAGGTTCCTAGGTTGGAGATCGATGGAGTAAAGGCCGGCTCGCGTAAAATTCGTGAGCTAATTGAGCAAGGAGAGGTTAAACTAGCGACAGAGTTAATAGGAGCGCCCTTTACGATCTCCGCCCGGGTCGGGCACGGTGATAAGCGCGGGAGTGCTATTGGATTTCCAACAGCTAACTTAGCTGTTGGAAATCGACTGATTCCGATGAACGGCGTTTACGCGTGTGTTGTGAGTGTAGAGGGCAAATCATTTAAGGCGGTGGTTAATATCGGCACCAGGCCTACCTTCAGAGGCAAGGATAAGCGACTAGAGGCGCATATACTCGATTTTCCTTCCAGCAGTCTTTACGGGAAGCGGATTCACGTATCGTTTAGAGAGCGCCTTAGGGATGAGTGCCGGTTCAATTCGGTGAGTGAGCTATCATCTCAGATAAAAAGAGATATCGAAGCGGCGAGGGGGCTCTTGAGAGATGTTGAATCGATTTGAGGTTAAAGGGGAAGCTGTAAGGCTAGACCGCTTCTTGCAGAGAGAGCTGTCGAATCCTGGTGAAATTAGCAGGTCGCAGGTTGAGCGCTTAATAGAGGCGGGGTCTGTTTCTGTCAACGGGAAGGTTATGATGAAGCCGTCGTTCAAGGTTGAAGAGGGCGATGTTGTGGATGTTGAGGTGCCTCTGGCTAGACCAAGTCACTTAGAGCCCTACCAGTTTAAGCTCTCTATTCTTTTTGAGGATGATCAGCTTTTGGTGATCGATAAACCGGCAGGATTGTCTATGCACCCGGGTGCTGGAAACCGCGACGAGACTTTAGCCAATGCGGTTGTGAGCCATGTAGGCGCTGCGCAGACCAAAGTAGGAGAGGTAGATAGGCCGGGAATAGTACATCGCCTGGATAAAGACACGACCGGTGTTGTGGTGGTTGCTAAATCCACCCCCACTCACGCGCATTTGGCACGGCAGTTCGCCGAGAGGACAACGGATCGGGATTATACGGCGCTTGTATTTACAACGCCGCGCGCTAAGCGCGCAGTGCAGATCGATGATGCGGGGCTAGTAAACGCGCCGATCGGTAGACATCCAACGCAACGGAAGTTAATGGCGATCAATGAGCACGGGAAATCCGCGGTCACTGAGTGGCGAGTTTTGGAGCGTTTCGCATACGGCACACTAGTAAGTTGCAAATTGCAAACAGGAAGAACTCACCAGATTCGTGTGCATATGAACTCGATAGGCAGCCCAGTTATTGGAGATCCGGTATATGGAGATTTTTCGAATCTTCCGCGCGAATTAGGCGAGGCCGCTGATAAGTTTAGGCGTCAGGCATTACATGCCAGCACCCTGGCTTTTACACATCCTGTGAGCGGTGAAAGACTTAGCTTTGAGTCTCCATTACCTGCTGACTTCAGGGCACTGCTAGATTGTTTCCGTCGAGGTGATAATTAGCGTGAACACCACTTTCGAGCTGGTCAAGCATAACGGGGTGGAGCTTCTGGTGTATGCTCCCTGGTGGTCGAAGGGGATAGTCCATGGGATGACGACAAGGGCTCTCCCATTCGGCACTTCATCACTCGGCGGATCCGTAAATGATCTCTGTTTAGCTGTGGGCGCGACAAAGTTAGCTATGCCACTTCAGTGTCACGGTGCGGACCTAGTTAACTTAAGTTCGCGTGATTATCTAACAGAGGCCTTGCAAAGAGACGGGGATCTTTTACGTAGAATCTCTGGTGATGCGCTATTAGCTCCGATAAGTCAGGTTCTTGAATCTGATATCATGGCATATGGAGTTATGACGGCTGATTGTGTGCCTGTGATAGTTGCTGGAGATGGAGGGTATCTATTGGTTCATGCTGGATGGCGAGGTTTGGCGAACGGAATTATCTCAAAGACTATAAGTGAGATGAGCGGTCCTAAGGAGGCGCTGGTGTTCGCCTGTGCCGGTGCGCATGCTTATGAGGTAGGAGAGGATGTTATTGAGTCATTGAAGGGCCGTGATGCGGTTTATTCCGAGGTCGCTGGTTCACCTGGGAAATATCTTCTTGATATTGGCGCTACTGCCGCCAGGCAGCTTGCGCGCGCAGTCCCATCACTAGAAATATCTATTTCTGAAGTCTGCACTATCAGAGATACAAGATTCCATTCGTATCGTCGCGATGGAGCTAAGGCTGGGAGAAATGTGACGTTTATCGTGCCGTGAGGAAAAAAGCGGGGCCTCCCGTAGCCCCGCTCTAGAACTAGATCTACGCGGCCCTGCGCCTGGTGCGAATTCTCGACTTGGCGTTTATGATGGCGTCGCGCGTTTTCACGGGATCAAATCCGAAGTGGCGGCAGATCGAGATGAATGAGAGGATGTACTCGTCATCGTCACTCATGAGGTACTCCAGTGCCTCCTCTCGAAGCTCGGAGCCGGATTGAAGATCCTCAATCGTTCGAAGGATCATCGCCCTCATTAACTCGCTAACGGCTGTGTATCCGTTCCCGCCGAGATACGACAGATCCATTTCAGGTAAGTTATCCGAATTGCCCACACCAGAATCCGAGAAATCACTAGCCACGTTTCCTCCTAGAAGCTAACTCGCGTTTACACGTTCACTTTTCAGCGCACTGAAAGCGAAAACCAGTCAACGGGATGCGCTCCCGTCGTCTAATCTAAAGAGGGTTATGCGAATTCTTCCCGAAATGAATCGTGCAAACACGAAAAAAACTCAGATTTTTTGAGATTTTTTAGTACGGGTGTTCGTTATAGTCGGGAATGGTCTGAATTCATTCTCTCAAGGCTCCTATTTGAGCCTCTCCAGGGCGAAATCAATGACGGAGTATAGGGCCTCTGCGCACTCTTCGGAGCGGGTCTTTTGGTCATTCAGGCCTTGATTGAGAGCCTCTCTAGCCTTGTCACCATAACTTCTCGCGAGCTCCTTAGCGGCAGCGATATGAGGGCTTGAGGCCAATCTTTCAAGTGAGCTAGCGGCGTAAGAGCCTTCCCCTCCAGCTACGGGGGCCTCTAACAGCCTCTTTGCTTCTGGCTCACCAGAGGCGAGCCAGAGGACGTTAACTATCGATGGTTTTCTCTCAATGATATCTAATCCTGGCTGTTTCCCAAGTACTGCCTCTGTCGATGTGACGTCGAGCACATCGTCGATAATCTGAAACGCGATTCCGAGATTTTCTCCAAAATCAGAGAATTTGCTCGCCGTCAGATCCGAGGTTCCTGTTAAATGAGCAGCGCAGAAGGCCGCTAATCTGAACAACGAGGCCGTTTTGCGTCTGGCTATCGTAAGACTTGTTTCTAGCGAGTGAAGCTCGGTATGGAGTGGAGTTTCTAGAGCCTCTCCCTCAACCAATTCGATGCACGCTTGTTCGGTAGCTGCTATCGCTACTTCATCTAGACGGGCGCAGAGACCAAAAGCCCTGGTGAGTAAAAAATCACCCGAAAGAAGCGTTAATGGAGTTCCGAATTTAGAGTATGGTGACTGCTTATGTCGACGTATAGGTGACTGATCGATGATGTCATCGTGCATCAGAGTCGCCATGTGGATTAGCTCAATTCCGGCTGACACATCCAAAAGCTTTCTGGATATATCCTTGGCGCCAAGAGCCTTCGCGCAAAGCAGAGTAAGTACCGGTCTAATCCGCTTTCCTCCCAGCGAGAGAAGATAGTTTGGAATCTCTCGCATCGGAGTTACGTCAGATTTGAATGAGGCTTGGATAATCTCTTCTACACTTGATAACTCGGGGACGAGTTTCATGGCCTCGCTGAATCGCTCTGATGGGGTGCTACTGCGGGTTCCTGGAAGGCTGGGCGGATTCATATTAAGATTTTGCTTGGCTGGCGAAAGGAAGCGACCTGCTGTCCTGAAAAGCGGACCTTGCGCGCCCCGTTTAATTAGAGAGCACTCCGCCACAAGCCGCTAGTAAGAACTGATTGTCCCCAACGGGATTCGAACCCGTGTCTTGACCGTGAAAGGGTCACGTCCTAGGCCAGGCTAGACGATAGGGACTCAAGTCAAACAAGCATCAGTTTAACGAAGTTATTGTCTTAAGTCGATAGTCTTAAAGCGGTATTCATACTATTAAAGGCGATATTGCTTTATAACTGTGAGGGTATGTCAAAGATAAGCTACCAAAGGCTTCAGGAGATCGCTCAAGGAATCGGTTTATCTGTAGTAGGGGTTGCGGCGGCTGATAGCCTACTTGAAGATCGCCAGCGATTGCGTGCTTGGCAGGAGACTGGCTGCGCTGGGGATATGGCATTTATGCTACGTGACCCGGAGCTTCTCTCTAGCCCTCGGCGGCTCTTGCCTGAAGCAAAAAGTGTAGTAGTTATTGGAGCGTACTACGACCGGCAGCCGAGGCTACCACTACCAAAAGGTCACGGTAAAATAGCGAGGTATGCATGGGGCAAGGACTATCACAAGGTTCTTCGTGCTAAGCTCAAAAAGCTGCTTGAGGTAGTTAGGAACTCGGTTAGCGGCTCAGTCACTGCGCGATTCTTCTCTGATTCGGTGCCGCTTCTAGAGAGGGCGCTAGCGCGCCAAGCGCTCGCCGGTTTTATCGGCAAGAACACTATGTTCATATCTCCTCGCGCCGGAAGCTTTCTTTTTTTGGGGGAGATCCTCTGGGATCTTGAAGTGTCGGATCTTCCTAACGCGGTTGTGAAAGCTAATTGTGGCCCCTGCACGAATTGCCTTGATGGATGCCCTACACAGGCGTTCGTGGGTGAGAAGATTTTAGATGCACGAAAGTGCATATCATATCTAACGATAGAGAAGCGCGGCGCGCTTACACACGAGGAGCGAGAATGGCTTGGAGATTGGATCTTTGGGTGTGATATTTGTCAAGACGTGTGCCCCTTTAATGTCATATCGAGGAAACGCTCATTACGGGCCGACATACCAGAGCTTAGAGCTGAATCTGGAGTTGGTCAGAGTCTAGATTTGATCGAGTTAATCAAGATGAGAGATGACTCTAAGTTTCTCGAGCGATTCGCCGGAACACCTATTATGCGGACTAAGCGAGAGGGCTTAGTCAGGAACGCTACCGTAGTTACCGCCAACAGGCACTACGCGGAAGCTCTGGACGCGCTGGAGGAAGCCGCCCTACATGATCCTTCAGTGGTAGTGAGGAGTCATGCGCTCTGGAGTTACTTGGCTATCTCAGAGAGGGAGCGAGATGGTTACATATGGCGGGCTAACTTGCTCATAGACCGCGTGTCCAAGGATAGCGACCCGCTGATACAAAGGGAATTAAGTCTTATAAGAGGGGGCCGTAAGTGAGGGTTGCGAAAAGTGTCAGGACCCTACAGAATCGCTAATATGAAGAGAGATATAACTGCTTTTTTGTCGACCTGCTTTTCTTTACTATTATCCGGTTGTGCTCCAGAGATCGGGCTTAACCTTACCGTTCCTAGCTTGCCAGAACCAGAGTTCTCTGTTGAATCAATGGATACAACTTCTGGCGTAAAGGTGCGTGTTGGGAAATTCGTTGATGCTAGGCCAGACCAGACAGTGGTTGTGATCGATGGTCGCAGAGTTGATTCAGAGGGGGACCTTGGGCGGGTAGTAGAGGAAGGTTTTGAGAGAAATCTGAGACGGGTTGGTGCGCGTATAGCTGTGCTGAATGCTCCGACTATAGAGGGAAAGGTCGCTGATTGGAGTGCTACTGTACAGCCAGGATTCCCGACCTCTGAAGGACAAGCTGTGGCGAGGTTAAAAGTTACAGTTCGTGACAGTAAAGGGCACCCGATTTACCACGCTACCTTCTCCGGCGAATCCACTACCTCGCATCCTATGTTGGGTAGTTCTGAGGTTCAGAAGCTTCTTACTCAGGCGATGTCCAGCGCGATTGAAGCTGCTGTAAAGGATGAGGACTTCATATCGCAGCTCTCGAGGGGCAGGATAAACTAGGCAGAAGATACTAAATGACGATCTCGCCGAGTGATTTTATATCCTGCGCGCTCCCCGCTCTAAAGAGCCTCTCTGATCTTCTTTTCGCTTCAGCAGGAGGAGATAAGGGAGGCGTCGCGACTAAGAGAGATGGAACGCTAGTAACAGAGGTTGATCGATTAGTTGAATCGCGATTAGTGGAGGCTTTTAGCGCGCGTTTTCCAGGTGTCCCGATATTAGGGGAGGAGGGCGCGATTGACGTGGGAGTCAGGGGAGCAGCAGAGCTTTATACGCCATTCCTTCATGCAGAAGAGCAGATTGTAATTGATCCGATCGATGGAACTAAGAACTTTATCGATGGTCGCCGCGAATATTGCATGGCAGTGGCTTTGTGTTGCAAGGTAAAAGATGGCGTTTGGCCAGTCGCAGGGGTCATTCTTATTCCTGAATTTGGTGAGTTGTACTTCAGTGATAGAAAAAGTGTGTTTTTCGAGAATTTGCGAACAGGGGTCGCAAGAGCTGTAAAAAGAGAGGTATCAAAAGAGGCTAAGGTCTCCGTTAATTCTCGTGATCGCGCCTGGCTGGATAGTGTTGGCTTAGCCGCGGCTGTGCCTTGGGTCTCGAGTGGCTCTAGTATTTATGATTTTCTTAATGCGGCGTTAGGCCGTCACCGAGGCTCTGTAGTGGGAGCTCAGCGGCTTTGGGACCTGATGGCGCCGTTAGCGATAGCATCGACCTTAGGATTGGTTTTGCGAGATATCTCATCCGGTGAGATCGTTTCTAGCATCGGCATGGGTGAACTCAGTACTGACACCGAATTAAGGCCGTGGGGATTGGCAAGAAAGATGCTGCTGGCTTTACCGGATCAGGTAATTTCGGAGTTGGTGGGGAGATCCGGGTAATCCCGTGACCCAATCCCGTGACCCACTGTAGCCGGGCTACTCTGTGACCTCCTGTAGCCGGGCTACTAGTTCTTCTCCTCCCCATTTGACCTCCTGTAGCTGGGCTACTAGTTCTTCTCCTACCCATCACACTTTCTTTCCAGCAGCGAGCAACTCTCGCCCGTCTTAGAGCGATATAATTAGCGTCTTTCAAATACATACAGATCCAGCGAGGCTCTCTGATGATAAAATACCATCAAAAAGGCAGTGTGCTATTTATTACCTTCTCTGTTGAGGAAGGTCTCCTTTTTCAAGCCAACCCGCTTTGTACGGCTATCATACAGAGCTGCCTCGTCGCAGCCTCAAAGCTTTATCCTATTAAGATATCTCACATGACCGCCGAGGCCACACACTTTCACTCCATGATTACTGTTTTAGACCCAGATCATGTGCAGGCATTCATTAGGCACTTTAAAACCGAGTCGGCTCATGCGATTAACGCAATACTGGGAAGAA
>JBIKWQ010000086.1:0-12093 GCA_044356215.1 Bdellovibrionota bacterium | reverse complement strand
AATTGGTGCTTCCCCATGCGTACTCTCCAGCAACAGGTGATGTTGGACCCCTCGCTGCTTTCTCATATTCCAACTCACTCATCGGTCTTAATCCCGCCCAATCAAGATAAGCTGTTAAGTCATCCCACCTTAAGTAACTCATCGCTACTGAGCAGTAGGTTCTAGAATTTGGCGAGTCTCTATCAGGTACACTCATATCGTTAGCGAGATTGCTTGAATCCCAACTGATATTGTTTCGGCTCACTAAGTTATCAGAGTTCTTACCCGTGCTATCTGTGACATCTCTATTGGCTCTAGCACTTCCCGTTGTTGGTAACGTATTAAAGAAGTTCCGGTACTGCTCCTGATCAAGTTCATATCGCATTACATAGAATCCCTTGTAGCCTTTCGGGAACGCTGCCGGCACAGTGTATCCAGTCGCTCCAACATACACGGTCGTTTCTCCTTCGCCGGTTATCTGCACAGCACTATTAGATCCAGACTGCTTAAATGAGCTACTTGAAGTGTTATCATCTCCTGCATAGAAGCTCTCTGTAGGGACATAGACCATGTGAATAGCGTTAAACTGCAAGTCTATTCGGTCGCCTTGTTGCACACCGTCCAGGGCGTACGGCCATTTAAGCTTAATATCGTTAAATGTATTTGTGCCAAAGCCAGGAGAGTCTTTGTAGATAAACACTCCAACGCCTCTGTTGGTTGTGCTGTTGTAACTACTATTTGGGTCACGCAAACCGATATCGATTGCTGCTCCTGAAGGAATTGTGTGGCCCGTATCAGTAAATGTCATCGTCTGCCACTCGCCAAGATTTTTACGGAACTTCACAAAGAACCACATAGCGTCCCAGTTATTAGGCGCAGTAGCTTTGCGCCATGAGTAGTTCCAGGAGATGCTGAATTTTAGGGCCATTGTGCCGGCGTTTAGATCTACATCGGTTAATGCTGCAACAGGGTCTTTAGTAAGTGTGACACTCTGTGACCCGCCGCGGGTTGGGGTGGCAGATGGGGTGGAGGTTGGGGTTACTGTTGGGGTGTCGGTTGGGGTTGTTGTTGGAGTGATTGTTGGGGTATCTGTCGGAGTATCTGTGGGCGTAGCACTCGGGGTATTAGTCGGCGTATCAGTAGATGTGACCGTCGGCGTATTTGTCGGCGTATCCGTCGGCGTCACAGTCGGAGTATTAGTCGGTGTCGGAGTGTTCTGATAGAACCAGTTGTTCGTATTTCCCGAATCCACTGAATTTGTCGGGAAGATCGCCGTCTCTCTTAAATTGGTACTATCTTTAACATCAACATAGCTCGCTGTAGCGTTTGTTGGATTTACGTACCAGATATCTCCGTTGTTTGACGATCTTAACGATAAAAGCTGACCTGAAGCGCCACTTAACGTTAACGCGCCCGCTACTGTCTGTGTTGTTCCAGCGCCAAATGTCAGCGTGTCAGCGCTTGATACACTCTTACTTAAATTCGAGAACGTGGTTGACCCTGTGATACTCTGGTTTGTTCCATTTAGGGTTACAGTTCCGCTGCTGTGAGTAAATGTTCCGCCACTTCTTGTGAAGTTACCAGCTACCTGAAGATCACTTGGAGCTGTAAACCCTCCACCTGAAAGGGTGAAGTTTCCGCCGACACTTACAGTTCCTGAGCCGGTTAAGGTATCATTAGAATCGGTCTGCGCTACTGTCAGGTGGTGATAGTTTAAGGCCTTCAGTGTGTATGAATCAGCGCTTGAATCACCATCTCCGGTGTAACGCACGGTGCTGCCTGAGTTTAAAGTTAAACTTGGAATAGTCTCAGAGCCGCGGAGTTCAAATGTAGTCCCATTTGAAACGGTCTTAGCTCCACTAACCGTTAAATTACTTCCCGCAACGCTGTAGGTTCCATTTGAGACAAGGAACGCGTCGTTAGCAGTTGTCGCTCCTGCCTGAGTAAAGGTGGTTCCAGTGTTATCAACTGTTAAATCATCGTAGGTAATAGCTGGCACAGTAACCGCTGAGTCATCGCTCTGACCGGTAAAGATCACAGAGGAACCAGAGCTGTTAGTCCAAGTTCCAGAGTTAGTAAATGTAGTTCCAGAAAGTGAGAGTGTGCCACCGTTGGTGATCACGCAGTTTGTGTTGTTCGTGACCGTTGTGCCGGTGCCGGTTGTGGTTAGTGTGGTTCCAGCATCTGTGGCTAATCTGCCGCGGTTGCTAATGGTAATTGTGCCTACTGAAGTATCAGTTACTGATGAGGAAATAGCAGTATCAAGGGTTGAGATAGTGTTGTTATTACTTATTATGAGTTCGCCTTTGCCGGCGCCGTCTAAGGAGTCCTCCAGGTAGACTGTACCGGCGGCGGCATTGCCACCTACTCCGGTTCCCCCATTTGCTGCAAAGCTAGCAGAACCAAAAGTAGTGCCTGTAGTTAGGACTACTGCTACTCGACCACCGCCCCCTCCATTGCCCACGTTGGTTGCGGTGCCGCCGCCAGCTCTTACAGTTCCTGACCCAGAGAGTGTCGCCGCTCTTATATTTACAGAACCTCCCGAGCTTCCGCCATAAACACCGTTCTCACCAGAGGCGGAGACCGTTCCGTTAATCGTGAGCGCACCGGAGACGATAAGTCTTAACACTCCGCCTCCATGGTTATTGGGTGAAGGACTACCGGCGAAGAGCGGATTTCGGATCGAGCCGTAGGTGATGGCGCTACTCGAGGCACGACCACCGTGGCTTCCACCGAAAGGACTTACGGTTCCATTCCCTATTCCGGTTCCAGAATACATCCCGCGACCGGCTGTTACGGTTCCACCTGAATTAACTGTTAATGTAGTGACGTTGAGGGCAACACCTCCGCCGTTGTTTGAGTTACTAGTCGGATGTGTACCTAAGGTTAAGGTTCCACCACTCTGAACAGTGATAGTCCCAAAGGTGTAGTCGTTTGTACCATCTGCACCCAGCGTCAGAGAGGCCATATTACCCGCTCCTCCCAGGGTTAGTGAATTTCTACGTGTGCTATTTAGATATACAGTTCCAGGATACGCTGGAGCAGGGGCGCTCGCGCCTCCTTCTACTTGGATTGAACCGGTAAAGGAGTCGGTAGTTACGTTGCTAAGTGATATACGGCCGCCACCGCCGGAGGAGGTGCTACCTGAAGCGACCCCGCCGTTTGCTTTAATAGTTCCCGAGCCAGACAATGTCGCGGCAGTGATGTTGATCGACCCTCCCGCTCCGCAACCCAGTATACAGCCAGGAGCGCTCGCGCTCATCGTTCCGTTAACCGCCACAGTTCCTGAGGCGTTGATCAGGATAGCGCCACCACCGTTACCTCCGTAAGTTTCGTGGGTTCCTCCCTGCCCTAAATTAAGAGGGTTGGTGAGCGAGCCATAAGTCGCGTTAGCGCTACTACCACTCGTCCACTGACCAACTCCGCCGTGCGCTCCTCCTTTGCTTTCGCTACTTGTCAACACACCAGGCATCCCTTGATCATCGGCGGTTAGAGTTCCACCGGAATCAACCGTTAAATTCGTCACGTTAAGCGTCGCTGTCCCGCCTAAACTTGAGTTGAGTGTTGGATTACCACCAATTGTCAGAGTACCTCCGCTCTGAACTGTGATCGACCCAAAGGTGTAATTATTGGTTCCATCGGCACCTAGTGTTACGGACGAAGGATTGCCAGAGCCGCCAATTGCTAGAGCAGTTCTACGGGTGCTGTTAAGATAAACAGTTCCAGCGTAAGCCCTCGGAGCGCGACCTGACCAGGTCCCACCACTGACCTGAATCGTTCCGCTAAACGAATCGGTTGTTACTCCGTTAAGACCGATGCGACCTCCTCCTCCTGGGGTCATATTTGCACTTCCACCATTGGCACTCATCGTTCCTGATCCAGTGAGATTTGAGGCTACAATATTTACGCTACCTCCTGCCCCACCTCCTAGTATACCAGTTCCTCCATTCGCACTTACCGTGCCATTCACTGTGACTGTGCCACTCGCATTTATAATTAACGCGCCCCCACCCGCTCCGCCGTTTGTAGTACCGTGATTACCTCCCATGCCTATATTAATCGGATTATCGAATGAACCATATGTGGCGGCGGCGGATGCGCCTGAGGTCCACAGGCCCACGCCGCCGTACGAACCTCCGTAGTTTGTGGCGCTAGCAGTTTTATACGCCCAGAATCCCTGAGCATTTGCGCTTAGTGTTCCACCTGAATCAACTGTGAGTGTTGTGACGTTTAAGGTTGCAGCTCCTCCGTTTCCTGAGTTCATAGCCGGATTACCACCGATTGTTAGAGTCCCTCCGCTCTGTATCGTTATCGTGCCGAAGGTATAGTTATTGGTGCCATCTGAACCTAACGTAAGCGAACTCAAATTTCCTGCGCCTCCAAGTGTCAGAGAGGTTCGTTTCGCGCTATTTAAGTAGATTGTCCCAGCAAATCCATCCCAGTCGCCTGCTGATCCGCCGCCATTTGCTTGGAGTGTTCCGGTGAAGTTATCTGTGGTAACGCCGTTAAGGCTTATGCGACCTCCTCCACCTGCTGTTTTGTTGGCATTTGCCGCACCATTGGCTCTTATGGCACCGGTACCGGTTAGTGTTCCGGCTGAAATATTAATACTTCCACCAGCTCCACCAATGAAACCACTTGCAGCTCCATTAACGCTTAGTGTGCCGTTTACTGTAACTGTTCCTGTTGATGAGATTACAATAGCGCCCCCTCCAAGTGCGTTAAGGCCTGTATCGAGTCCCCCTCTCCCTAGAGATGTCGGATTCGTGAACGAGCCATAAGTGGCTTGCGCCGTTGCCGCTGGTTTCCATAGCCCGTATCCACCGTGAGAGCCTCCGGCAGTAAGACTCGACGAGGCCACCAAGGTAGTTGAGAACCCTTCCGCATCTCCATGCATAGATCCTGCTATGGTTAATGTACCGGCAGTGATCGTCTGTCCAGCTCCGTCACCTGCCGTTGAGGATCTCCTTATGATGAATATTCCACTCGTATTAACAAGCAATGTGCCCGTCACTGTAACATCACCAATGACATCCCTGGCTGTGCGTAGTGTACCTGCTGTAACTGTAAGGTTGTTTGTTACGGTAACTGAGTCGGTAAACGACCACGTACCTCCAGACCCATTTACCACCAGGTTGTAAAAATTCGTGCCTCCATCAGTTATCGTTGACGAGCCCGATGTCCCGTTGAATGTGGTCGTACTCGTATTTTCTATGAAGGTTCCCCCGGTCCGAGTAAATGAGCCTGTGATATTTAAATCTGCGGCGCTGTAAGTGCCAGCCGCTTGGCTAAAGCTTGAGAGGCTCATCGACACGCTCTGCGTAACAGTGCCGGTGTATGTCGAGGCGATCGTTAAGCTTCCGCCGGACCAACTTCCAACGTTGTCAATCGTAACGTTTTTAGTTGATGTGTTGTTGAATGTGACAGCCGCGGTTCCTGTCGGCACGGCATCGCCGGACCAGTTAGCCGCGGTCGACCAGTTGTTATCAGCGCCACCGCCATCCCATGTCTGGGCAAAAGCTGAAGCACAAGCAAGCAAAGTCGCGACAAGAAGATACACCACCAGCATAAGCGCCCGTGCGCCTGTTCTTATGCGAGAAAAAATCTCACACAAGTACTCGCTAGTTTTCTGATCGCGTAAGTAACACATCCTCATTTTTACAATCGGCTCCGTGTGTAAGCAGTTAAAGCGTTTTGTTGCTTCACTGTCGTTTACTAATACTGCTTAAGATCTGAATCGTGGTTGCTTGTTCATTTCTTTTATTACCTACAAACCTATAACTTCCTGGGTAAGAACAAACACTTATCCAAGGGTTT
This sequence comes from Bdellovibrionota bacterium, assembly GCA_044356215.1. Lineage (GTDB taxonomy): Bacteria > Bdellovibrionota_C > UBA2361 > UBA2361 > OMII01 > OMII01. Next base: position 6,297 of record JBIKWQ010000086.1, on the reverse strand, counting down.
AGGATGCTATTTTGGGGCAGCTGGTAGCTGAAAGTTTCTTGAGAGGCAATATGGGGCTTTTACGGAGAAAACTGATGGAAACTTAGTAGAATTTCGCAATAACGGTGGTAGTTTCGAATCGGGGGGAGAGGTGGTCGCATCTTACTAGCCCACAGACCGCGCGCCTCTGGCGCGCTTTTGTGACAACCCTCAACATCTGCTACAAGCGGCGCTGGAGCGCCGCGGTCCTAGGGAGGGAGAAACCCGACAACGGCAGGAGGCGGGCGTATTACGTATAACGTGCCGCGTCTCACGTGAGACGTGATACGCATGCCGAACTAAAAGCTAGCTGATACAGATAATTTTTTTACCATAGAGTATGAGGTTCGCGGCCCACCCGGACCGCGCGCCTCTGGCGCGCTTTTGTGGCACCCCTCGATATCTGCTACAGGCGGCGCTGGAGCGCCGCGGTCCGAGGGAGGGAGAAACCCGATAAAGACAGGCGGCAGGCGTAGGACGTATCACGTATCGCGTCTAACGTGAGACATGAGACGCATGTCGCATGTCGAACTTAAAGCTAGTCGCGGCCCACCCGGACCGCGCGCTTCTGGCGCGCTTTTGTGGCACCCCTCGATATCTGCAACATGCGGCGCGGGAGCGCCGCGGTCCGAGGGAGGGAGATACCCGATAAAGACAGGCGGCAGGCGTGGGTCGTATGACGTTCGGCGTTTCACGTGAGACGTGATACGCCTGTCGGATGCCGAACTAGAAGCTAGCTGATACCAACAATTTTTTACCATAGAGTGTGAGGTTCTAGGCTGCATGCCCCTCCTCCTCCCTATCTTAAGCCCCCCTCAAATGCTATCCTGTCCCTATTCACGGAAGGCAAAGATGTTTCCTGGAAGAAACTCTCCTATAACTCACCCTCTCATCATAGCCGCTCTATCTCTCGGAGTCTCATCCTTCGCGCCCGTTCAAGCACTCTGCGAAGATTCAACTCACACCCCATCAAAGCGCTATGAAGCTAAATTTTACAGAGATAGTCTAAATGCCACTCAAATAACCCTACGCGGGCCGTTTGCTGGGCTTGAGAGGTTCGTCTTTAACGATGACACATCAACCAGTGACGGCACCTCTCACCTACTCGGAGCTTCCCGCAACCCGACTCGCAAAAGCCAAGACTTGCAGGCCGCGACTTTATCCATCTCTGGCGATACTGCCCTGCTATTTTTCTCCTCTCGCCGAAACAAGCTTCCGATGACTGCTCGATTTAGAATCTCACACACTAAGCAGGGGTTAACCGTTAAGGCAACCAAGATCTCGAGATCGAGACCCAACAACCAGTTATGCTCTCAGTCCTTGGAACCTTTCCTGGGTCTCAACAAACAGATTCAGACAACTCGTCCAGCTAACGGCATCAAGGAGGTCGAGCTTGGCCTCTTTTACGACCCACAGTTCCCTACTCCGTGGCCTGACCAGGATATTGCGCAGTACCTCACAGCAGTTACTTATGCTGCCAATCAACTCTATCTAAGACGGCTCGGGGTTACACTTCGAATTCGCAGTTTGGTGCCTACCTCTATCGATTTGAGCGGCGGAATTCCTAGCTCTGATCAACTACTTGAGCTCTTTAGGTCCGCTATAAATTCCTTTAGTCGATCAGCGGATCTCTTTCACCTCTTTACCCGAGGACTTATCGACCAAGAGACAGCGGGCTTAGCATACGTGGGGGCAGCTTGCGAATCTCAAGGTAGCTACTCCGTTGGGTTATCAAGAAGCGTTGGCGCCGCTCTTCAGCCTATCGTACTGGCGCATGAGTTAGCTCACGGCTTGGGCGCACGACACGACGATGCAAACGACTCTCTGATGAATCCGATGCTCACCTCTGCAAATACTCGTGTGAGCAGCGCTACTAGAAGATCTGTTTCTAGCTACATTCAGAGCAGCGGCCGCTGCCTGACCGCACCAAGCGATACTAAGGTCTCTATATCCGTATCAACCGATATCGAGTCTTTCCAGACCAGGGTAACAACCTTTCGTCCTCCTTTAAGGGGCGATTGCGCTCTGAAGCTCCAAGCTAGAGAACTGATAGCGAGGAGATCCGGCGCGTGGACCGCGCTTGCCCAGACTAAGCTATTACCCGTGACCTCACACGATACCAGTCTCAGAATTTTTCGTGGACCAGCATCATCACTGGCGGAGGCCGCGCCAAGGGGGTTAGAGCTAAGAGCTGTGTTTCAGTGTGGTAGTGAAAAGAGCTACTCTCGCGTTGCTCGAATAGCCGCGCCCAAGGAGGTCGGAGCGATTAATACCACTTCCGGCCCAAAGCTGGCGTGGTGGGAGATCTTGAGGGGAACAATTAGGTCAATCCCTGAATAGGCGTTACACGTAAACGAGCACGGGATTTAAGGCCGCAAACCCCTTTGGTTATTAAATATTTTACCTACTTAGCCAAAAAAAAGCGCTCCAGAGCTTTTTACGGCCCTGGAGCGCTTAAAGAACAAGAAGAGTTATTACTTCTTCTTGGAAGCCTTCTTAGTAGTCTTCTTCTTAGCAGTTGTCTTCTTTGCTGTCTTCTTCTTAGTTGCCATCTTTTTCTCCACTATTGATAGTGCCCGAGCTACGATACTGCTGCCCTCTTGGTCACAGTCTATATTAAACGATCGCCTTTAGCCTCTGCCGGGGAATCCGGACAGTCGCTACGCTTGACCGAAACTTGTTTACCCTCTTAAGCGAACCCGCCTCCACCTAGGGGGCATGATTAAGCTTATGTCGGGCCTCTTAACTCAGCCTATCGGATTAACCGCGACTGAGCTTTAATTTACTACTTGAGAATCTGCCTCAGACACTTACGCACCCGTCACACACTCTCTAGAAGTTGCCTTCAACACTTGCAGAGTGACACCGGTCAAAAATCTTTGCAAGTACATATTTGATGATCTGTTTTATGAAAAAGGATTCAAGGACGACGAGAGAGCATTTCTGTGTCGCGTGTCATGAACTCGATACCATCATCCAAACACACATGAGATGAGCGAGAAGAAGAGAGCTCGACGTAAGACAAGGGACCAAATCTAGATCTAGATAGTCACGATATCTATCTTCAACGATCCGCCTGCGCGAGCGATCGATTTGAAGTTCTATAGCGTCTCAAAACGTGCTGTTCACTGAAGCGTTCGCACATCGAGTACAGCGCTGTTAATGGCGGCACTCACACCGCTACATCTAATCGTGAGACGATACGTTCCAAGAAACAAATTGCCGCGATAAAGAAACCCTTCTTGCTGATTTTACGAAACTTTTTTTCAGATCATGTCGTTGCAGGGATGATTGCCCATTGAGATCCGCGCATAACTTAAACCACTCCCTAAGGTAGCTCGATGTCTTGGTAGTAGAGAGAATCTCTTATCAGTTTTTCATTCTGTGGAGAGAGGATCTAAAATGAAAAACTTACGACGCTCAGTGAGCACCAAGAGAAGATGTTAGGAGTAACTTGAGATTTAAGATCCCTCTCACTCTCTTCTGAGGACCTTTTCACCTTAGCGACCGTTTAGATCAGATCGCGTTCAGCAAAGAGAGACGATCACGCCGCGTAAACTTTTTTCAAAACACAATCTCGAATTAATAAAATTTCCTGTTATGGGAGCTCTATCTGATCGACTGAACAAACTGCGAACACATCTTATCTAACTTCACTCGTCGCGATGAACTAGACGATCTCCCCAGTGACACCACCCCTTTCGACTCCGGAGATTGCAGTGAGAACCTGCGAGCTGTCGACGGAAGTGAAACCTCAAAAGACCCTTTGCCGTTTGATAGTGTTCCCCATGATATCTGTGAGCATCCCCTCCCATCTATCGAAGATCTGAGCGGCACCTTTCCAGAACCTGTACCAGTCAGCCTCACCAGCGCCTTGCGCCTGCTCGAAGACACCTTAAACTTAATCGAATTAACTCGCGCTAACTGCATCTCACCTTCAGCGGGGCCGTTTCTTGAGATATCAAAGCAGTTAGGGACCATGGCCACACTTAGATCGAGACGCTCACCGACAGTTCTTACCAGACCCCTTTGCGCCGCGGCTATGTCGAAGGTGCTTGAGTTCGCAGCCGAAGTAGCGCTCGCGCCAATCAAACCTAGAGGCGGTGCGCCAGGGCTCGTCAGGGCATTTCCGAGCGCTAGCCACGACAACTCATTTGGATCCTTAGCGGATTCAAAACTTAGGGTGCTCCTTATCAACCCGCTTCTGTGAATAGTCAAACGTATGGATATCGGCCCCTTACCGGCCAATGAGTAGTGCTCTGAGGACCAGTAGATAACCGCCCGGTCGCCCGACACATAGGCTCGCACTCCCTGCTTGGCTGTTCGCGGCGTTAGGTCAGCGTGAAACGCCGCGATAGAGTTTGTCGGAGCTCGAGAGGCGACCTGGTAGTCGGCGTTGCGGGGCGGATTGAGGTAGACCACACCGTTTGGTGATATGTAGAGCGTTCTGGTGACGCCTCTAAAGAACGGGAAATCGAAGGGGAGATTTATAACCTTAAAGTCCCCCTCATCCGCCTGGTTAACTGGATTAAGTTTGTCTGCCGCATCGTCGAGCGCGCTGCTCGCGATAACATTAGACGCTTGAAAGGAATATCCACACGGCGCAAGACCGGCGTTAGGATCATTTATAGGCGCCCTTTCGTTACGTAAGAGCCGCGCGGCGTTAACAACTCTCCGCGACCTGACGTATGACACGGATCCGTCTGGGCTATATAAGGTAGGAATCTCGCGACCGCTCTCCAGCAAACGTGCAATTGAATCGGCGGCGGCTACAAAGGGCTCGACACTATACAAGAGAGCCAAACTCCCAGTTACGTGAGGGGCGGCCATCGATGTTCCAGATAGCTTGCCGTAACGTTGTCCGGGTAAAGAGCTGTTAATAGCGACTCCAGGGGCGGCTATATCAACGCTTTGCCCCCCGTAGTTAGAAAATATCGCCAAGTTCTGGGACTCATCGATAGCCGCGACGGTTACCACGTTCTCCACATCGTATCCGCCAGGATAAGAGGGAAAAAGATCGACATCTAACCCATCGTTGCCAGCCGCCACAACGAAGACGATTCCAGCATCATTCGCGCGCCTAATCGCCGCTTCTAGGACCGGAGAGTAACCTCCCCCACCCCACGAATTGTTAGCGACCTTGATATCAACTCCGCGATTCACCTTTAGGTCGACCATATAGTCTATCGCAGCGATCGCGTCAGATAACCTCCCAGAACCGGCGGCGTCCATAAACTTAATCGGTAAGATCTTTATTGAGCTATTAACCCCACCAAGACCAACTCCGTTCCCATGAACAGCGCCTATAATCCCCGCCACGTGAGTTCCGTGTTGGTTATCATCCATCGGGTCGATGACATTCGCGGCACCAGGAACCAGATTCACCCCCCTCACATCATCAACGTATCCGTTTCGATCGTCATCAAGTCCGTTGCCAGCGACCTCGTTGGGATTGGTCCAGATATTAGCAGCGAGGTCCTCATGCGTATAATCGACTCCAGTATCAATAACCGCTACGATCACCTGATTCGATCCGGTTGAGATCCCCCAGGCGCTAACCGCGGAGATTCCGCTCTCGTCGCTCATCCCCCAGAGCCCGGAGAGGAGCGGGTCTGTTCCACCTGTGTCACTAATCGTTAGTTTGTAATTCGGAGTGCAAGACTCAACTTGCCGTGAAGCTATAAGTCGCTTGCAGGTCTCATCCGCTGTGAGGTCTATACCATCCCGAAGAGCACCCACCTCACCACTTGCTGAGTAAAGCCGCCCCCCCACGTCAGATAGCACAGCTACATCACCACCCAACCTTCGGACTACAGTGAGCTCACCAGTTCCAGATGGAAGGGACAGAGTCGTCACCGAACCTGAAATAGGTGTTCGCGGAGAGAAGGAAACTACATACTCACCTTCATAAGCTGGAAGACCGAAAGCCGGTGGTAATAGACACAAGGCAGAGGCCGTCACTGCCAGCGCATGACCGAGACTCAATGCTTCACGCTTCCCGCGAAGATATTTAGCAATAGAACTTATCACGCCAGCCTTTCGAGATAAGCGGCGCGCACCAAACGAACGGGGAGGCTAAATCAGCGCCGCCTGGGTCCCCCTTAGAGGGTCGGCGGCAAACTGCTTATACTTTAGTAAAAAAGGTCAATTCTTAGGGCGTTGCAGTTCTTTATCACCACAGAGGACGCAGAGGACACAGAGAAAACTCCATAATTGCCTATAAAATGGGCGTTCTCTGTGTCCTCTGCGTCCTCTGTGGTAAAAAATATTTAGCTAATT